>NZ_JBHYOW010000014.1:0-143389 GCF_042745575.1 Nocardiopsis sp. NPDC058789
CCACCCCGGCGGGGGCCCTCGGCCCCCGGGGGACCGACCTTTGGGGCCGCCGGGCGCCGGGGGGGGGGGGGGGGGGGGGGCGGGGGGCCGGCCGCCCCCCGCCCCCGTCGTGACCCCGGGGCCCCGGGCGCCGCAGGGGCCCTCTAGAGCCGCGCCGCGTGGTCGTAGAGGCGCTTGGCCTCGGCGCCCAGGCGCGGGCCGTACTGGGTGCTGCGGTCGTCGGCGTACTTGAAGCTCACCACCGAGGAGATGGTGCCCTGGCCGGTCGCGGTGTCGAAGTCGGTGAACCAGGGGCCGCCGCTGGAGCCCTGGGTCATGGTGCAGCGCACCCCGTTGGCCGTGGTGCCGCCGGTGTCCGGGACGGTCCGGCCGGAGCAGTAGTGCAGTTCGCGGCCGTCGTAGGGGGAGGCGGACGGGTAGCCGAAGGTGTAGACCTGCACCCCGTTGTTCACGTTCTGCTCGGACCACGTGGAGAAGGACAGCTTCTGCGCGCCGACCCGGTCCTGCACCGGGGTGCCGCCGTCCTCGTTGAGCACGACCATCGCGAAGTCGTAGCTGTCGTCGGCCCGGTCGGACCACTGCGGGGCGACCATGAGGTCGCGGGCGGTGAACTTGCCGTGCGGGCTGTCGCCGGAGGAGTACCCGGGGACGAAGGTCCAGTTCTGGGCCCAGGAGCCCCTGCCGTCCTTGGCGCAGTGCCCGGCGGTCACCAGGGTGCTCTTGTTGGCGGAGTCCACGACCGAGGCCGAACAGGTGAAGTCGCGGCCGTCCATGGTCAGGTACACCTTGCCGGTGGTCTGGGTGACCTTGCCGCCGTCGTTCCAGCGCTCGCCGTCGCTGTTGGGGCTGGACGCCTGCGGCTCGACGTCGGCGGTCCCCTGGAGCGGGTCGGTCAGCCCCAGGGTTGACTCCACGAGGCTGGTGATCGGCTGGGCGGCGGCCATGCGGTCGCTGGTCCAGTAGTCGAGGACGGCGGTGCGCTGTTCGCCGGTCACGGCCCCCGCCTGGTGGTGGATCCCGTCGGTCCTGGAGACCGGTGTCCGGTTCTCGGGAGCGGGGAGTTCGGGGGCGAGGGCGTCCGGAAGGACGGCGGAGGCGTGGATGGCCTGGGAGACGGCCGAGGCCGGGGCGGGCAGGTGGTCGATGAGGGCGAGGCCCCCGAAGGCGACCGCGGCTGCGGCCAGCGGGGCGAGGATCCTGCGTGCGGTGGGCGAGGTCATGACCACGATCTTCGCACACTTGGAGTAACTCGATGACTACTTTGGGTTTGTGTCGCGGCTTTCTCGGGCATGCGACCGGCCGACCCCGCGCGAGGCGGGTCGACCGGTCGCCCGGCCCGTGGTGTCCGGTTGACCGGAACACGGGGTTTCGGCGCCGATCAGGGGTGAAAACCCGGGACCGGCGCCCACCGCGGCCTAGCCGATCGGAATGGTCACCCGGGTCGGCGCCTCCTCCGGAGAGGACACCGTGACCCGGTTCCCGATCCGGCTCTCACTGACGTAGCGGGGGTCCTTGCTGTCCACCACCACGGCCAGACGGTGACCGGCCGGGACGTCCCACACCACCGACGAGAGCTCGGTCTCGACCGTCACCGGCGCGCCCGGGGTCGCGTCGCGCAGGGTGTACGGGGCGTGGCTCAGCAGGGAGCCGGTGCCGCGCTCGTTGATCGCGTACAGGTACACGAAGACCGACTGGTCAGCGGCGGTGGGGGTCACCGTGAACGTCACCTCGGGGGTCCCCGCCACGCGGACGCCCTCGGGGTGGGCGGGGCTGGTCCACACCGCGGCCCGGTAGCGGTCGACGGTGGGCAGCAGGACCCCGGTGGGCACGTCGAAGAACTGCTGGAGCGCCCCCGAGAGGATGACCGTGCCGCTGTGCGCGGTCGTGCCGATCCCGGTGCGGAAGCCGTAGTCCCAGCCCGTGGCGGGCTCGTCGCCCATCGCGCCGTCGCTCTGCCAGCGGCCCCAGGTGGAGCGGGGCTCGTCGAGGTGGTACTCGTCGGTGGACGCCGTCACCGAGGGCCAGTCGGCGTGCGAGGTCCACCCGCCGTTCCCGTTGTTGGGCCGGACACGCACCGGGTCCTCGGCGCCGACGCCGTTGTCCTCGCCCTTGAGGTGGTGGTCGAACCAGCGGCCCAGGTCCTCCCACACCTCGTTGGGCAGCCCCACCGCGCCGAACGCCTCGGGGGTGGCGTGGTCGCCGGGGGTGAGCATGAGCCGCTTGGGGCCGGACAGCTCCTCGTAGAAGTCCGCGATGTGCCCGACGGGGAACATGCCGTCGTTCCATCCGTGCGCCATCATGACGGCGGTCCCGTTGGCGTTGATCTGGTCCACCTTGGTGGCGGCGGAGCGGTCCGGGGCCATCTCCAGGATGGGGTCGACGTTGCCGCGCCGGTACTCGCGCTCCATCTCCCGGAGGGAGTCCCCGGGGGTGCCGAGCAGGTTCCCGGCCAGGAGCAGCAGTTCGGCCGACTGCACGTCGATGGTCCGGCCGGGGTAGAGCGAGGCCTCCAGGTCGGCCCAGCCGCTCATGGAGCCGACCGCCCTCACCCGGTCGTCCTCGGCGGCGGTGAGCAGGCTGATCCCGCCGCCGTAGGAGATGCCCGCCATGCCGATCCGGTCGGCGTCGGCCTCGGTGTTCTCCAGGGCCCAGTCGATGACGGCGCTGGCGTCGGCCCGGTCCTCGGGTCCGGCCACCTCGACGCCGCCGCCGGAGTCCCAGAACCCGCGCGAGGTGTAGGCGACGACCTGGTATCCGGACTCCTCGGCCAGCTTCTTGGCCGCGCCGACGTACAGGATGTGCGGGGTGGCCCAGGCGGAGGGCATGACGAGCAGCGGGCGCGGGCCCTCGGCGTCGGTGGGGGTGATGACCTTCGCCTTCAGTTCGGTGCCGTCATGGCTGACGATCGTCTCGTAGCTGATGGTCGAGGAGATCGTCACCGCCGAGGCGGGGGCCGGTGACAGCGCGGCCACGGCGACGGCGGCCGCCACGGCTGTGGCGGAGAGGGCGTGGAGTCGCGTGCCGAAGGGGGCGCGCTCTCGGGGTGGGGGAGAGATGCTGACTGAGGGCATGGCGGGAACCTCTGGGGTGGGGGCGGGGGAGGCTCCGATGGTCGCTCGCGCCAGCACCATCGGGGGAGCCGGACGCACCGGCGGTGATCGGCGTCGCACTGTACTGTGAGGTAACTTACTCGCCAGTCAAGTTAGGCGATCCACCGCCCTTTGTAAAGACCCGGGGCGCGCGCCTCCCCGGAGTGCGCTCCCGCGCCGCTGTCGCACTGTGAGGGTTTGTCCCCGTGCCCGCCGCCGGGGTGCGCTCGTGCGGCGGACCGGCTTCCACCTCGGTGCCTGCCACCGGGGCTCCCCCTCCCCGCTGCCCGCCGTGCGCCGCCCACACCGAGGGTTCGCCCGGCCGTACCCGGGGGTTGTCCACAGGGCCCCGGCGCTGGGCCGCCGGGTGCGCGACAATGGAGGGGTGCGAGAAGAACAGCAGCGAACAGTAGTGATCCTCGGCTCCACGGGCTCGATCGGGACCCAGGCCGTCGACATCGTCCAGCGCAACCCCGCGCGCTTCCGGGTCGTGGGCCTGGCCGCCGGGGGAGGCCGCGCCGACCTGCTCGCCAAGCAGGCCGTGGAGCTCGGGGTCGGGCACGTGGCCGTGGCGGACCCCGCCCGCGCCGCCGACCTCACCCGCCTGCTGCGCGAGCAGGGCAGCGACGCCGAGGTCCTGGTCGGAGCGGAGGGTGTCGCCGCGCTGGCCGCGCACCCCTGCGACGTCGTCCTCAACGGGATCACCGGCGCCCTGGGGCTGGAGTCCACCCTGGCCACGCTGCGCGCGGGGACCACCCTCGCCCTGGCCAACAAGGAGTCCCTCATCATCGGCGGGCCCCTGGTGCGCGACCTCGCCGCGCCCGGCCAGATCATCCCGGTCGACTCCGAGCACTACGCCATCGCCCAGTGCTTCCCCCACCTGCCCGAGGACGAGCTCACCAGCCCGGCGCAGGGCCTGGTCCACGCCGCCCGCGCCGACGTGCGCCGCCTGGTCGTCACCGCCAGCGGCGGTCCCTTCCGGGGCCGACGCGCCGAGGAGCTCACCGGCGTCACCCCCGCCGAGGCGCTGGCCCACCCCACCTGGAGCATGGGACCGGTCATCACCGTCAACTCCGCGACCCTGGTCAACAAGGGCCTGGAGGTGATCGAGGCCAACCTCCTGTTCGACGTGCCCTTCGACCGGATCGACGTCGTCGTGCACCCGCAGTCGGTCGTGCACTCCATGGTCGAGTACGTGGACGGCACCACCCTGGCCAAGGCCAGCCCGCCCAGCATGATGATCCCGATCGCCTACGGGATCGGCGCGCCCGACCGCGTCCCCGACGCCGCCCCCGGCATGGACTGGACCCGCGCCCAGAGCTGGACCTTCGAGCCGCTGGACCACGAGGCCTTCCCCGCCGTGCGGCTGGCCGCCGAGGTCGGCGCGGCGGGCGGCACGGCGCCCGCCGTCTACAACGCCGCCAACGAGGAGGCGGTGGACGCGTTCCTCAAGGGAAACCTCGCGTTCCCGGCCATCATGGACACTGTCTCCCAGGTAGTCTCTGAACACCGGCGGGCGGACCATCCGGGTACCTCGACCCTGACCCTGGACGACGTGTACGCCGCTGACACCTGGGCCCGAACCCGCGCGCGCGAGCTGCTCACCCGCGGCTGAGGACCGACATCGGCTTGAGGAGAGATGCATGGTCGTTCTGCTGACCGTGGTCGGGATCGTCCTGTTCGTCGTGGGACTGCTGTTCTCGATCGCCTGGCACGAGCTCGGCCACATGTCCACGGCCAAGATGTTCGGGATCAAGTGCACCGAGTTCATGGTGGGCTTCGGCAAGACGCTGTGGTCGGTGCGCAGGGGCGAGACCGAGTACGGCATCAAGGCCGTCCCGCTGGGCGGCTTCGTGCGCATGGTCGGCATGCTGCCGCCCGCCAGGGAACGGCGGGACACCGGGGCCCGGAAGATGTCCCGCTGGCGGGCGATGGCCGAGGACGCCCGCGAGGCCTCCTACATGGAGCTCTCCCCCGAGGACCAGGACCGGCAGTTCTACCAGCGCGCCCCCTGGAAGCGCCTGATCGTCATGTTCGCCGGTCCGGGCATGAACCTCGTGCTCGCGATCATCCTGCTCGGCGTGCTCTTCATGGGCATCGGCGTGCACCAGGAGACCCCGCAGATCGGGTCGGTCCGCGAGTGCGTCGTCCCCGCCGGAGTGACCGCCACCGAGTGCACCGACGAGTTCGCGCCCACCCCCTCCCACGAGGCGGGCCTGGAGCCGGGCGACGTGATCGTCTCGATCGACGGCCAGCCGGTGACCGGCGACACCGTGAACGGACAGATCCGTCAGTCCCTCGGCAGCACCGAGTTCGAGATCGAACGCGACGGCGAGCGCTTCACCACCGACGTCGACATCGTCGAGAACGAGCTGCCCGCCCGGAACTCCCAGGGCGACATCGTCTACGACACCGACGAGCGGGGTGACCTCGTCTACGACGAGCAGGGGCGCCGGGTGGCCGCCACCGAGGTCGTCGGGTTCCTCGGCGTGGTGTTCGTCCAGGAGCGCCAGCCGCTGACGGTGGGGGAGTCGGTCTCCGAGGTCGGCACCATGCTGGTCGGTGTGGGTGAGGCGATCATCGCCCTGCCCAGCCGGGTCCCCGAGGTGTTCGGCGCCGCCTTCCTGGGCGAGCAGCGCACCGAGGACTCCCCGGTGGGCATCGTCGGCATCTCCCGCATCGGCGGCGAGATCATGTCGCAGGGCCTGCCGGTGATCGACACCGTGGCGATCATGATCAGCATCCTGGCCAGCGTCAACCTGTTCCTCTTCGCCTTCAACATGCTCCCGATCCTGCCGCTGGACGGCGGGCACATGGCCGGGGCGCTCTGGGAGTCCGTCAAGAAGTGGACGGCACGGCTGTTCAGGAGACCGGACCCGGGGCCGGTGGACGTGGCGCTGCTGACACCGGTGGCCTATGTGATCGTCGGCTGCTTCTTCGTCTTCAGCGTCATCCTCCTCGTGGCCGACCTCATCAACCCCGTGCGGTTGTTCGGCTGACCCCTCGGGGGCGGCTCGGAGCCGCCCCCGAACCGTCCCCGAGGGATGAACACCGGTTGAACTGGTGTGAGCGCGGCCACGAAGGGCCGTGTGTCGCCCCAAGGGCGGGTAACCTGGAGGTCGCGTACCGGGATCGCCGCCGTGGCGGAGGCCACCGAGACGGAGCACCCGGACACGCCTCCGGGCGCCGCCGTGCGCGCCCTTCTCCACGAATCGGACGACATCAAGTGCCGCCCTCCCTCCGGCGGCAGACGAGGTGAACCAAGCGTGACCATTGATCTCGGTATTCCCGCCACCCCGCCGCGCCCGCTGGCGACCCGGCGCAAGACCCGGCAGATCATGGTCGGGAACGTGCCCGTGGGCGGGGACGCGCCGGTGTCCGTGCAGTCCATGACGACCACCCGCACCTCCGACATCAACGCGACCCTCCAGCAGATCGCTGAGCTGACCGCCTCCGGCTGTCAGATCGTCCGCGTGGCCGTCCCGACCAACGAGGACGCCGACGCGCTGCCGATCATCGCCAGGAAGTCGCAGATCCCGGTGATCGCCGACATCCACTTCCAGCCCAAGTACGTGTTCGCGGCGATCGACGCCGGGTGCGCCGCCGTGCGCGTCAACCCGGGCAACATCAAGAAGTTCGACGACAAGGTCGCGGAGATCGCCAAGGCCGCCTCCGAGGCCGGCACCCCGATCCGCATCGGCGTCAACGCCGGTTCGCTCGACAAGCGTCTGCTCGCCAAGTACGGCAAGGCCACCCCGGAGGCGCTGGTGGAGTCGGCGCTCTGGGAGTGCTCGCTGTTCGAGGAGCACGGCTTCCGGGACATCAAGATCTCCGTCAAGCACAACGACCCGGTCGTGATGGTCAACGCCTACCGGCTGCTGTCGCAGGCCTGCGACTACCCGCTGCACCTGGGCGTCACCGAGGCCGGTCCGGCCTTCCAGGGCACCATCAAGTCGTCCGTGGCCTTCGGCGCCCTGCTGTCGGAGGGGATCGGTGACACCATCCGGGTGTCCCTGTCCGCCCCGCCCGCCGAGGAGGTCAAGGTCGGCGCCCAGATCCTGGAGTCCCTGGGGCTGCGCGAGCGCGGCCTGGAGATCGTCTCCTGCCCGAGCTGCGGCCGTGCCCAGGTGGACGTGTACACGCTCGCCGAGGAGGTCACCGCCGGGCTGGAGGGGCTGGAGGTGCCGCTGCGCGTGGCCGTCATGGGCTGCGTCGTGAACGGTCCCGGCGAGGCCCGCGAGGCCGACCTGGGTGTGGCCTCCGGCAACGGCAAGGGCCAGATCTTCGTCAAGGGCGAGGTCATCAAGACCGTGCCCGAGTCCAAGATCGTGGAGACGCTGATCGAGGAGGCCATGCGCATCGCCGAGGAGATGGGCGAGGCCGGGGTCGAGGGCGAGCCCAGCGTGTCCGTGGCGAGCTGACCCCCTCCCCGTCGGGGGAGGAACCACGCTTCGAGGGGAGTACGGCGGCGGCCGTGCTCCCCTTTGTCGTGTCCTGACGCCGCCTTGACGTGGAACCCGCCGGACGGGGTGGGAACACCCGGGGCGATCGGACGCTTACACCTACGGGCGGGACCCGCGTCGTCGCTGGTCACGAGAGCCTGATCACCGTGAGTCATGTCATGTGGCACGAGTCACCACGGCGTGCGTTTTCTTGCGTCGGTGCGCATGATTCGGGCCCGGAAAGCGGACATGGGCAACGAATGTGGGTCATGTTACTCACGCAACACCATTAACGTTGCCCAAGGCACAAGTGGGGTCCCGTTGGTTCGCGACGGCGCCGATCCGGTGTGCCCACCCGCAGAACGTCGAGGAGTCATTTCGTGGTGGACCAGAAGAGCCCCGCGCGGGCGGACGCTTCCGCGCCCACGCTGGGGCGGCGTCTGAGCCGACGCAAGCCGGTCGAGAAGCTCGTGGCCGAGACCGAGGGCGGCCACGGCCTGCGCCGCACCATGGGGTTCTGGCAGCTGTCCATGATCGGTATCGGCGCCACCCTGGGTACCGGCATCTTCGTGGTCCTGGGCGAGGCGGTCCCGATCGCCGGACCCGCCGTCATCCTCGCGTTCGTCCTGGCCGGTGTGACCGCGCTCTTCTCCGCGCTCGCCTACGCCGAGATGGCCGGGATGATCCCCGCCTCCGGCTCGGCCTACTCCTACAGCTACGCCACCATGGGCGAGTTCATGGCCTGGGTGTGCGGCTGGTGTCTGATGCTCACCTACGGGGTCTCCGTGGCGGCCGTCGGCGTCGGCTGGGGCCAGTACATCAACGAGCTTTTGCACCTGACCACGGGTCTGTCGCTGCCCGGCGCGCTCCTGGCCGGACCCATGGAGGGCGGCCTGGTCAACGTGCCCGCGGCCGTCGTCGTCCTGCTGTCGATGTTCGCCCTGCTCGCCGGGGTGCGGGAGAGCACCCGCGCCAACGCCGTCATGGTCACCATCAAGATCGCCGTGCTGGTGATGTTCGTGGCCATCGCGGTCACCGCCGTCCAGCGGGGCAACTTCGCGCCGTTCATGCCGATGGGCATGGCGGGTGTCTCCGCCGCCGGCGCCACCCTGTTCTTCTCCTACATCGGCTTCGACTCCGCCTCCACCGCCAGCGAGGAGGCCCGGAACCCGCAGCGCGACCTGCCGCGCGCCATCATGTTCTCCATGATCGTGGTCACCGCGATCTACTGCCTGGTGGCCTTCAGCGCGGTCGGCGCCCTCAACTGGACCGAGTTCGCGGAGGGGCGGACCTCCCTGGCCGGGATCCTCACCGTGGTCACCGGCACCCCGATCTGGGCGGTCATCTTCGCTGCGGGCGCCGTCCTGGCTCTGGCCAGCGTCGTCCTGGTCGTCCTCTACAGCCAGACCCGCATCCTCTTCGCGATGTCCCGCGACGGGCTCATCCCGGCCGCCTTCTCCAAGGTGGACGACCGGGGCACCCCGCGCGCCAACACGATCATCACCTCGGTGTTCATCGCCCTGCTGGCCGCCCTGATCCCGCTCGGCCCGCTCGCGGACGCCACCGCCATCGGCACGCTCTTCGCCTTCGCCCTGGTCAACGTCGCCGTGCTCGTGCTGCGCAGGAACCGCCCCGACCTCACGCGCGCCTTCCGGATGCCCGGAGCCCCGGTGACCCCGGTCCTGGGCGTCCTGGCCTGCGCCTACCTGATGCTCAGCATGCCGGTCAGCGTGTGGGTCGCCTTCGGCGCCTGGCTCGTGGTGGGTCTGGCCATCTACTTCGGCTACAGCATGCGGCGCTCCGCGCTGGAGGACGAGCCCACGGTGCGGGTCGGCTCCTGACCGGGACCGGGCACACGTCGGACGTGTGAGCACGGGCGGGGCCGGGGCAATCCCCCGGCCCCGCCCCACGTTCACTCTGGGACCGTGGACGCGAGCGAACGGAGCGTGACACCGCGATTTCGCGCAACGAACCACGACGAATCGCCGCGAACTCGCAACGGAGTGCACGTCGTACACACGGTTCCCACGCACTGCTCCACCTAGAGTGGACGCGGCCGACCAGCGGCGACGCACCAGGAGGTACGCAGCGATGCCCGCACCACTGCGCGTGGCCCTCGACCAGGGCACGGGACGCAGCGGCGACCCCGCCTCCTCGCTCCAGCGGCTCCGCGAGCGGGCACGCGAGGCCGCGGCCGAGGGCGCGACCCTGCTGGTCACCCCCGAGATGTCGCTGACCGGCTACAACATCGGCAGCAGGGTCCGGGACCTGGCCGAACCGGCGGACGGGCCGCTCCTCGCCGAGGTCTCCCGGATCGCCGCCGACACCGGGGTGGCCATTGTCCACGGGTTCCCCGAACTGGCCGACGGCGACGTGTACAACGCGGTCCGGCTGGTGGACGCCACGGGGGCCTCCCGCGCGCTCTACCGCAAGACCCACCTGTTCGGAGACCTGGACCGGGACCACTTCCGCGCCGGTGACGCACTGGTCGTCCAGGCCGACCTCGACGGCCACCGCATCGGCCTCCTGGTCTGCTACGACGTCGAGTTCCCCGAGGCCGTGCGCGCGCACGCGCGGGCCGGGACCACGCTCCTCGTCGTGCCCACCGCCCTGATGGCGCCGAACACGTCGGTGGCCACCCTCCTCGTCCCCGCGCGGGCCATGGAGAACCAGATCCACGTGGCCTACGTGAACCGCTGCGACACCGAGGGCGAACTCGACTACGTCGGGTTGAGCGCCCTCGTGGGCCCGGACGGCGCCGAGCTGCTGCGGGGCGGGCCCACCGAGGCCCTGCTCGTCGGTGACGTCGACCCGGCCGCCACCGAGGCCTCCCGCGCGGAGCTCTCCTACCTGGGCGACCGCCGACCGGACCTGTACCCCGACGCCTGACATCCATCCCACCCCGCCGCGCCCGCGGCGGTCCACACCCTGCCCCAGTGAAGGAGGGCCCCATGACGTCCGCCGTGCCCACGTCCGCCGGTACCGCACCCGTGTCCGACTCCCGGACCGACGACCGTCCGCTGACCATGTCCGGGCCCGACTTCCCGTTCGCCTACGACGCGTTCCTGGCCCACCCGGCCGGACTGGGCCAGGTGCCGGCCGAGCACCTCGGCACCGAGGTCGCGGTGATCGGCGGCGGGCTGTCCGGAATCGTCACCGCCTACGAGCTCATGAAGATGGGGCTGCGGCCGGTCGTGTACGAGGCCGACCGGATCGGCGGGCGCCTGCGCACCGAGCGCCTGCCCGGCGCCCCCGACGACGTGGTCGCGGAGATGGGCGCCATGCGCTTTCCCCCGACCTCCACGTCCTTCTGGCACTACGCCGACCGCGTGGGCCTGCGTACCAGCCCCTTCCCCAACCCGCTCTCGCCCGCGACCCCGAGCACCGTCGTGGACCTCAAGGGGGAGTCGCACTACGCGACGCACCTCGACGACCTGCCCGAGCTCTACCGCGACGTGGCGCGCGCCTGGGACCGGACCCTGGAGAGCGTGGAGCACACCCGGATGCAGCGGGCCATCCGCGACCGCGACGTGGCCACGCAGAAGGAGATCTGGAACCGGCTGGTCGAGCGGTTGGACAACCAGACCTTCTACGGCTTCCTGTGCGAGTCCCCGGGGTTCGCGTCGTTCCGCGACCGCGAGGTCTTCGGCCAGGTGGGCTTCGGCACCGGAGGCTGGGACACCGACTTCCCCAACTCCATCCTGGAGATCCTCCGGGTCACCTACACGGGCGCCGACGACGACCACATGGGCATCGTCGGGGGCGTGGACCAGCTCCCGCTCCGTCTGTGGGAGGACGCCCCGGACAAGCTCGTGCACTGGGCGCGGGGGACGTCGCTGGCCTCACTGCACGGTGGTGAGCCGCGTCCGGCCGTGACCGCGCTGCGCCGCACGGCGGCCAAGGGGTCCCCGGCGGGCAACCTCACCGTCACCGACGCCTCCGGTTCCACCCGCACCTACCCGGCGGCGGTGTTCACGGCGCAGTCCTGGATGATGCTGTCCAAGATCGACTGCGACGACGACCTGCTGCCGATCGACCACTGGACCGCGATCGAGCGGACCCACTACATGGAGTCCTCGAAGCTGTTCGTGCCGGTGGACCGCGCGTTCTGGCGGGACCGGGACCCGGAGACCGGCCGTGACGTCATGAGCATGACGCTCACCGACCGCATGACCCGGGGCACCTACCTGCTGGAGGGGGAGGACCCGGACGGCCCGGCGGCCATCTGCCTCTCCTACACCTGGTGCGACGACTCGCTGAAGTGGTTGCCGCTGTCCGCCAACGAGCGCCTGGAGGTCATGCTCGCCTCGCTCGGCAAGATCTACCCGGACGTGGACGTGCGCTCGCACATCACCGGTGACCCGGTCACGGTGTCCTGGGAGGACGAGCCGTACTTCATGGGCGCGTTCAAGGCCAACCTGCCCGGGCACTACCGGTACCAGCGCCGCCTGTTCACGCACTTCCACCAGGCGGACCTGGCCGAACGGCACCGGGGTCTGTTCCTCGCCGGTGACGACGTGTCCTGGACCGCGGGGTGGGCCGAGGGCGCCGTGCAGACCGCCCTGAACGCGGTGTGGGGCGTCATGCACCACTTCGGCGGCGAGACCGACCCGACCAACCCCGGCCCCGGCGACCTGTTCGACGAGCTGGCCCCGGTCGCCCTCCCCGAGGACTGACGGGGCCGGAGGAACTCCGGCGCCCCCGATCCCCGGCGTCGGGCCGGGTGGGGTCAGGGGGTGTTCTGGTCCGACGGGTCGGGGTCGGCGGTACCGGCGAGGATGGGCTGGTCCACCAGGCGGGAGAGCACCAGGGTGCTCTTGGTGCGGACCACGAAGGGCTCGGCCCCGATCCGCTCGATGACCTCCTCCAGGTGCTGGGTGTCGCGGGCGCGCACCTGCACGATGGCGTCGGCCTCCCCGGTGACGGTGCAGGCCGAGGTGACCTCCGCGTACCCGGACAGGCCGATCCGGATCTCGCCGGGGGACGTGCGGGCGCGGCAGTACAGCTCGATGAAGGCCTCGGTGGTCCAGCCGATCGCCTGGGGCTCCACGACCACCGTGAAACCGCGCACGGCCCCGGACTCGATCAGACGGTCCACGCGGCGCTTGACCGCGGAGGGGCTGAGGCCGACCCCGCCGCCGATCTCCGCGAAACTCGTCCGCGCGTCCGCGCCGAGCATCGCGATGATCCGCTCGTCGACACGATCAAGCCGCATTCTGCCCCTTTGTCCATTTCTGATCTGACCAGGGCACATGTTACCGGGGGAGTGCTCGAATGGGGCCCGTGTCGCTTCCGGAGGTCACGCCGGGTAGCGGTGAGAATGCATGAGGACATCATGGCCGGTATCGGGGGTAAGCGAGTGCGTTCATCGGGCACACAGTGGGCAGCCGTCTCCGTCGGGGTGCTCCTGGCCTCACTGGTCGCCGTGCCCACGGCCACGGCCGGGACGGCCGCACCGCCGACCACCCGGATCGACCAGAGCGCGCTCGACTGGCGGCCCTGTGAGGACCTCGCACCGGTGAGCGGCACGGAGATGGAGTGCGCCACCCTGACCGTGCCCATGGCCAGGACCACCGGCGGCCAGCGCGTCGGCGACCTCGCGGAGACCCTCCAGATCGCCCTCTCCCGGGTCCCCGCCACCGGCACCGCCGAACACACCCTCCTGGTCAACCCCGGCGGGCCGGGCAGCGCCGGACGCGCGTGGGCCGCCCACACCCACAACCGCATGCCCGAGGAACTGCGCGAGATCTACGACGTGGTCTCCTTCGACCCGCGTGGCATGGGCGCCTCCACACCCAACGTCACCTGCGACCCCGGTTACTTCGCCCCCGTCCGCAAGGACTCCGTCCCGGCCGACGCCGCTGAGGAGCGGGCCCTGCGTGAGGACGCCGAGGCCTACGCCGCCGCCTGCGCCGAGAACACCGGGCCGCTCCTGGACCACATGCGCACCGAGGACACCGCGCACGACATGGACGCCATCCGCGTCGCCCTCGGCCTCGACCGGATCGACTACCTCGGCTACTCCTACGGCAGCTACCTGGGCACGGTCTTCGCCTCGCTGTACCCCGACAGCGTGCGCGCCGTGGTGCTGGACAGCGTCGTCGACCCGAGCCTGCCCTGGTACGACAGCAACCTCCTCCAGAGCCGGTCCCTGGACCACGCGGCCGTGAACTTCTTCGACTGGATCGCCCGCCACGACGCCGTCTACGGACTGGGCACCGACGGCGAGACGGTCGCCGCCGCCTTCTACGACCTGCGCGCCAGCCTCCGCGAGGCCCCGCTGGAGGACACGGTCGGCCCCACGGAACTGGACGGCGCCGTCTCCGTCGTCGCCTACAGCGGCAACTCCTGGCCCACCGTTGCCGCCGCGCTGGCCGCCCGGATCAACGACGCGGACTCCGCCCCGCTCCTGGAGCTCCACGGGAACTACGGCGACGACGCCGACAGCGACCCCGGCTTCGGCGGCTACCTCGCGGTCCAGTGCACCGACGCCCCGTGGCCGCGTGACTGGGACACCTGGAACAGGGACGCCCGGCAGGTCCACGCGGACGCGCCCTTCCTGGGGTGGCACAACATCTGGTACAACGCGCCGTGTGCCTCGTGGTCCAGCGAGTCCGACCCCTGGTTCAAGGTCGGTGACGGCCCGGACGAACACCCCGCCTACGACGGCGACGCGCTCGTCGTGCACGCCACGGAGGACGGCGCGACCCCGATCGCGGGCGCCTACTCCCTGCGCGAGCGCCTGCCCGGCTCCGCGCTGGTGATCGAGGACGGCGGCATCACCCACGGCGTCGCGCTCACCGGGAACGCCTGCGTGGACGAGACCGTCGTCGCCTACCTCCGGGACGGGGTCCTGCCCGAACGCGGCGCGGACGCCCCCGACGTCACCTGCGAGGCCCGGCCCGAGCCCGCCCCGCGTGACGCCCCGGGCACCGAGGCCGCACAGGTGGACCGCCTCGGACCGATCGGACTCGAAACATCCAGGTGAGTCCGGACAGACGGTCTAATAGGCTGGAATCGGCGCGAATTCGTCGTGGGCCCATGAACCGATCCGGTGACCGCCGGAGACGGTGACCGGGAAGATGGGGGAGATGCGATGCTGCGGACCTCGGCGGTACGGATTCTGGGAGAACGCGACCGGGAGGCCGTCCGCGCGCTCCTGGACGCGGACCCCGTGGGCAACGTCTTCGTCGCCTCACGACTGATGACCACGGGCATGACCGGCGGAGCCGGGGCCGAGGTCTGGGGACACACCGAACGCGGCAGACTCACGGCCCTGTGCTACTCGGGGGCCAACCTCGTCCCGGTCAACGCCGGACCCGCCGCCGTGCGCGGGTTCGCGGACCACGCGCGCTGGCGCGGCCGACGCTGCTCGTCGATCGTCGGCCCCGTCGAGGCGGTCAGGGACTTCTGGGAGCAGATCACCCCCGCCTGGGGGCCGGCCCGCGCCATCCGCGCCAGCCAGCCGGTCCTGGAGATCAACGGCCCGCCCGTCGTCGCCCCCGACCCCCTGGTGCGCCGGGTCCGCGTTCACGAGATCAACACCCTCGTCCCCGCCTGCGTGGCCATGTTCACCGAGGAGGTCGGTGTCCCGCCGGACTCCGGCGACGGCGGCGCCCTCTACCGCGCCCGTGTCGAGGAACTGGTCCGCACCGGCCGCGCCTTCGCCCGGATCGAGGACGGCCGCGTGGTGTTCAAGGCCGAGATCGGCGCCGTCACCCCCCAGGCCTGCCAGGTCCAGGGCGTGTGGGTCCACCCCGATCTGCGCGGTCAGGGGTACGCGAGCGCGGGCATGGCGGCCGTGGTCAACTACGCCCGCGCCGAGATCGCCCCCCGGGTGACCCTGTACGTCAACGACTTCAACGCCCCTGCCAGGGCCACCTACCAGCGCGTCGGCTTCCGCCAGGTCGGGGAGGTCATGTCGGTGCTCTTCTGAGCCTGACGCATCACCGTCAGGTTGCGGACCGACCGGGGCCCGGCGCCGAGGTCGCTGGGTACCGTTGACGGGCTCCCTCACCCTCGCCGCAGAGAGGCCCCATGCTCCGCAATCCGACCGGCCGCGCACGGCTGGGGCTGGCCCTCCTCCTCGCCCTGCTGACGGTGCTCGGCCCGCTCAACATCGACATGTACCTCCCGGCCTTCCCGGAGATCTCCGACGACCTCGGCGCCAGCGCCTCCCAGGTGCAGCTGAGCCTGACCACCTGCCTGGTGGGCCTGGCCGTCGGTCAGGTGGTGATCGGACCGATCAGCGACGCGCGGGGCAGACGCGGGCCGCTCCTGGTCTGCGTGGCCCTGTTCGTCCTCTCCTCGGCCCTGTGCGCGCTCGCTCCCAACACCGTGATCCTGGTACTGGGCCGCTTCCTCCAGGGCTTCACCGCCAGCGCCGGGGTGGTGCTCTCCCGCGCCGTGGTGCGGGACGTCTTCGACGGCACCGCGCTCACCCGGTTCTTCGCCCTGATCATGGTGGTGGTCGCGGTCGCCCCGATGGTCGCCCCGATCGTCGGTGGCGGGGTCCTGCTCCTGCCCTCGACGACCTGGCGGAGCGTCTTCTGGGCGCTGGCCCTGCTCGGCGCCGTGATCCTCGCGGTCTCGGCGGCGCGCCTGCCGGAGTCCCTCTCCGTGGAGCGGCGGATCCCCGGCACGCTCGGGGGCAGCCTGCGCACCATGGGCGCTCTGTTCCGGGACCGTCGCTACCTGGGGTACACGCTCATCGTCGGCCTCCTGCACGGCGGCAGCTTCGCCTACGTCGCCGGGACCCCCTTCGTCTACCAGGACCTCCACGGGGTGTCCCCGCAGGTCTTCGGGTTCCTCTTCGGGGTGAACGGCGTGGGGATCATCCTCGGGAGCACCGTCGTGGGCCGTCTCAGCGACCGCCACGGCGAGCGCTCCCTCCTCGCGGTCGCCGTGGTCACGGCGGTGGCCGCCACCGCCGTGGTGCTCGCCACCGCGCTCCTCCACGGGCCGCTGGTCCTGCTCGTCGTGCCGATCTTCGTCTACATGACCTGCATGGGAGTGGTCCTCACCGCGTCCTTCGCCCTGGCCATGGAGGGCCAGGAGAACCGTGCCGGGAGCGCCAGCTCCCTCCTGGGCGCCCTGCCGATGCTCATCGGCGCCGTGGTCGCGCCCATGGTCGGCCTGGACGAGACCACGGCGGTTCCCATGGGCCTGCTGCTGTTCGCCAGCTCCGCCCTGGGCCTCCTGGTCCTGGTCACGCTGGCCCGCCCCGCCGAGCACTCCGCCACCCGTGAGGCCGACCCCCTGCCCTGAGCGGGGTCGGGGGCGGGGCGCGTCGCGCGCCCCGCCCCCGTCACCTCCGCGTCCGGGTCAGCCCTCGGAGACGCGGTCCGTCGAGCCCTTCCGCTCGGCGTCCATGCCCAGGCGCTCGGGGGCGCCGGGGAAGGACAGCTCGAAGTCCGGGGTGTCCGCGATCAGCGCGCGGGTGTACTCGTGCCGAGGCGACGACATCACCTCGCCCACCGGTCCGTACTCGACGATCTCGCCCTTGTTGAGGATGGCGACCCGCTCCGCGATGTTGGAGACCAGAGCGATGTTGTGCGTGACGAACAGAAGCGCCATGCCCTGGTCCTGGAGCTCGCGCAGCAGCTTCACGATCTCCGCCTGCACCGACACGTCCAGCGCCGACGTGATCTCGTCGCACACCAGCAGGTCCGGCCCGGTGGCCACCGCGCGCGCGATGCACACGCGCTGGCGCTCGCCGCCGCTGAGCTGCTCGGGGAAACGGTCCGCGTAGGAAGCGGGCAGGGAGGCCCGTTCCAGGGCCCGGGCCACCACCGCGTCCGGGTCGTCGGGGTTGCCCACCAGGTGCCGGTAGGGGCCCAGGATCTGTTCGCGCACCCGCTTGCGGGGGTTCAGCGCCTCGTACGGGTTCTGGAACACGTACTGCACCCGGCGGCGCTGCTCCGCCGTCCTGCGGTAGCTGCTGGTGGCCAGCGGCTCCCCGTCGAAGAGGATCTCACCGGTGAACTGGTGGTGCAGACCCGCCACCGAGCGCGACAGGGTGGTCTTGCCCGAACCGGACTCGCCCAGCAGTGCCACGCACTCGCCTCGTGAGACCGACACGTCGATCCCCTCCAGCACCTGCGTGCGCCCGTACCCGGCGGCCAGCCCGGAGACCCGCAACAGCGGCTCCTCCACCGGTTCCGGCTCCTCGTGCCCGGAGGTCCTCAGCAGCGGCACCGCCATCAGCAGCTGACGGGTGTACGCGTGCCGGGGGGCGGACAGCACCGTCTGGGCGCGCCCGTGCTCCACGACCTCGCCCCGGTACATCACCGCGATGTCGTCGGCCAGGTCGGCCACCACGGCCATGTCGTGGCTGATGTACACACCGGCGGTGCCGTAGTCGCGGGTCATCGACCGGATGGTCTCCAGTACGTGCGCCTGCGTGGTCACGTCCAGGCCGGTGGTCGGCTCGTCGAGCACGATCACGTCCGGGCGGCCCACGAACGCCATCGCGATCGCCACCCGCTGCTGTTGCCCTCCGGAGAGCTGGTGCGGGTAGCGGCGCAGGAAGGCGTCGTCGTCGGGCAGGGCCACCTCGCGCATGACCTCGCGGACCCGGTCCCGGGTCTCCTGGGCCGTCAGCGCGTCGTCGTGCAGGGCCTCCGTGAGCTGCGTGCCCAGCCGCAGTGCCGGGTTGAGGGCGGAGGCGGGCGACTGCGGGATGTAGGCCACCGCGCGGCCGCGCAGCTCCCGGACCTCGCGCTCGTTCAGCGTGGCCAGGTCCCGGTCACCGACAAGCACCTGACCGCCGACGATCTCCGTGGCGCGCTTGCAGTGCGCCAGCAGGGACAGCCCCAGGGTGGTCTTGCCCGAACCGGACTCACCCACCAGCCCGAGGATCTCGCCGCGCCTCACGGTGATGGACACGCCGCTGATGATCTCGACGTCCGAGGGGCGGCCGATCACGGTCAGCCCGTCGACCACCAGCACGGTCTCGCCATCGTGGCGCCGCGCGCGTTCCGTGTTCTCGTCCAAGGTCACTTCTCGACCCCCCTGTCGATGCCGATCGCCGCGCGGGAGAGCCCGTCGGTGATGAGGTTGGCGCCGACGGTGAGCACCGCGATCGCCGTGACGGGCAGCGCGACCGCCCACGGCTGGATGGCCATGCCCTGGCGGTTCTCGTTGATCATCAGCCCCCAGTCCGCCGTGGGCGGCTGGAGCCCCATGCCGAGGAACCCGAGCACCGCCACGACACCGATCGAGTAGGTCAGACGCAGACCCAGCTCCACCAGCAGCGGGCTGGTCACGTTGGGCAGGATCTCCACCGTCATGATCCGCCAGCGGGGCAGGCCGATCGCCTCGGCCGCCTTCACGTAGTCCTGTTCGATCACCTTGCGGGTGGCCTCGCGGATCACCCGGGCCACGCGGGGCATGTGCGAGACCGCGATGACCGCGACGATCAGCCACACCTTCGGGCCGAGGATCGACATCACCAGCAGGGCGGCGATGAGCTGGGGGAAGGCCAGCAGCACGTCGTTGGTGCGCATGAGGACGTCGTCCACCCAGCCGCGACGGTAACCGGCGATCACGCCGATCACCGTTCCTGCGGCCACGCCGATCCCGGCGGACGCGGCGGCCAGCAGCAGCAGTGTCCAACCGCCCCACAGGAAGCGGGTGAACACGTCACGGCCCCGGTTGTCGCCGCCGAACAGGGTGCCGTCGACACCCGTCTCGAACGGCTTGGACACGAACTCGGTGGCCGTGTAGGGCGCCAGGAACGGCCCCAGCACGGCGATCAGGACGATCAGCCCGGTCAGGGCCACACCGACCTTGGTACGGCCGAACCGCCAGGCGGTCCGGAACAGTCCCGGACGCCGCCGGGGCGACTCCGTGACGGGTGTGCTCGTCGAAGGTCCAGTCATCGGTTCGCGACCCTCACCTTCGGGTTGGCGGCCAGCCCGATCACGTCCGCGACCAGGTTGACGAGGATGTAGATCCCCGCGATGAGCAGGACCACGGCCTGGATCAGCGGCACGTCACGGTTGCCGATGGCGTCCATGAGGACCTTGCCGACACCGGGGAAGTTGAACAGGAACTCGATGGCGACCACGCCGCCGGCCAGCCAGGCCAGCTGGAGGGCGACCACCTGGGCGACCGGGCCGATCGCGTTGGGCGCGGCGTGGCGCCACAGCACCGTGCGCTCGCCCATGCCCTTGAGCCGCGCCTGCTGCACGTACTCGCTCTCCAGGACCTCGATCATCGTCGCCCGCATCATGCGCACGATCGGCGGTGCCACGGCCAGCGCCAGGGTCAGCACCGGCAGGACCCACTGTTCGGGCCCGCCCTCACGGGCGTACACGGACGGGAACACGCCGAGGCCGCCCGGACCGAGGAGCAGGATCAGCAGGATGCCGACCACGAACTCGGGGACGGACGCCAGGACGAGCGTGCCCATGGACGACGTGTGGTCGAAGGCGCGGTCGCGGCGCAGGGCGCTGAACGCCCCGACGAACAGGGCGATCGGGGTCGCGACCAGGGCCGACAGACCCATCAGGGTCAGCGAGCTCCGCACCGGGTCGGTGAGGTACTCGGCGACGGGCAGCCGGTTGGAGAACGACGTGCCCAGGTCGCCCTGGAGCAGTCCCTGGAGCCACTGCATGTACTGCACGGCCACGGGCTCGTGCAGGTTCAGCTGGTCGCGGAGCGCCTCCAGCCGTTCCGGGGTGGCGTCGCGGCCCAGGATGAGCTGGGCTGCGTCGCCCGGCAGCGCCTGCGTGGCCGCGAAGACCACGAGGGACACCGCCCAGAGCGTCAGCGCTCCGAAGAAGAGGCGGACGACGATGAGTCGAGTCATGGTGAGCTTTCGATAGCGGTCTGGAGGTTCGGGAACCGGATGTCCGCTACTGCTCCAGCCACATGGTGTGGAAGGCGTAGGAACCCAGCGGATGGCCGGAGACCGCCGGCTCCAGCCCGTGCACCGAGACGTGGTAGGCGTCGAGCAGGTTCACGAAGCCCCACACGATGTAGCCGCCCTCCTCGTGCTCGATCTCCTGGGCCTTGCGGATGAGCTCGTGGCGCGCGTCCTCGTCGGCGGTCTGACGCGCCTCCTCCAGGTGCTCCAGCCACTCCTCGTGCTCGCCCCACATGGTCTCGTTGTAGGGGGCGCCCACGACCGAGCCCTGGGCGGTCTGGGTGATGTAGTTCCGGGCGCTCCAGAAGTCCTGGCCGAAGGCGTACGGGAAGCCCTCCTCCGGGTTCCAGTAGTCGCTCGGGTTGACCCGGCGCAGGGTCACGGTGACCCCGGCCTCGCGGGCCTGCTCCTGGAAGACCTCGGCGGCGGCGACCACACCGGCGCTGATGTCGGAGGTGACCAGTTCGACCTCCAGGCCGTCCTCGTGACCGGCCTCCGCGAGCAGGCGCTTGGCCTCCGCGATGTCCTGGTCGCGCTGGGGGAGGTCCTCGGGGTAGGACGGGTCCATCCGCGCGTACATGTCGTTGCCGACCTGTCCGTACCCGGCCAGTGCCTGGTCGATCATCTCCTGGCGGTCGACGATGAGACGGAAGGCCTGGCGGACGCGCACGTCGTCGAAGGGGGCCTCCTCCACGTTCATCGTGAAGGGCAGCCACATGCCGGTCTCGGACTCCAGGATGTTCACGTTGGGGTCGCCCTCCATGATGGCGACCTGGACGTGCGGGACCTGGCTGATGACCTGGACGTTGCCGCTGTTGAGGGCGTTGACGCGGGCGTCGTCCTCGGGGAAGTTCACGATCTCCAGCTCGTCCACGTAGGGCAGGCCCTCGATGTGGAAGCCCTCGTGGCGCTCGAAGACGCTGTACTCCCCGACCTTGAACTCGGAGAACTTGAAGGGGCCGGCCCCGATCGGGTTGGCCGGGTCGTAGTCCACCGGGACGACGCAGTTGTAGTACTCGGCGAGCGCCTCGGGCAGGGTCACCAGGGGCTCGTCGACCGGGATCGTCATCTCCAGGTCGCTGACGACCTCGAGCTTCTCCGGGTCGACGCCGGGCATGTCACCCGCGCCGCGCATGGGGTTGTCGGGGTCGAGGATGCGCTTGAGGGAGTACACGACCGCCTCGGTCGTGACCGGGGTGCCGTCGTGGAAGGTCAGGCCCTCCTTGAGCACCAGCGTCCACTCGGTGCCGTCCTCGTTGGGCTCGAGCGACTCCGCCAGGTAGGGCTCGATGGTGCCGTCGTTGTCGAAGCGCATCAGCGCCGCGTACAGCGCGTGGTTGCGCGCGATGTCGACGTTGTCGGTGGGGTCGTGCGCGTCCAGGGTGTCGCTGGCGCCGCCACCGGCGACACCCACCTTGAGGCGGCCGCCGGTCTGGGGCTCGCCGTCGCCGGAACCACCGGAGCCGGAGTCCCCGCCGCCGCACGCGGCCAGGACCGGGGCCACGGCCGCGCCGGCGGCACCGGCCTTGAGGAGGCTGCGGCGGGAGGTGAGGTGGTTCAGAGCGGTGGTGGGGTCTTCGGACTGGGCTGGCACGGGGACACCTCGTGTGGGGACGGGAGCTTCGGAGAGGCCGGGACCCTGGTGACAGACGGTGGCTTGGGGTGCCCCCGGGAGGGAATGTCGGGATCGGCCCCAATCGATACTTGTTCGCACTACAGGAAGCGTCAAACGAGGTCGGGGCGGTCCCGGAGGCGCTCAGGGGATTTCTTACGGAGTGTCCGGGATGGTGTGTGAGGGATTGGTGACATCTGCTGTGGCCTGGGGGTTTCAGGCCGGATGGGAGGGCGTCCGGCGTGTCCGTTCGCGAGCACCGTCCGCGCCGTGGTAGGCACCCCGGATGCGTTTTCGGCGCCCCCTGTTGTGTCCTCATCGTTGCCTGTGAGTAGTGAAAACGTGGCGTTTAGTCGTCGGTTTTCCGTCTTTACCAGGCGCTCGATCACGTAGGGTGACTCTCTCGGGGTGGCGCGGTCGGGTCTCCGGAGACCTCGTGCCCAGCGTTTCGGGGGAGTGCGCGCGCCGTGCGCGGCCGGATATGGCCACGCATTGCCTGGGTGTGGCACGTCACATGGTCCGTCCTGGGGGCCGGGCTGTTTCCTTTGTCCACATCGGGGAGGACACGGGACGAGGTTTTGTGACCAATCCCCGGCGAGAGGAACCCAGGTGTGCTGTTCTGGACCCGGCACACCCTTGTCTAAGGTGAGTGCGGGCGGCGCAACCCGCGCGCCCGTCGCGGGTGATTGGAGTGACCGGATGGCTGAGGCGAGGCAACTCCGGGACTACGTGCCCGCGGAGGCCGCAGACGCCGTGACGTCGACCGCCCCGAGGATCGACGTCGGGGACCTCACGGGTGGGGTCACCGACCACACCGTGTGGAGCTGCGCGGGAAACCTGACCGCCGTGCGGTCCATCCGCGCGCGGGTCCGTGAGTTCCTCACCAGGAACGGGCACGGCGACGGGGCCCTGGACGACGCGGAACTGGCCGTGAGCGAGCTGGCGACCAACGCCCTGCTGCACTCGCGCTCGGGGCAGAGCGGAGGCGTGATGACGCTGTTCATCCGCTCCGACGCGAACAGGCTCCGAGTGGCTGTGGCGGACCAGGGCGAGCGCGACCCGGTGGACACCGAGAGCGGGCACACCCGCGAGGACGGCGACGACTTCGGGCGCGGCAGGTTCATCGTCGACAGCTGTGCCACGCGCAACGGTGAGTACTGGAGCGAGGCCACCCACGTGACCTGGTTCGAGATCGATGACGAGACGGGCGGGAACGCGGTCGGCGAGACCGCCTGAGAGCCCCCTCAGAGGGCGTACACGGGGCCACCGGGCCCGGAGTAGCCCTGCCCCCTCCATGACGCGCTCCGTGTCCCTCCAGGGTGCGTTCAGGGACGTACGTCCCCCCAGGCGTGGGTCGGACGGCACTGGCGTGGTGTCTCCGCCTGCCGGTGGCCCGCTCTCCCCGCGGACGTCCGGCCGTGTGACCGACTTCCGAGAGGCGGCGTGCGAGACCCCCGGTCCCGCTCCTCGGGGCGCGACGTCGCGGCGAGCGGGTCCGCCCGGCCCTCCCGTCGGCGGCCACGCCGCCGGAGGAGACCGCACGACGCGGACCCGGAACTCTCCGTGGAACCCGAGCTAACGCGCGACGTCGGACTGCGGGTGGGCGATGCGTGTGGGGACGGGGTCGCAGGTGACCGTCATCCGCCGCCCCTCCGGCGGCGGGCAGTCCTCGCCCGCGACCACGCACGACCCGGTCCACAGGGCCAGTGCCACCAGGGCCAGCCTGGTGGCCTCGTCCCCGGACTCGCCCACCGCGACGACGTCGTCGGCGGTCAGGGCCAGCTCGCCCCGCAGCTCCGCGAAACGGGCCAGGAGGTCGTGGTGGGTGTGCAGCGTGGTGAGGATGTCGTCCCCGGCGGGCTCGTAGCCCAGGTGGCCGTTGTCGAAGAGGCCCCGCGCCGGGCTGTACACGTTCCCGTCCGGACTCGGCAGCAGCAGCTCCCGGAACGGGGTGGTGCCCAGGGCGCTGCCGAAGGTGATGACCTGCCGCACCCGCGAGCGCTCGGCCAGTTCCAGCCCGCGCTCCGCCAGGTCCTCGCTCACCATCAGCAGCCGGGCGTCGGTCTCGGCCAGCGCACGGCACTGGGTACGCAGGTCGGACTCGGGCGTGACCGTCAGAGCCCGGCCCCCCACGGCCATGACCGTGTACGAGGCCAGGAAGCGGTCGGGGGAGACGGGAGCCAGGACGCCGACCACGTCCCCGAGACACATCCCGCGGCGGCTCAGCCCCGCGGCGGCCTGCTCGACGGTGGCGGCGAAGGTCAGCGCGTCCATCCGTCCGGAGGCGCCGCGAATCGTCCCGCCGCGCGCGGTCCGCAGACGCAGCCGCTCACACAGCCCACCGGTGAGCGATCCGATCGGGTCGTCCCGACGCGGCAGATGACGGCCGGGTCGTCCGGTTCCTGAAGTCAGCCCTACCCCCATGCGATCCCCCACTCGAACGGTCTCCGTGTGGGCCCGCTGCCCGGGCTCGTCACGCCCCCTCCACGTGGCGAGCCCGGAAGCGCCGCGCCGGACGTTCGCCGCGAGGGACCTCCCCAGGTCTCCCCTCGCGCCAGCACGGTTGCCCACCGGTTCCGGGAACCCTCCCGGTACCGACGGCGCGACGATCCCCGGGGGTTCGGCCCGGGATTCGACGGCCGTTTCTGGGACCGGCCGAACACCGTTCGCACGGTGCCGGGAGCCCGAAGTCCCATGGCTTCGAGCCTAGCGCGTTCATGGCAATATGCACATGCATCTGGCCATGCAGATGCATATGTAGATTCGTGGTCGGGCGAGAACTACACAACCCGCGCGAGAACCGGGAGTCCCGTCCGCGCGGAGTGTTCGCGGCCCGGTCAGCCCGTACGGTGCCGCTTGATCCACGCGGTGATCTGCGTGCGGGAGTTGAAGCCCATCTTCCGGTTGATGTTGGCCACGTGCCGGGCTGCCGTCGACGACGTGATGAACAGGGTCCGGGCGATCTCGGGGTTGCTCTTGCCGGTGCTCACCAACTGGGCGATCTCCAGCTCCCGTCGGGTCAGGAGCTTCCCCGGGCTGGCCGACTCCGGCGAGGGCGGCACCGGCACGGGCGCCGGCTTGGTGGCGGCCGTCGCGGTCGCGTCCCCGCCGCGTTTCCTGCGCGCGGGCCGGGGAGCCGGGTACCGGCCCTCCTCCGCCAGCAGTTCCGCCTCACGCACCGCCTCGGACTGGCTCAGGGCGTACCCCTGCTCCCACCAGGTCACCAGCTGGCGACGGCGCCGACGTCCCCGCTCCTCGTCCTCGAAAGGCCACGGGGCCTGGCGCACGGGCAGTCCGACCCGGGAACGCAGCGCCGTGGCGGCCCCGGCCAGACGGCAGGCGGGCTCGCGCCGTCCGGAACCGAAGGCCACCCGGGCCAGCGCCACCAGACTCCGGGCCGCCTCGGCCCGCTGCCCGCTGGCGTGGCTGAGCAGCAGACCCTCGCTCAGGTAGTCGTAGGCCTGGCTGGTGTGGCCCTGGGCGTGCGCGACCCGGCCGATCCCGGCCAGGCAGCGGGCCTCCTCCGACACCGCGCCGATCAGCCGCTGGGTGTCCAGGGCCTCCCGGTAACAGCGGTCGGCGGTGATCAGGTCGTCGTTGGCCTCGGCCGCGCGTGCCTGGTTCATCAGGGTCACCCCCACCCCCCAGCGGTGGTCGATCCCCCGCAACAGGGTGAGCGCGGCGTTGTAGTGGTGGTCCGCGGTGGGGTAGTCCCCCTGCTGGGCGACCAGGGCCGCCCGGCAGCCCAGGGCGATCGCCTCGCCCCACAGGTCTCCGGCCTCCCGGCACAGGCGCAGGGCCTCCTCGACCCGGACGGAGGCGCGGTCGAGGTTGCGTTCGCGCACCTCCACCAGCGCGAGCAGGCTCAGGCAGGTGCGCACGAACACGTCGTCGCCGGCCTCGCGGCACAGCCGCAGCCCCTCCTCGCCCGCCTCCAGGGCCAGCTCGTGGTCCCGGCGCACACGTGCCAACTGGGCCCGGCCGACCAGCGCCCGCGCCCGCGAGGGCGCCTTGGCGCTCTCCTCCAGCGCCAGCAGGCGGTCCATCCAGTGCGCGCCCTCGGAGTAGTTGTTGTGGCTCACCCAGTGGGCCACCAGGCTCACGCAGAGCCGCAGTCCGGGTTCGGCGGCGCCCTTCTGGAGGGACCAGCGCAGCAGCGAACGCAGTGTGTCGTACTCGGCGATCACCCGTTGGCGGCCGGAGTCCCGCTCCGACCACGGCATGGACCGGCTCGACTCCAGGCGCCGCCCCAGGTCCTCCGCCAGGCGCAGCATGCGCGCCAGCAGGCGTTCCTGGAACACCTCGTACTCGCCCGACGCCACCAGCCGCTCCTGCGCGAACCGGCGCACCGCCTCGGGCAGCCGGTAACGCACCCGGCCCTCGAACTCACCGGTCACCGTGATCAGGGACCGGTCCAGCAGCGAGGTGAGCAGGTCGAGGATGGTCGGCTCGGGCAGGGACTCGTCCGCGCACACCTGCTCGGCCAGTTCCAGGTCCCAGCCCCGGAACACCGAGAGACGGCGCAGCAGCACGCGTTCGGGTTCGGGCAGTCCCCGGTAGACGAAGTCCAGCACCAGCGGCAGGACCTGGCTGCGCGAGACGGCCTGCCCCGGGCCGGGTTGGAACATCGGTGAGGCGAGGTGGGCGCGGAGCCCGTCCGTGAGCGCGGGGATGCCCTCCTCGGGTGCCCGGGCGCCCAGTACCTCGATCCCCAGCGGAACCCCGCCGCCCAGGTCGCACAGGGTCGCCACCGCCTCCAGTTCGGGGCCCGAGGCGGTGAACCGGGGGTCGCGGGCACGGGCGCGGTCCATGAACAGACGCACCGACTCCGCGTCGGCAGGGTCCGGGGGAGGGGCGTTGCGGGGGGTCACCGGCAGGGCCATGGCGGGCACCCGCCACACCGTGCCCCCGGTCAGCCGCACCGGCACTTCGCTGGTGAGCAGGACCGACACGGCGGGGCACTCCGCGAGCAGGGTCTCCCCGACCTCGGTCACCTCGTCCGCGATGTGTTCACAGGAGTCCAGCACCAACAGCAGTCTGCGGTCCCGCAGCGCCTCGGTCACGGTCACCCCGAGCGGCAGCCCGGGTTCCTCGACCACCCCGACCGCCTGGGCGATGCGCGCGTGCACCTCCAGGGGGGTGCGCACGTCGGTGAGATCGGCGATCCACACCCCGTCCGGGAACGACACGGTGGACTGCTCGGCCACACGCAGGGCCAGCCGCGTCTTGCCGATGCCGTCGGCGCCGCAGAGCGTCACGGATCTGCTGGAGCCGAGCAGGCGGAGCAGATCGCTCAGATCTCGCTCCCGGCCCACGAAGCTGGTGCCCGGCAGGGGGAGGTTGTGCCGCGCAGGCGCGGTCAGAGGTGCCATGGCCTTCACAAGTAGGGGCTGTTGGGGGTTGTTCTCACCACGGAGGATACGAGGGGGACGGGGACGGTCGTCATCGAGGTGGGCGAAGGGGCTTGGGCTTTCTGGTTTAGCGGGTGCACGCGCACTGTGCAAGTGCTTCGGCACGAACACCCCTGGTTCAGCCGGGTTCTCTCGGTGAAGCCCAGCCGGTCAACTGCGTCCTCGAGGAAATCGAAAGTTTTCTGAAGATGTTCGCGATATGGCGTGCCGCGGTGGCCTGGCTGATAGTGAGCCGGGTCGCGATCTCCCGGTTCGACAGACCTCTCTCGGCCAGTGTGGCGATCTCCCGTTCCCGGGGAGTGAGCGACCCCGGCCCGGTCAGTCGTGACGTGGGCGGACGGGGGAAGGCCAGGGCCCGGTCCCGTACCTGTTCGAGGGGGAGCGAACGCCAGGCGTTCCACGCCTCGGAGGCCCGGCCCGCGCCCACCCGCCGCTCCACCGCCGACCGCAGTCGCACCGTCTCGGCGGACGGTCGGTCCAGCGCGGTCCGCAGGTCGGACGCCACCCCCGCCAGGGCCGCCGCACGCGTGGGCTCCTCCTCGGCCAGAGCGAGTTCGGCCAGGGCCTCCAGGGCCTCGGCCACCGCGATCCTGCGGCCGGAGGTGAAACTCACCCGCAGGCACCGGCTGAGCGGCTCCCGGGCGGCCAGGGTGTCCCGTGCCGCCAGGTGCAGGCGGCCCAGATCGGCGGCGCACCGGACCGCGTAGGGCGCGGAGGGCAGCTCGACGAAGACCTCCAGGGCCTCGGAGAACAGCTCCCGGGCGCGGTCGTGGTCACCGGCCTCGGCCGCGATGGTGCCCAACCCGTACAGGGCGCGTGCCTCGCGCCAGCGGTCGCCCAGTTCACGCGAGGCCGCGGCGCTCTCCTCCAGGTGCGTGACGGCCTCCTCGGTGGCGCCCCGGCGCTGGGCCAGCTCGGCCAGGACGCCCCGGGTGCTCGCCTCGGTCATCGGGTCACCGGACTGGCCCGCCCAGTCCAGCGCCCGCGCGGCCTGCCGCTCGCCGTCCTCCAGGGCTCCCGTCCGCAGGGAGAGCGTCGCCAGGGTGGCCAGGGCCGAGGCGGCCGCGATCGGCTCACGGCAGGCCCGGGCGGCCTCCAGCGCGCAGGAGGCCAGGGTGTCGACCCGGGGCGCGGGGTCCACGTCCAGGCGCAGCTCGGCGTGCAGGGCCAGGGCGCGGGCACGCAGCGCCGGCTCCTGGTCGTCGGGCTGGTGCGCCAGCACGTGTTCCAGGAGCCGGCTGCCCTCCGCCGACAGGTCCCGCATCAGCCAGTGGGCCCGCAGCGCCACGCACACCCGCAGGGCGTCGTCCACGCGCCCCCGGGACAGCGCCCACTCCACCAGCCGGGCGTGGTTCTCCCGGTGGTGGTCGTACATGCGCAGTCGCCCGAGCCACTCGTCCCAGGTCTGGGAGGAGGCGGAGCTCTTGGCCGACTCCTCCAACCGGTCCACGGTGAACCGCAGGTACCGGCCCCACCGCAGGTCCGCGTCGGCGCCCAGGCGCTCGGCGGCGTAGGCCCGCACCGTCTCGGTCAGCCGGTAGTGCGCGGTCCCGTCGATCTCGGAGTCCATCACCACCAGGGACTTGTCCAGCAGGGAGAAGTGCAGGGAGAGCACGTCCGTGGAGTCCACGCCCTCGCCCGAGCACACGTCCTCCGCGACCTCCAGGTACCAGGTGGAGAACAGCGACAGCCGGTGCAGCAGGAGCCGCTCGGTGTCGCTGAGCATGTCGTGGCTCCACTCCAGCACGGCCCGCAGGGTGCGCTGGCGTGCCGGGAGGTGGCCCGTGCCGTCACTGGTCAGGAGTTGGAAGCGGTCGTCCAGTCGGCGCAGGATCTGCTGGACCGACAGCACCCGGACCCGGGCGGCCGCCAGCTCGATCGCGAGCGGCATGCCGTCGAGCATGCGGCAGATCTCCGCCACGTAGCCCGAGTTCTCCCGGGTCATCTCGAACCCGGAGCGCGCCGCGTGCGCGCGGGTGAGGAAGAGGCGCACCGACTCGTACCGCTGGGCGTCCCGACGGGGGATCGGCGCGGGGACCGCCGCGTAGGGGTCGGTCGGGGTGGGCCGCGCGGGCAGCGAGAGCGGGGGCACCCGCCAGATGTTCTCCTCGGGGACGTGCAGCGGCTGGCGGCTCGTCACCAGGACGCGCACCCGGGGGCAGTCGCGCAGTACCGCCTCACAGAGCTCCGCCATCGGTTCCACGGCGTGCTCGCAGGTGTCCAGCAGCAACAGCAGGTGCTGGGTGCGCAACGCCGTGATGACGCTGTCCATGAGCGTCGTGGAGTCGGCCGTGACCGCCTGGAGGCCCGCCGCGACCGCGCGCAGCGCCTGCTCGCGGGTGGTGGCCTCGCTGAGGTCGATGAACCGCACACCGTCCGGGAACCGGCGCAGGACGCGCTCCGCGAGATGGAGCGCGAGTCGTGTCTTGCCGATGCCGCCGGTTCCGGTGAGCGTGATCATCCTGGCCGTGCCCATGAGGCGGCTCAGGTCGACGATGTCGCGTTCACGTCCGACGAACTGGATGAACTCCCCGGCGGACAGGGGGAGGTTGTGGCGAGGAGGAGACATGGCCTCGATTACTAGGACAATCGGCCCGTGCCTGAGGTACGGCACGGAGAACAGCCTCTCCCAGTCTGGCACCCGGGCGCCGAAGCTGTCTCGCGAATGGCCGGTTCCGGCACGGGAGGTCGAAAACCGCCCGTGCCGGGCCAGAACCTGCTAAGTGGCGGGGGACCACACGGCCGGGTCGGCCGCGCCCTGCTCACCCTGGGCCATGTTCTTCACCTCGTGCTCGCCACCCTCCTCGAAGGGCGGGAACCAGACGAAGGGGATGCCCTTCTTGGCGGCGTACTGGATCTGCTTGCCGACCTTGGCGGTCGAGTGGAACACCTCGGTGTTGAAGCCGCGCTCCCGCAGCAGCTCACCGGTGCGCAGCGCGTCGGCCCGCCGCTCGGCGCTGGGCACCACGACCATCACGTCCGTGGGGCAGATCCGGCCGCCCTCGATCCGGCCCTCCGCCACCAGTTTGGCGAAGATGCGGGTCAGGCCGATGGAGATGCCCACGCCCGGCAGCCGCTTGCGGATGAACTGCCCGGCGAGGTTCTCGTACCGGCCGCCCGCGCAGATGCTGCCGTAACCGGGGTCGTCGTCGAAGGAGGCCTCGTACACGGTGCCGGTGTAGTAGTCCAGGCCGCGCGCGATGGACAGGTCCGCGACCACGCTGCCCTCGGGCAGGTCGGCCAGGTCGTCCAGGACGAAGGCGAGCTCCTCCAGTCCCTCCTCCAGCAGTTCGGAGACGACTCCGAGCGCCCGGACCTGCTCGATGACCCCGGCGCCCCGGATACGGGCCAGCGCCAGGCAGGGGTCGATCTGCTCGGCGGTGAGCCCCTCGCCCTCCAGGATCTCCCGGACGCCCTCGTCACCGATCTTGTGGAGCTTGTCCACGGCGCGGATGACGGCGATCGGGTCCTTGACGCCGAGCCCCTCGTAGAAGCCCTGGAGCACCTTGCGGTTGTTCACGTTGAGCGTCCACGCCGGGATGTCCAGTCCGCTGAGCACCCGGTACACGATGCGGGGCAGTTCGGCGTCGAAGTGCAGCGGCACCGAGTCCACGTTGATGACGTCGATGTCGCACTGGGTGAACTCGCGGTAGCGGCCCTCCTGCGGGCGCTCACCGCGCCACACGCGCTGGGTCTGGTAACGCTTGAACGGGAAGGTCAGCTCGTTGAAGTGCTGGGCGACGTACCGCGCGAAGGGCACGGTCAGGTCGAAGTGCAGACCGAGCCTGGCGTCGGAGTCGTCCTTCGCGTCGGCCTGCAACCGGTGCAGTGTGTAGACCTCCTGTGAGGTCTCGCCCTTGGCCATCAGCACGTCCAGGTTCTCCACGGAGGGAGTCTCGATGGACGCGAAGCCGAAGGACTCGAACCCGGCGCGGATATGGTCCAGCCAGCGCTGCTCCACGGCCCGGACCTGTGGGGTCCACTCGGGGAAACCGCTGATGGGAGTGGGGCGGACGACGCGCTGATCGGACATGTGGGGTACTCGGCTCCCTTGGGAGTGTTCGGCCTGTTCGGGAAGGTGCCCCTCGACCCGGACCACGGCTATCGCCGCTCGGGGAGGGGCCCGTCCATCCTACGCACCCGGGTCGCACCCCAGGGCCCACCCCGAAACCCAGCCACAGGTCGTAGGCCGGGAGCTTCCCCTCGGCCACCGTTCGGAGTGCTGTCCGGCCTCGGGTGTGAGTCCTGCCCGTGCCCCCAACCACAGCCGTGAGCCCCACCTGTCCGCCTTGGCCACCGGGGGGTGCCCGTTCGAGCGCCGGAGAGCCCGGGTCTCAGCAGGCACAGTGCAAGACGAGTCAAGCCGCCAGCGAGGAACGAGCCAGGCGTAGACGAGGATGCTGTGTTGCCTAAACCCAGATCCCTCTGCAAAGGCGCCGAACCCGGGCCGAAGCGAAGCGGAGGCCCAAAGAAAACACGTCTGAACCCCAACCACAGCCGTGAGCGCTGCTCGCCCACCTCGCCACCGGGGGTGCCCGTTCGAGCGCCGGAGAGTGCGGGCTCCAGCAGGCACAGTGCAGGACGAGTCAAGCTGTCAGCGAGGAACGAGCCAGGCGTGGACGATGATGCTGTGTTGCCTGAACCCAGATCCCTCTGCACAGCAAACACAGGGTCCCACCGGCCCACGTGGACGGTTGTGGGCCGGTGGGGCTGTGGGGGCGCCCGTCGGTGGGGTGTACGGCCGGTCCGACGTCGAAGAGCGAGGCGTCGGTGGTGGTCGTGCGCCCCGGGGCGCCGCCGGGGCCCCCGTGGTGGTCGCGTCCTCGTGCCAGGAGTCCGTGGTGACCGCGCTCAGGCGGGTGCCCTGCCTTCCACCGTAGATGGCGGGGAGGACGCCGGACAGGGATCGACGCGGCCGAAAGCGGCCGAAAATGACCGCTCTCAATGTCGTAAAGTCGACGTGCCGGGGTACAGGAGTGTGCTTGTCTGACTACGTTCCGTCGGACAGGGCGGACTCCCCGCCACGAGGTGGACATCGGACCTCGGGGCCTCTTCTGGTGTGTTTTGACCCGCTTGGGCCGACTGGTCGGGGATGTGACGTGTTCCCCCACTGTGTCGAAACCCCGGATTCCAGTGTCGGCCGGTGTTAGGTTCCAGTTGCGGTGGTTTCCGTGAAGGTTCGGAACCGGGAGCGCCGCGCCCCTCCAGCCCGGGTCGTGTGCGCCCGTCCGTTCGTGCAGGCCCGGCATTCTCGCTAGGACTAACAGTGATCCACTCAGCTAACAGTACGAACGACGTCCACGCACCCAGTGAGCTGTCCACCAAGATCATCATCGCCGGTGGCTTCGGTGTCGGCAAGACCACGTTCGTCGGGGCTGTCTCGGAGATCCCCCCGGTCCGCACCGAGGCCGCCGTGACGGCGGCCAGCGCGGGTGTGGACGACCTCTCGCACACTCCGGACAAGACGAGCACCACGGTGGCCATGGACTTCGGCCGTATCTCCCTGGACACCGACCTCACCCTGTTCCTGTTCGGTACCCCGGGCCAGCAGCGCTTCTGGTTCATGTGGGACGACCTCGTCCGTGGCGCCCTGGGCGCGGTGATCCTCGCGGACACGCGGCGCCTGGAGGACACCTTCCAGGCCCTGGACTACTTCGAGCGGCAGTACCGGCTGCCCTTCGTGGTGGCGGTCAACGAGTTCGACCCCGAGGCGGCCTACAGCGCCGACGAGCTGCGTGACGCCCTGGACCTCACCCCGGACGTGCCCGTGGTCTACTGCGACGCGCGTGACCGCAGGTCCGTGGTGAAGGTTCTGGTCACCCTCGTCAAGCACGGCATGGCGTTGGAGGCGCGTCAGCGCAACCGCCAGCTCGTGAACTGACCGCGCCGCCCCGGGCCCCCGACGAGTCCCTGGTCCAGGGTGTTCTGTCCCCGTTGGAGCCGACAAGCAGGTACCCGAGAGGAACCATTCGCTTGTGTCCGGCGTTACTCTGGCGTGGTGTTCGGACGAATGGCGGAAAGCGTCCGCCGCCTACTGGGCAAGCCCGGTGCGGTGGACCTGCGGCCCTATACCAAGCTCCTGCCGGCGATCGAGGCCGAAGAGGAGGGTCTGCGAGAACTCAGCGATGGTGAGCTGACGGAGAAGGCCATCGACCTCGGCTACGCCGAGCTTCCCTACTCCCAGAACGACCTCGTCAGTCTGTGCGCGGTCGGCCGTGAGGCCGCCCGGCGCACCCTCGACGAGCGCCCCTTCGACGTGCAGTTGCTCGGTGTGATGGCCCTCCTCGACGGCCACGTCGCGGAGATGGCGACCGGTGAGGGCAAGACCCTCGCCGGAACCCTCGCCGCCGCCGGGTTCGCCCTGCGGGGCAAGCGGGTCCACGTCCTCAGCGTCAACGACTACCTCGCCCGGCGTGACGCCGAGTGGATGGGTCCCCTCTACGCGATGCTCGGGGTCACGGTGGGCTCCGTCAGCGAGGAGTCCACCGTTGACGAGCGAAAGCAGGCGTACGGCTGCGACGTCACGTACGCCGCCGTGAGCGAGCTCGGGTTCGACGTGCTGCGCGACCGCATGGTGACCGACGTGGACGACCGGGTGGTGCCCGAGCCGCATGTCGCCATCATCGACGAGGCGGACTCCGTGCTCGTCGACGAGGCCCGGGTTCCGCTCGTCCTCGCCGGTGCGGCCGAGGCCGTGGCCGCCGACGTCGAGATGGCCGACGTCGTGCGCGGCCTCAAGCCGCGCCTGCACTACGAGGTCGACGGTGAGGGGCGCAACGTCCAGCTCACTGACGCCGGTATCGACGCGGTCGAGAAGGCCCTGGGCGGCGTGGACCTGTACTCCGAGGACGACACCTCGGTGCTGCCCCAGGTCAACCTGGCCCTGCACGCCCACGTGCTGCTCCAGCGGGACGTGCACTACGTGGTGCGCGACGGCGAGGTGCGGCTGATCAACGAGTCGCGCGGACGCATCGCCCTCCTCCAGCGCTGGCCGGACGGCCTCCAGGCGGCGGTCGAGGCCAAGGAGAAGGTCGCGGTCAGCCAGACCGGCGAGGTGCTCGACTCGATCACGGTCCAGTCCCTGGTGCTGCGCTATCCCACGCTGGCGGGGATGACGGGTACCGCGATGAGCGTCGCGGAACAGCTGCGCGAGTTCTACGAGCTCGAAGTGGCCGTCGTGCCCTCCAACAAGCCGAACGTCCGCGAGGACCACGGCGCGCTCCTGTACGCCACGCGTGAGGAGAAGGAGGACGCCCTGGTCGCCAAGGTGGAGGAGATCCACAAGACCGGGCGCCCGATCCTGATCGGCACCCAGGACGTCGCGGAGTCGGAGCTGCTGGCCGAACGGCTGCGCGCCGCCGGTCTGGAGAGCGTGGTCCTCAACGCCAAGAACGACGCGGACGAGGCGTCCATCATCGCGGAGGCCGGCACCTACGGCGCGATCACCGTCTCCACCCAGATGGCGGGCCGCGGTACCGACATCCGGCTGGGCGGCAGCGACATGACCGACCGCGACCGGGTGGTCGAGACCGGCGGTCTGTTCGTGATGGGCTTCGGCCGTTACCCCAGCAGCCGTCTGGACGGTCAGCTGCGCGGGCGGGCCGGGCGCCAGGGCGACCCCGGCGACTCCATCTTCTTCGTCAGCATGGACGACGACCTGCTGGTGAACCACGCCCCCGAGACGACCGGCTACAAGACCACGGCCGACGGTGAGATCACCGACGAGGGCTGGCTGGCCATGGTCGACCACGCCCAGCGGGTCTCCGAGGGCCAGCTGCTGGAGGTCCACCGCAACACCTGGCGTTACAACAAGCTCATCGACGTCCAGCGCGAGGTGGTCCTGGAGCACCGCGAACTGGTCCTGTCCTCGGGGCAGGGCGACCGGCACGTCGCCGCGGACCGCAGGGAGCGCCACGAGGAGCTGGTGGAGGAGCTGGACGCGGACGAGGTCGCCCGCGCCGCCAAGCTCATCACGCTCTACCACCTGGACCGGGGCTGGACCGACCACAACGCGTTCCTGTCGGAGCTGCGGGAGGGCATCCACCTTCGGTACCTGGGCCGCCGTGATCCGCTCGACGAGTTCAACCGCGAGGCGGTCCCGGTCTTCAAGGGCTTCCTGGACGGTGCCCGGGCGCGCGCCGCCGAGAGCTTCGAGGAGCTGGAGGTGGTGGACGGCGAGCTGGACGTGAGTTCGGTCGGCGTCAAGCGGCCGTCGATGACCTGGACCTACATGGTGCACGACCACCCGTTCAGTTCGGCCCTGGAGACACTCGTGGGCAGGCTCAAGGGCGGCCGGGGCACGTCGAACGGTGACTGATTAATTCGCTGTACCGCGACTCGCGCGGGTCAGGACTAAAGTCCTGGCCCGCGCATTACTTTTGTCGGCTAGTCTGCTGAAGCGCTAATCTTACCCGTTGGTTCCCTGTTTAATTGGTGCACGCGGGTTAATATGGATGCGTTTTCCAGGTTATTCGAGACGGTTGGGACTGAATCCACGGTGGTCCACGAGATCGGCGCGCAGGAGAAGATCAGTTACGGGCGCAACGACCGCTTCGCCGGCGGGCCCGTCGGCGGAGGGAGCTTCTGGGTCGACGACGACGGTCAGCCGGTCGCCAAGATCGGCGGCCCGAAGGAGTGGCGGCCCACGCCCATGATCGACGTCCGCGTCAATGACGTGTTCAGCGTCGGTGGCCAGGCCTGGCGGGTGACGGAAATCGTCGACGCCGATTCGCCCGGTGCGTATCTGCTGGCCACACGGATTAGCTGAGGTCACTCCCCGGGGCGGACCCGGGGAGGCTTTTTTCTGGCCCTCGTCGGAATCCCCTCCTGTCGCGACCGTTCCCAGGTCGTGTGTGGAACGATTCCTGTTTCGGGTTTCCCGGCGGGGGCTTCTCTGTTTTCCCGCGACGATAACTCCCGCCCCGAGGCGTCCACACGTGTGTGCGACGCCTCGGTCGCGGTGCGTCGTCGCAGGTCGGGGCGGGTCGGTGAGAGACCTCCAGGGGCAATCGAGACATTCCGGTTACCCGAAGGGGGGGTGTTCGCGTGACCGGTGCCTCGTTAACGTCTGTGGTGAAGGCGCGCCCCGGAGCGTGTGGGAGGGTCCATCGTCCACCAGGGGTACGGGTGGTCGCGCCGATCATCGTCGGTCCCAGGGGCTGTCCCCCGCCCCTGGGCCTGGCCCACTCTCCCTGCCGCGCCGGTGTGTCCCGCCCGGTGCCGCCTCGCGCCCGCCCCCGTGCCATCGCCCCGGCGCCCCCTGCCCGTCGGCATGGACCGGGCTCAACGGGATCAGGTTGCAGGGGAGTGCTGTGCCCGACGGGTCCGTACCGCTACCGTGCACGCTGGGTTTTCGAGGAGAACCGAGCGGCGTTCGGGTCTTGCGGTAGAACGTGTTCCAGTACTAGCCTCGGGGTGTGCCTCGCTCGGCGGGGGCGCCCGACCGTTCGGTCGTGAGCGTCGTCGGCGACAGGTGAGACCGTCGCCCGTCGATGTCGGATCGCGCCCCGACCTCGGCGGGCGTCGTCCTTTCCCGGGGCTTTCCGGGTGTGCTCCGGGTCGGGGTCAGCCGAGGAGCCGCGTGATCTCGCCGAAGGTCGGACAGGGCCAGGGCAGGCGACACCCCTGGCAGTGCGGGTCGTCCTGATCGTCGGGGCTGTGCAGGCCGAGCAGGTCCAGGCAGAGCCCGGCCAGGGCGGAGACCTCGTTGCGAGCGTTGGCGTAGAAGGCGACGTCGTTGATCCGCGCCAGGGCGCTGTCGGTGCGGGCGTCGGGGAGCCCGACCGTATCCGGCTCCCAGGGCACCGCGCGGTCCGAGCGCTCCAGTATCGCCTCCACGCACTGGAGCAGCCGGGCGTGTTCGGAGTCGTGGACCCTCCGTGTCGCTGGTCTCGTGAACGGCGGCATCGCTGATCGCCCCCAACGGGTGGATACGCAGCGGCTCATCCCCCAAGGAAAAGCACTGTGACATAGCGTACACACCTCGTCGCGTATTGTCGCGACTTGGGACTGTGGTCCGTCCTGGTCACGTGGCCGCCGGACCGTGGGGAGTGGGGGCGCGGGCTGTCCCCAAGGGGAGGGACAGCCCGCAGGTCGGGGAAGGCACCCGTCGCACGAGCGCGGGGCCCCGCCTGGGGAACCGGTCAGCCGCAGCGGCCGCCGCAGCCGCAGGAGCCGCCGCTCTGGCAGCCACAGCCGCAGCTCGATCCGCAGCCGCATCCGCTCAGGCCCGGCGGTCTGGTCAGGGGGTCGGTCACAGTCCCTCCTCAAGGGCTCGACGCCGTCACCCGTGCGCGATCTCGCCGGGTCCGGGATCGGATTCGGCGCCACGGGCGAGTTTCCCGCCCCAGGAAGTGCCCGCTGACCGGCTTTTCCAATCGGAGACGGGAACCTTGCCCTCCCATGACCCGGCGGGGGCTGACCGGCCCCCTCACCGGGTTCCCGGTCTGACCTGTACCTTCCGGCCCGGGGGTCAGGCGAAGAAGGTCGGGGTCGTGGCCGGGCGCCGTGTCATTCGGTAGAGCCAAACCTGGCCGAGGAGCATGACCGGAACCACGGGCAACAGCATCGACCAGACGAACGCACCGGTCATCCCGGGAGGGGCCGACAGGGGAGTCCCGACGGAGAGCGCCACCACCAGCCCGGGCACCGCGATCGCCAGCGCCGACGTGTGCCGGGACAGCATCGGACCGGTCAGCCCGCTGGTCGCGGCCAGCGCCGCCGCGAGGATGCCGACCAGGACCGCCGCGACCTCGGGGCGGACCAGGGCCGGTCCACCGAGGCCCACCCCGACCAGCACGGTCACCGCCAGGGCCGCCAACGCCGTCCTGGCCAGGGGACGGGTCGCCCGGGCCGCGGCGTCCGCGCTCTCCGCCTCCGAGGCCCCCACCAGACGCTCCGCGCCGAAGGCCGCGCCGCGCAGCGCGAACAGCGCGACGACTGTCACGGTGCCCAGGACGGTGAACGGGTCCGGGGCCAGTCCGTCACCGACCAGGGCGGTCAGGACCAGCCCCCAGCAGACGGCCAGCGTCCAACTGCCCGCCACGAGCGCCGTGTCGCACAGGGACCTCCACCGCCGGTCGTCCACCCGGGAACGGAACCACAGCCCCGCGTCCCGGACCAGCCACCCGAGCGCCAGGGCCACGAGCACCGGCCACAGGGCACCGACCAGCTCGTGCTCCAGGTCGGGGAAGAGCCCGGCCAGCACGCCGAGAGCGGCGACCAGCCACACCTCGGAGGCCAGGAAGTAGGGGGCGACGGCCGCCACCACACGGCGGCGCTCGGCCGGGGTGCGCGCCACGTGGGGCACGAGCATGCCCAGACCGACGTCGGACCCGGCGAGCACCAGGTAGCCCACGACGAACAACGCGAGGAGCGCTGTGGACAGGAGTTCCATGATGGCTGCTTCCCTTGACCGTTGACTCTCGGAACGTGCGCGTGCGGTTCAGAACGTGGGGACGGGGTCGGGGTCCTTGGATCGCTCCTCCTCCCAGTGCTCGGCGAGCGGACCTCCCTCGGGGCCGCGTCGGGCGAACCGGACCAGCAACCAGCAGGTCACGCAGGCCAGGACCCCGAAGGCGACCGTGAACAGGGTGAACGAGGTCACCGCGGCGCCCGGCGACAGAGGCGTCACCGCGTCGGCGGTGGTCAGGTGGTGCACCACCACCCAGGGCTGCCGGTTGGTCTCGCGGTACACCCAGCCGCCCACGCTCGCCAGGTAGGGCAGGAAGGGGGAGAACAGGAGCAGGGCCAGCCCCCAGCGACGCGGCCGGAACCAGGACGGCACCCGGGGCGCGGAACCCGGACCGTCCGCGCCGGTGGCCGTGCTCCCGCGCCCGTTCCCGAACCACCGCCGGGGGTTCAGCGGTCCCCCGTACCGCGCCAGCAGCATCACCGGCCCGAGGAGGAACATGACCGTCCAGGCGGTCATCATGACCAGTTCACCGGCCGTGTTGACGGCGGACACGAAGGCGCTCGGACCGGCGGCCTCGATCGCCTCGATCCGCTCGGCCGTGTAGGTCAGCCCGCTGGTGGGCGGGTCCTGACCGAAGATCCGGAACTGCGCGCCACCGAAGCTCACCACGACCATCGGCATCACGGTCATGGTCACGGCGGCGAAGCCCATGCCGCGTCGGAAGATCCCGTGCGGGTCGTCCCCCCGCAGCAGGTGGTGAGCGCTGGCGGCCGCCACGACCAGCGCACCGACCAGCATGGCGCCGCTGACCACGTGCAGGAAGGCGAACACCGCCGCCGGGTTGGTCACCAGGGCGACCGGGTCGGTCAGGTGCGCGACCCCGTCCACCATCGCGAACCCCACCGGGTGACGCAGGAACCCGTTGGAGACCAGCACCCACCACGCGGAGGAGTACGCCGTCGCGGTGACCACGGAGAAGCAGAACAGGTGCGCCCACCGGCCCATGCGGTCCCAGCCGAAGATCCACAGCCCCAGGAACGTCGACTCGACGAAGAACGCCGTCATCGTCTCGACGGCCAGGGGAGCGGCGAAGGTGTACCCGAAGGTCTCGTGCAGCCCGCTCCAGTTCAGCGCGAGCTGGAGCTCCATCACCAGACCGGACAGGACGCCCATGCCGTAGTTGACCAGGTACAGGCCGCCCCAGAAGCGCACGGCGACCATGCGGGACCGGTCCCCGCGCAGGGTCGCCACGAGCTGGGTTCCGAGGATGTACGGAGCCAGCCCCAGCGTGAGCGCCACGAACACGTAGTGCGTGGCCGCCGTCAGCGCGAACTGGAGCCGGGCGAGCACGAGGGGATCGTCGAACACGGGAGGGCCTCTGCGGTCGTCGGTGGGGACGCCCCAGCCTCCGCCGACGGTCGGGGGCGGCGCATCGCCCCCAGGGCGGCATCCGAGGGCCGTCCGGAGGGGTACTCCGCCGTCCGCTCCTACTCCCCGGGGCGTACGGGACGACCCCGAGGCGCCCTCAGGGTCGCCCGGGTGCGCGGTGGCGCCGCCCCCGCCGCTACCCGTCCCGCGACCAGCCGGGGGTCACCAACGCCGTCTCGTAGGCGAGGACCACGAGCTGGGCCCGGTCGCGCACGCCCAGCTTCACCATGGCGCGGCTGACGTGGGTCTTGGCGGTGGCCGGACTGAGCACCAGCTCCCGGGCGATCTCCTCGTTGGACATCCCCCGGCCGACCAGAGCCAGGACCTCCCGCTCGCGGTCGGTGAGCCCGTTCAGCCGGACGGAGGAGGGCGGCGCCCCCGCTGGGCGGCGGGCGAAGTCGGAGATCAGCCGCCGGGTGATCCCGGGGGAGAGCAGCGCCTCGCCCTCGAACACCACCCGCACCGCCTGGAGCAGGTCGCGCGGCTCGGTGTCCTTCACGAGGAAACCGCTGGCGCCCCCGCGCAGCGCCTCGAAAATGTACTCGTCAAGGTCGAACGTGGTGAGGATGACGACCCGGGTCCGCTCCAGCGACGGTTCCGCGAGGATGCGCCCGGTGGCGTCCAGCCCGTCCACCTCCGGCATCCGGATGTCCATCAGCACCACGTCGGGGCGTTCGGCCAGCGCGAGCCGTACCGCCTCCGCGCCGTCGGCCGCCTCCGCGACCACCTGGATGTCGGGCGCGCTGTCCAACAGCGCGCGGAACCCCGCGCGCACGAGCGCCTGGTCGTCCGCGAGCAGTACCCGGATCAACCCGTTCCCCCCGTCTCACCACGGGGGTCACCGTCGATCGGCAACCGCACCCGCACCCGGAATCCTCCACCCTCCACGGGCCCGGCGTCCACCGAGCCGCCCACGAGAGAGGCTCGCTCACGCATCCCGGTGATGCCGTTGCCCACGGCGGGCGGGCCCACCGTCCCGTGTCCGTCGTCCGTGACCTCGACGGTCAGCAGGGAGGGCCCGTAGTCGATCCGCACCCGGGCACCGTCCGCCCCGGAGTGGCGGACCACGTTGGTGAGCGCCTCCTGCACGGCCCGGTAGGCCACCCCCTCGGTGCCCACGGACAGCCGCCGCTCCTCCCCGGTCACCTCCACCTCGGTGGGCAGTCCCGCGCCCCGGGCGCCCTCCACCAGGTCCCCGACCCGGTCCAGCCCCGGGACCGGAGACCGGGGCGCCGCCGCGTCCTCGTCCACCGCGCGCAGCACCCCCAGCATCGCCCTGAGCTCGCTCAGCGTGTCCTTGCTGGTCTGCTTGATGGTGGACAGCGCCTCGACGGCCCTCTCCGGCTGGATCTCCATCAGGTAGAGCGCCGTCCCGGCCTGCACGTTGATCAGCGAGATGTTGTGGGCCACGGTGTCGTGCACGTCGCGCGCCAGCCGCAGCCGCTCGTCGGAGGCCCTGCGCAGCAGCTCCTCCTCGCGGGTGCGGGCGGCCTCCAGCTCGCGTTCGCGGTCCGCCCTCAGGTACTCCTGGCGCCAGCGCACCACCTCGGCGGCGCACAGCAGCAACATCACCCACGCCACGATCCCGACCGCCTCGGGACGGTAGGTGCCCGTGGCCAGGAACTCGTAGGCGTTGACCGCCGCGAACTGCCCGACCCCCAGGGTCCACCCGAAGGCCCGGTACCCCCAGCGCACCACGGTGTACAGCATCACGGCGGTGCACAGCATCACCATGCCGTCGGGGAAGCCCAGCGGGTAGTAGACGGTGGCGGCCACCACCGAGACCACGGCGACCGTGCGGGGGAGGGCGGTCCGCCACAGGACCGGCAGGCAGGCCGCGAGGATCAGGGCGTACCCCCACGGCCGGGGGTCCAGGTCCTCGGGGACCGGGTCGACCACCTCGACCAGCAGGGTGCTGCCCAGCGACAGGAACACGAGGGCGGCCGTCAACCGGAGGTCGGTGCGGGTGGGACGCGGAACGCGTGCGAGGAGTGCTGCCACGCCCACGACGGTACGGCGGCCGCACCGGCGGCGCCGTCCTCCTCAGGGTGACTCTTCGGGGGCGGGCCTACTCCCCCCGGAGTAGTCCGGCCTCGGAGAAGGTCAGAAGAGGTCGGTCGGCGGCGCGGGGGAGTCCTTCGCCTCCGCGTCGTGTACGGGGGAGTGGCCGGAGAGGAACCGGTCCAGGTCCTCGCCCTCCACCAGCCGGGCCATCTCGGGGTCCCGGTGCGCCAGCCGCCCCAGCTCCTCCACCGGCAGCGGCCGGTGGCCCGCCACCAGCACCAGGTTGCCGAACCGGCGCCCGCGCAGGATGCCCGGTTCGGCGGTCATCACCACGTGTGGCAGCACCGAACGCACCGTGGCCACCTGGGCGCGCGTGTGCCGCAGCGCGTAGCCGTCCCCGACGTTCACCACCAGGAACCCGCCCGGCCGCAGCACCCGCGCCGCCTCCGCGTAGAACTCCACCGAGGTCAGGCGGGCCGGGGTCCGCGCCCCGGAGAAGACGTCGGACACGATCAGGTCCGCGCCGTCCTCGTGCCTGGCGCTGATCCACTCCCGGGCGTCACCGATCCCCACTCGGAGTTGGGCCCTGCGGTCCCACGGCAGACGCCGTCGCACCAGCTCCACCAGCGCCGCGTCCACGTCCACCGCGCGCTGACGCGACCCCGGGCGCGTGTGCGCCACGTACCGGGCCACCGTCAGGGCCCCGGCACCCAGGTGCAACGCCTCGACCGGCTCACCCTCCGGCGCGACCAGGTCGACCGCGTGCGCGATCCGCCGCACGTACGAGAAGTCCAGGTATCCGGGGTCGGACAGGTCCACGTGCGACTGCGGTGTGCCCTCCACCAGCAGGAACCACGAGTTGGCGCGGTCCGCGTCAGCGAGCAGGTCGACCCCGGGCACCACCGAGACCTCCTCCTCCGCCTCGACCCTGTCACGCACACGTCTGCCCATGTCCCCCACCCCGGTCCGCACGATCCCCCAACGTTAGGCGCAGTCGGGAGCCTTCGGAAACTGGCGCGCGAACCCCCTCGAAGGAGCGCTAGCCTGGGGTTCCCCAGAAGTCCCAACCCGCGCCCTCCGGGGCGCGATCACCGAGGAGTGGCCGTGCTACTGCGGATGTCGAACCTGTTCCTGCGCACCCTGCGTGAGGACCCGGCGGACGCCGAGGTGCCGAGCCACAAGCTCCTCGTCCGCGCCGGGTACGTCCGCCGCGCCGCCCCCGGCATCTACACCTGGCTGCCCCTGGGCAAGATCGTCCTGGAGAACGTCGCGCGCGTCGTGCGCGAGGAGATGAACGCGATCGGCGGCCAGGAGGTCCTGCTGCCCGCGCTGCTCCCCAAGGAGTTCTACGAGACCACCGGGCGCTGGGAGGAGTACGGCGACACCCTCTTCCGCCTCAAGGACCGCAAGGGCGCCGACTACCTCCTCGGCCCCACTCACGAGGAGCTCTTCACCCTCCTCGTCAAGGGCGAGTACTCGTCCTACAAGGACTTCCCGGTCGTGCTCTACCAGATCCAGGAGAAGTTCCGCGACGAGGCCCGCCCGCGCGCCGGCGTGCTGCGCGGCCGCGAGTTCCACATGAAGGACTCCTACTCCTTCGACACCGACGACGAGGGCCTCCAGCAGTCCTACGACCAGCACCGGGCCGCCTACATCCGGATCTTCGACCGGCTGGGCCTGGACTACGTCATCGTCTCCGCGACCTCCGGCGCCATGGGCGGCTCGGCCTCCGAGGAGTTCCTGGCCGTCGCGCCCACCGGCGAGGACACCTTCGTGCGCAGCACGGAGTCCGACTACGCGGCCAACGTCGAGGCCGTGCGGACCCCTGCCCCGGCTGAGGGCCCCGTGGAGGGGCTGCCCGAGGCCCGGGTCCACCACACCCCCGGCACCGCCACCATCCAGACCCTGGTGGACTTCCTCAACGGCGCCGGGCTCGACCGCGACTTCACCGAGGCCGACACCCTCAAGAACGTCCTTGTCAAGACCCGCGCCCCGGGCAGCAAGGAGTGGGAGCTCCTCGGCATCGGCCTGCCCGGTGACCGCGAGGTCGACCTCAAGCGCCTGGAGGCCGCCCTGGAGCCCACCGAGGTCGCGCTCCTGGACGACGCCGACTTCGCCGCCAACACGTTCCTGGCCAAGGGCTACATCGGCCCGCGCGCCCTGCTGGACAACAAGGTCCGCTACCTCGTCGACCCGCGCGTGGCCACCGGCACCTCGTGGGTGACCGGCGCCGACCGCACCGACCACCACGTGCTCGACCTCGTGGCCGGACGCGACTTCACCCCGGACGGCACCATCGACGTCGCCGAGGTGCGCGACGGCGACGCCTCGCCCGACGGCCGGGGCACCCTGTACACGGCGCGCGGCATCGAGATCGGGCACATCTTCCAGCTCGGCCGCAAGTACACCGACGCCTTCAAGTTGGACGCCCTCGGCCCGGACGGCAAGCCCCGCCGCGTCACGATGGGCTCCTACGGCATCGGCGTCTCCCGCGCCGTCGCCTCCGTGGTCGAGCAGTCGCACGACGACAAGGGCATCGTCTGGCCTCGGGAGATCGCCCCCGCCGACGTGCACGTGGTCGGCACCGGCAAGGGCGGCGAGGTCGAGGAGGCCCTGCGGATCGGCGGAGAGCTGGAGGCGCGCGGCCTGCGCGTGCTCGTCGACGACCGCAAGGCCGCCCCCGGCGTGAAGTTCAACGACGCCGAGCTGCTGGGGATCCCGACCGTGGTCATCGTCGGCCGTGGCCTCAAGGACGGCCTGGTCGAGCTGCGCGACCGCCGCACCGGTGAGCGCACCGACGTGCCGGTCGGCGAGATCGTCGAGAGCACCGTCGCCGCCTGCGCCGGGTAGGGCGCGGCACGAACGGGGAGGGGGCTCCCGCGCCGGTGCGCTCGGGAGCCCCCTTCGTGTGTCCGGAGCGGACTCCGGCAGCGCTGGTCAGCCGTGGTCGAAGGCGGGGAGGGGGTCGAGCTCGGCGCCCCACTCCAGCGAACGCACCGTCGCCTCCTGGAGACTGCGTGCCGCCGTGACCCGCAGGTCGGTGTCGGCGGACGAGCTCAGCCACAGGTAGGCGCTCATGGTGGTCTCCTCCAGCCGAACGGCGAAGTCGTCCATGTCGCCGCCGTCGCGCCCCTCGGGCAGCGGGTAGGAGGCGAGCGCGGCCGGGGGGTCCACACCGCGCTCGACGGAGGCCGCGTGCAGGGAGTCCCGGAGCGCCTTGTGCTCGTAGGCGGACGCCGAGGCCCGCTCACGGCGGGTCCGGTCACCGGCGGCGCCGCCGATGAACTCGTGCCCGTACACGGCGGCGTGCTCGGCCCTCAGGGCCTCCGCCAGGGCCGCGCCGGTGGGGTCACCGCTCTCGGAGGGGGAGGCGTCCGCACCGGTCTCCCCGGAGCCCTGCGCGGGCGTGGGGCTCTCGCTCACCTGACTACCTTCCTTCCACCTTCACGCCGCTCGGACGTCCCTGGGATGTTCCTCGACTTCTTCCGCCGCCGTCCCTTCGGCACCGCGCGCCGCGCCGTCGCCCCCGTGACCGCTCAGGCACGCGCGAGCAGGTGGGCGTGCCCGGCCTCGCAGGCGCCGATCCCGCTCACGAGCTGGGCCAGACCGGGGTCGGTCACGGCCGCGGCCTGGTCGAGCCGGGCGCTGGTCGCGGCGGCGGCGAGGGCGCGCAGCCCCGGGACGTCGGGCACGGCCTCCAGCGCGGGGTCCGCCGCCGAGGTCGGGGCCCCGTCCTCGGCGGCCTCGGTGTCGTCGTGCGCCTCCACCCCTTCGGGCAGGGCGTCCAACAGCGCGTCCAGGTGGGTGGCGTGGTCCTCCAGCAGCCGCTCCAGCAGCTCCGCCGGGCCCGTGCCGTGTGCCAGCGCGGCCTCGTGCCGGACGATCGCCCGCTCCTTCTCCCGGATGAGCGAGCGCAGGACGGCGACGTCCGGCGTGACGTCGAACGGGTACCAGTCGGCCCCGGCGCATCCGGTCACCCCGACCGCTCCCGCGACGGAGCCGGTCACGGCGACACCCGTCAGCACGAGGCTCCGGGCCGCGAAGGACCTCCTCGTCAGCCCGGGCGCCGTGCGACCGCTGGCGTTTCCCTGGTCCACGCGCGCTCTCCTCCCGTACCCCACGGCGTCGACTGGACCGCCGTCACCGGCGGTCAGCCCCCATCTTTCCACGGTCGGGGACGGGCACGGGTCGTACCGGCACCCCCTGCCAGGACGGTGTTCCCGCGGGGCCGACCCCGGTCCGCGACCACCCCCCGTCCGCGTGTACCGACCTGGGCGCCGCTCAGGTGTGGATACCCTTGCACCACAACCGCCGTCGCACGCGACGCGCGGCGCTCACGCTGCCCGCACGGGGGCGTCGAGCGGATTCGACGAAGACTACGTACAGAGCTGGACCGCCCCGTTCAACGGCACACGGCCGAGCGGGCGGGATTTCGCCGTTTGAGGGGCTAATCACGCATGGGAGCGCAGGCGCGCAACGAGCGCATCGCCGAGCTGCTTGAGCCGGTACTGGCCGAGGCCGGACTGGACCTGGAGGCCGTCGAGCTGACACCCGCGGGCAAACGCCGGGTGCTGCGCGTGGTCGTCGACTCCGACGACGGGGTCGACCTGGACACCGTCGGTGAGGTCAGCCAGGCCGTCAACGAGAGCCTGGACGCCTCCGACGTCATGGGCGAGCAGCCCTACGTGCTGGAGGTCACCTCCCCGGGGGTGGACCGTCCGCTGACGCTGCCGCGCCACTGGCGGCGCTCCCAGGGGCGTCTGGTGAAGGTCTCCCTCGTCGAGGGCGGCGACCTCACCGGGCGCGTCACCGGGTCCGACGACCAGGGCGTCACCCTGGACGTCAGGGGCCGCCCCCGCACCCTGGCCTACGACACGATCGCCAAGGCCAAGGTCCAGGTGGAATTCCGTCGCGAAGCCGACACCGACGCGGCGGACTAGAGGGGGAGCCCCATGGATATTGACATGAGTGTCCTGCGCAGCCTGGAGCGCGAGAAGGACATCGCCGTCGAGCTCGTGGCCAAGGCCATCGAGGACGCCCTCCTGATCGCCTACCACCGCGAGGAGGGCCCCGACAAGAAGGCCCGCGTGGAGCTGAACCGTTCCACCGGCCACGTGGTCGTCTGGGTCTCCGAGACCGACGAGGAGGGCGAGGTCGTCGGTGAGTTCGACGGCACCCCCACCGGGTTCGGTCGCATCGCGACCTCCACCGCCAAGCAGGTCATCCTCCAGCGTCTGCGCGACGCCGAGGACGAGCTGACCCTCGGCGAGTTCGCCGGACGCGAGCACGACATCGTCTCCGGGATCATCCAGCAGGGCAACGACCCGCGCAACGTCCTGGTCGACCTCGGCAAGATCGAGGCCGTCCTGCCCCCGCAGGAGCAGGTCCCGACCGAGGACTACACCCACGGCGAGCGTCTGCGCGCCTACGTGGTGCAGGTCCGCAAGGGCCACCGCGGTCCCTCGGTCACCCTCTCGCGCACCCACCCCAACCTGGTGCGCAAGCTCTTCGAGCTGGAGGTCCCCGAGATCGCGGACCACACCGTGGAGATCGCCGCGATCGCCCGCGAGGCCGGCCACCGCACGAAGATGGCGGTCCGATCCAACCGGGGCGGCGTCAACGCCAAGGGTGCCTGCATCGGCCCGCTCGGCAGCCGGGTCCGCAACGTCATGGCCGAGCTCCACGGAGAGAAGATCGACATCGTCGACTACTCCGAGGACCCCGCCGTGTTCGTCGCCAACGCCCTCTCCCCGGCCCGGGTCAACTCGGTCGAGATCCTCGACATGGCCGCCCGGGTGGCCCGCGTGGTCGTGCCGGACTACCAGCAGTCGCTGGCGATCGGCAAGGAGGGCCAGAACGCCCGTCTCGCCGCTCGGCTGACCGGCTGGCGTATCGACATCCGCTCCGACGCCGAGCCCGCGCGGGACCCGGCCGAGGACGCGGACGAGGCCGTCCGGGGGGACGAAGACACCCCTTCGGCCGGTTAATCGGGTCGCGCCCATGTCCCGACGCGATAGGGTGGCCGGAGACGGTCCTGACCGCCCCGTGCGTACCTGCGTGGGGTGCCGGTCGCGGACAGTCCAGTCCGACCTCGTGCGGCTGGTGGCCGTGGGCACGGTCATCACGCCCGACACCCGAGGTCGACGTCCGGGGCGCGGCGCCTATCTGCACGACGATCGGCGATGCCTGGAGCTCGCCGAACGCCGCAGAGCATGGTCCCGTGCCTTCCGGAACCGGAACGGTGGTGGCGCCACCGGGTGGGACGTCTCACTTGTGAGGTCCCTGCTTGGTGACGCCCCCGCTTGACCGAGCTCCGCTCGGTTCCGGATAGGGTTGGAATGTCCGCGCCGACTCCGTGGTTGATGTGACCGAGGTCGGCGTGTAGTGCTGTGTCGGCACCTATGAGCTGGCCCATTGTTGTGTAGCGATGAGGAAGCAGGTCGAGATTGCGATGAGCGCCTGATGAGTACGCAGCGATGAGTAACTCGAGCTAACGACGGTCCGGCACAAGCCCATGTCCCGGACCGAAGCTGAAGGAGAAGTGTGGCGAAGGTCCGGGTGTACGAACTCGCCAAGGAGTTCGGTGTAGAGAGCAAGGCCGTGCTGGCCAAGCTCAACGAGATGGGCGAATTCGTCCGTTCGGCGTCCTCGACGATAGAGGCCCCCGTCGTTCGACGCCTGCAAGAAGCTTTCGACAACGGTTCCGACGGCGGCAAGAAGGGCGGATCGGCCAAGCCCGGTCCCAAGCCCGCCGCCGAAGGTTCGGCGCGTCCCGCGGCTCCCAAGCCCGGCCCCGCGCCCAAGCCGGGCCCGAAGCCCGGCCCGGCCGCGCGCCCCGCGGCCCCCAAGACCGAGGCCCCGGCCGAGAAGCCGGCCGCTCCGGTCGAGAAGCCCGCCGCGCCGGTGGAGAAGCCCGCGGTTCCGCATTTCGAGAAGCCCGCCGAGCGGCCCGAGTCCGCTCCGAAGCCCGGCCCCAAGCCGGCTCCGAGGGCTGCCCGCGGCGACGCTCCGCGTCCCGGCGGCCCCAAGCCCGGCGGTGCCCAGGGCGGCGCCCGTGGCGACCGTCCCCAGCGCGGTGACCGTCCGGAGCGTTCCGGCGGCCGTGAGGGTGGCGGACGCGAGGGTGGCCGTGACGGCGGCCGCAGCCCGCGTCCGGGCGGTCCCCGTCCGGGCCCGCGTCCGGGCAACAACCCGTTCGCGTCCAACGCCTCGGGCATGGGCTCCAAGCCCTCCGCCCCGCGTCCCGGCGGTGCCGCCGGTCCGCGCCCGGGTCCCCGTCCCGGTGGCCCGCAGGGCGGCGGCGAACAGCGCGCTCCCCGTCCCGGCGGCGGCGCTCCGCGTCCCGGCGGTGCCGGTGGCCCGCGTCCGGGTCCCCGTCCCGGTGGCCCGCAGGGCGGCGGCGAACAGCGCGCCCCGCGTCCCGGCGGTGCCGCGGGCGCTCCCCGTCCCGGTGGCGGTGCTCCGCGCCCGGGTGGCGGCGGCGCTCCGCGTCCCGGCGGTCCGCGTCCCAGCCCGATGAACATGCCCTCGTCCCGTCCGGCCGCGCCCGCTGGCGGCGGCCGTGGCGGTGCCGGCGGCGGTCGTCCCGGTGGCGGCGGTGGCCGCGGCCGTGGTGGCGCTCCCGCCGGTGCGGGTCCGCGTCCCGGTGGCGGCGGCGGTCGTCCCGGCGGCTTCGGTGGTCGTCCCGGTGGCGGCGGTCGCGGTCGCGGTGGCGGAACGGCCGGTGCGTTCGGTCGTCCGGGCGGTCGTCCCGGGCGTGCGCGCAAGTCCAAGAAGCAGCGGCGTCAGGAGTTCAACGACCTCCAGGCCCCGTCCTTCGGCGGCGTGAAGATCCCGAGCGGCAACAACCAGGTCATCCGTCTGTCCCGTGGCGCCTCGCTCTCGGACTTCGGCGACAAGATCGACGTCAACCCGGCGTCGCTGGTCCAGGTCATGATGCACCTGGGCGAGATGGTCACCGCGACCCAGTCGCTGCCCGACGAGACGCTCCAGCTGCTCGGCGAGGAGCTGAAGTACACGATCGAGGTCGTGAGCCCCGAGGACGAGGACCGCGAGCTGCTCGAGTCCTTCTCCATCGAGTTCGGTGAGAACGAGGGAGGCGACGCCGAGCTGCGTCCGCGTCCGCCCGTGGTCACCGTCATGGGTCACGTCGACCACGGTAAGACCCGACTGCTGGACACCATCCGCAAGAGCAACGTCGTCAGCGGCGAGGCCGGCGGAATCACCCAGCACATCGGTGCCTACCAGGTCGCGACCGAGGTGGACGGCGAAGAGCGCAAGATCACCTTCATCGACACCCCCGGTCACGAGGCGTTCACCGCCATGCGTGCCCGTGGTGCGAAGGTCACCGACGTCGCGGTCCTGGTCGTGGCAGCCGACGACGGCGTCAAGCCGCAGACGGCCGAGGCCATCGACCACGCCAAGGCGGCCGAGGTGCCGATCGTGGTCGCGGTCAACAAGATCGACGTCGAGGGAGCGGACCCGCAGCGGGTGCGCGCCCAGATGACCGAGTACGGCCTCGTGGCCGAGGAGTACGGCGGCGACGTCCAGTTCGTGGACATCTCCGCGCTCAAGGGCGACAACATCGACGCCCTGCTCGAGTCGATCGTCCTCACGTCCGACGCGGCCCTGGACCTCCAGGCCAACCCGGACATGGACGCTCAGGGTCTGGCCATCGAGGCCTACCTGGACCGCGGTCGCGGTTCCATGGCCACGGTGCTGGTCCAGCGCGGCACGCTCAACGTCGGTGACTCCATCGTCTGTGGCGACGCCTTCGGCCGCGTCCGCGCCATGCTCGACGAGCACGGCGAGAACGTGCAGTCGGCCGAGCCGTCCCGTCCGGTCCAGGTCCTGGGTCTGACCAACGTGCCCAGCGCCGGTGACAGCTTCCTGGTCGTCAAGGACGACCGCGTGGCCCGTCAGATCGCCCAGCAGCGCGAGGCGCGCGAGCGCTTCGCCCAGCAGGCGAAGTCGGCCCGCCGGGTCACCCTCGACAACTGGCAGTCCGCCATCAAGGAGGGCGAGCGCTCCGAGCTGCTCCTCCTCATCAAGGGCGACATGTCCGGTTCGGTCGAGGCGCTCGAGGAGTCGCTGCTCAAGATCGACGCCGGTGGCGACGAGGTCAGCATCCGGATCATCGGACGCGGCGTCGGTGCCATCACGCAGAACGACATCAACCTGGCGTCGTCCGCGGACGCGATCATCGTCGGCTTCAACGTTCGGCCCGAGGGCAAGAACAGCCAGCTGGCGGACCGCATGGGCGTCGACATCCGGTACTACTCGGTCATCTACCAGGCCATCGACGAGGTCGAGGCCGCGGTCAAGGGTCTCCTCAAGCCCATCTACGAGGAGGTCCAGCTCGGCAGCGCCGAGGTCCGCGAGGTCTTCAAGGTGCCGAAGATCGGCAACATCGCCGGTTCCATCGTCCGCGACGGGATCATCCGCCGCAACACGAAGGCACGGCTCATCCGCGAGGGCAAGGTCATCTCCGAGAACCTCAACGTCGAGTCGCTGCGTCGGTTCAAGGACGACGCCACCGAGGTCCGCGAGGGCTTCGAGTGCGGTATCGGTGTCGGTTACAACGACATCCGGGTCGAGGACGTCATCGAGACCTACGAGATGCAGGAGAAGCCCCGCGACTAGTCGCGAGGACTGATCCACCTGGGGCCCCGGACGATCGTGTCCGGGGCCCCGCCTTTGACGGCTCACACAACACCACAGGTGATCACTTGTACGTTGGGGCGCTGACACTGGACGTGCTCCTCGGAGACGTCCACTCGCTCAAACAGAAGCGTTCGCTGGTCCGGCCGGTCATCGCCGAACTGCGACGGAAGTTCTCGGTGTCGGTCTCCGAAGTCGGGGAACACGACCTCTACCGTCGGGCCAGGATCGGTGTCGCGGTGGTCGCGCCGACCGCCGCGCACGCCCGGGACCAGATGGACACCTGCGAGCGTTTCGTCGCGGGCCGTCCCGAACTGGAGCTGCTCTCCGCCAGGCAGCGGCTCTTCAACGAAGAGGAAGACTGACGATGGTTGACGCCGCACGCGCGCGAAAGATCGCCGACCGAATCCAGCGGATCGTCGCCGAGATGCTGGACCGGCGAATCAAGGACCCGCGCCTGGGATTCGTCACCGTGACCGACGCCCGGATCACCGCGGACCTGCGGGACGCCACGGTGTACTACACGGTGTTCGGCACCCCCGAGGAGAAGGCGGCCAGCGCGGCCGCGCTGGAGAGCGCCAAGGGCGTGATCCGCAGCGAGGTCGGTCGCCAGACCGGCATCCGCCACACGCCCAGCCTGACCTTCGTCATCGACGAGGTGCAGGAGAACGCCCAGCACATCGAGAAGCTGCTGGTCGAGGCGCGCAGGTCCGACGAGGAGGTGGCCCAGAAGGCCACCGGAGCCAAGCACGCGGGTGAAGCCGACCCGTACAAGGCGCCTCGTGAGGACGAGGACGAGGACGACGAGTAACCCAGACCCCCCGGGGCGGCGGCAGCGGCCGCCGCCCCTCTCCCAGAAGGAGCCCCCATGGCCGACAGCGGTGTCGTGGTCGTCGACAAGCCCGCCGACTGGACCTCACACGACGTGGTCGCGAAGACCCGGGGTCTGGCGCGCACCCGACGCGTGGGCCACGCGGGCACCCTGGACCCGATGGCCACCGGGGTCCTGGTCCTGGGGATCGAGAAGGGCACCAAGCTGCTCGGTCACCTGACCCTGACCGAGAAGACCTACGAGGCCACGATCCGCCTCGGCCTGGTCACCAACACCGACGACGCCGAGGGTGAGCCCGGAGCCCGGGTGGACGCCTCCGCCGTCACCGACTCCGACGTGCGCGCCGCCGTCGCGAAGCTCACCGGCCCGATCCAGCAGGTCCCGCCGCAGGTCAGCGCGATCAAGGTGGACGGCAAGCGCGCCTACAAGTCGGCCCGTGAGGGCAAGGAGGTGGCGCTCAGGGCGCGGACGGTCACCATCTCCCAGTTCGACGTGACCGCCGTGCGGCACACCCCGGACGGCTTCGTGGACGTGGACGCGGTGATCACCGGCTCCAGCGGCACCTACATCCGCGCGCTCGCGCGCGACATGGGCGCGGACCTGGCCGTGGGCGGGCACCTCACCGCCCTGCGCCGCACCCGGGTGGGCCCCTACGACCTGTCCCAGGCCCGCACGCTCGACGAACTCGCCAAGGAGTTCACCCAGGTCCCCCTGGCCCAGGCCGTGGCAGCCGCGTTCCCGGTCCGCACCATGGACGAGGCCGAGACCCGTGCGATCCGCCACGGGAACCGGATCAGCGAGAGCTCCCTGGGCGACGGTCCCGTGGGGTTGTTCGCGCCGGACGGCACCGTGGTCGCCCTGGGCGAGAACCGCCCGGGCCACATGAAGCCGGTCGTGGTCTTCTCACCGGCCTGACCGGGATCCCCCGGCGGACGCGTGGCGGAAGCGGGGGGCCCGACGTGGCACGCTGGACTCTGACCAACCGAACGTGACCGAAGGGGACCGAACGTGCTGCGATGGGACGGGCTGGGGGACACTCCCTCCGACTGGGGACGGTCCGTGGTGGCGGTCGGTGTCTTCGACGGCGTGCACCGGGGACACCAGGCGATCCTGGCCGCCGCGCGCGGCCACGCCGACCGCCTCGGCCTGCCGGTGGTCGCGGTCACCTTCGACCCCCACCCCGAACGCGTACTGCGCGGGTCCACCCCGGCGGTCCTGACACCGGTCGACCGAAGGGTCGAGCTCATGGCGTCCCTCGGGGTCGACGCCGTGTGCGTCCTGCCCTTCGACGAGGCCCTGTCCTCGCTCGGCGCCGAGGAATTCGTCCGCGGCGTGCTCTCCGACCGGCTCGGCGCCGCGGCTGTCGTGGTCGGTGAGGACTTCCGCTTCGGCCACCGGGCGGCCGGGGACGTCGCCGCGCTGGCCGAACTGGGGGAGAAGTACGACTTCGTGGTGGACGGCGTGCGCCTGGTGGTCGAGGGCGACACCATCACCTCCACGCGCGTGCGCGCGCTGCTCGACGAGGGGGACGTGGCCGCGGCCGCCGAACTCCTGGGCCGCCCGCACCGGGTGTCCGGCGAGATCGTGCACGGTGCCGCCCGGGGCCGCGAGCTCCTGGGGTTCCCCACCGCCAACGCCGACCTGCACCCGGACACCGCCGTGCCCGGTGACGGCGTGTACGCGGGGTGGCTCAGCCGACTGGAGCCGGTCGAGGGGCACGAGGCACGGTGGCCCGCGGCGATCTCGGTGGGCACCAACCCCACGTTCGACGGGGCCGAGCGTACGGTGGAGGCCTACGCCCTGGACCGCGACGACCTGGAGCTGTACGGACTGCGCATGGCGGTGGACTTCACCGCGCGCATCCGGGGTCAGGAGCGGTTCGAGGACATCGACGCGCTCATCGTGGCGATGCGCCGCGACGTCGACCGCTGCCGTGAGGTCCTCGGCGTCGCCTGAGTCGGGCGTCACCGGGGAACCGGGTTCCGCGCCACAGAGCCTGCGGTAGGGTGGGGTCCGTCCACGTGTGCCCGCGGTCAGTCACGCCCCCTCCGGGGAGCGGACGCGGCGGGAGCGCGGTGCACCCACGCCATCGGCGGAGGGCCGCGCGCACCACACGCGACGGTGACTGCTCGTACGCGCGGTCACCGCGTCTGAACCCTGCCACGTACCGGGGTTCGCCCCTGCGTACCGACTTCTCAGTGAAGGAGCGTCGTGTCGATCGACACCGCCACCAAGGAAAAGATCATCGCCGAGTACGCCACCGTCGAAGGTGACACCGGCTCCCCCGAGGTCCAGATCGCGCTGCTCACGCACCGCATCACCGAGCTCACCGAGCACCTGAAGGACCACAAGCACGACCACCACAGCCGTCGTGGCCTGCTCCTGATGGTCGGCCGTCGCCGCCGTCTGCTCAAGTACGTGGCCAAGCAGGACATCACCCGCTACCGCTCGCTCATCGAGCGTCTGGGCCTGCGCCGCTAGGTCGTTTCGGAGGGAGTGGCTTCGGCCGCTCCCTCTTTGTTAGTAAGGTGTGACCAGAGTGGTGTCCGCGACGGACGCCACCCGCACCACCCGTGCCGCCACCCCGGACCCAGGGGTCGGTCCTCGGTAGTGGTCTCCGGACATCGCCCGTACGGGCGGGCCGTGGGCTTCGATCGATGACCGACCGTCATCACCTCCGGGGCACGACACGGGATCAGTATCGCCGTGCCACGGACCCGGAGAGGGTCCGGCGCGGCGCCCGCAACGTGTAACAGGAGGTCGCCCATGGAGGGCGTTTACTCGGCCGAAGCCGTCATCGACAACGGCAAGTTCGGCACCCGCACCATCCGCTTCGAGACCGGCCGTCTGGCCCGTCAGGCCGCCGGTTCGGCCACGGTCTACCTGGACGACGAGACCGTCGTCCTGTCGGCCACCACGGCCTCGAAGCGCCCCAAGGAGAACCTCGACTTCTTCCCCCTGACGGTGGACGTCGAGGAGCGGATGTACGCCGCCGGCCGCATCCCCGGCTCCTTCTTCCGGCGTGAGGGCCGTCCTTCCGAGGACGCCATCCTCACCTGCCGTCTGATCGACCGTCCGCTGCGCCCCTCCTTCAAGAAGGGCCTGCGCAACGAGATCCAGATCGTCGAGACGATCCTGTCGCTGCACCCCGAGCACCTGTACGACGTCGTCGCCATCAACGCGGCCTCGATGTCCACGCAGATCGCCGGTCTGCCCTTCTCCGGCCCGCTCGGCGGCGTCCGGGTCGCGCTGATCGACGGCCAGTGGGTCGGTTTCCCCACCCACGCCGAGCTTGAGGGCGCCACCTTCGACATGGTCGTCGCCGGCCGCGTCCTGGAGGACGGCGACGTCGCGATCATGATGGTCGAGGCGGAGTCCACCACCCGGACCCTGAAGCTGGTCGCCGAGGGCGCCGTCGGCCCCAACGAGCAGACCGTGGCCGAGGGCCTCGAGGCCGCCAAGCCCTTCATCAAGGTGCTGTGCAAGGCCCAGCAGGCCGTCGCCGACCAGGCCAGCCGTGAGCAGGGCGAGTTCCCGATCTTCCTCGACTACGAGGACGACGCCTACGCCGCCGTCGAGGGCGCCGTTCGCGAGGAGCTCGCCAAGGCGCTCACCATCGCGGACAAGCAGGACCGCGAGGCCGAGCTCGACAAGATCAAGGCGTCGGCCGCCGAGAAGCTGGCCGAGGACTTCGAGGGCCGCGAGAAGGAGATCAGCGCCGCCTTCCGCAGCCTCAGCAAGCAGCTCATGCGTGAGCGCGTCCTGCGCGACAAGGTCCGCATCGACGGCCGTGGTCCCAAGGACATCCGTCAGCTGAGCGCCGAGGTGGGCATCCTGCCCCGCGTGCACGGTTCGGCCCTCTTCGAGCGTGGCGAGACCCAGATCATGGGCGTCACCACGCTGAACATGCTGCGCATGGAGCAGACGGTTGACACGCTCAACCCGGACAAGACCAAGCGCTACATGCACAACTACAACTTCCCGCCCTACTCCACCGGTGAGACCGGTCGGGTGGGCTCGCCCAAGCGGCGCGAGATCGGGCACGGCGCCCTGGCCGAGCGGGCCCTGCTGCCGGTTCTGCCCGCCCGCGAGGAGTTCCCGTACGCCATCCGCCAGGTGTCCGAGGCCCTCGGGTCCAACGGCTCCACCTCGATGGGTTCGGTCTGCGCCTCCACCATGTCCCTGATGGCGGCCGGCGTGCCGCTCAAGGAGATGGTGTCCGGTATCGCCATGGGTCTGATCAGCGAGGGCGACGAGTTCGTCACGCTGACCGACATCCTCGGTGCCGAGGACGCCTTCGGTGACATGGACTTCAAGGTCGCCGGCACCCGGGAGCTCATCACGGCGCTCCAGCTGGACACCAAGCTCGACGGCATCCCCGCCGAGCAGCTGGCCCTGGCGCTCCAGCAGGCCCGCGGCGCCCGTCTGGCCATCCTCGACGTCATGCAGGAGGCCATCGAGCGTCCGGCCGAGATGAGCCCGAACGCCCCGCGCATCCTCACCGTCAAGGTGCCCGTCGAGAAGATCGGTGAGGTCATCGGCCCGAAGGGCAAGATGATCAACTCGATCCAGGACGACACCGGCGCGGACATCTCGATCGAGGACGACGGCACCATCTACATCGGTGCCACCGACGGCCCCTCCGCCGAGGCGGCCCGGGACACGATCAACCAGATCGCGAACCCGACCATGCCCGAGGTGGGCGACCGCTACCTGGGCACCGTCGTCAAGACGACCGCCTTCGGCGCGTTCGTCTCGCTGCTGCCCGGCAAGGACGGTCTGCTGCACATCTCGCAGATCCGCAAGCTGCACGGCGGCCAGCGCATCGAGAACCTCGACGACGTGATCAGCATCGGTGAGAAGATCCAGGTCGAGATCCGTGAGATCGACGACCGCGGGAAGCTCTCCCTGGTCCCGGTCGAGGTCGTGGAGTCCGAGACCGCCGCCAAGTCCGACAAGGCCGAGGCCCCCGCGGCCGCGGACGCGGACGAGGACGACGAGAAGGGCGACGACAAGGGCGAGGGCGCCCCGCGCCGCCGCCGTCGCCGCAGCTCGGGCGGGCGTTCCGAGAACACCTGATCCACACCTGTGTGACCCTGTACGGGGCGGTCGCGTCTGCACGACGCGGCCGCCCCGCCGTCGTCCCGGGCGTATGCTCTGCTGGATGTCCCGACGCGAAGAAGAAGGATCCATGAGTTCTGTCCCCATCGCCGCCGAGCAGGAGCCGGGCACGACCGTCACGCTGCTGGAGCCCGACGGCGGTTCCGGTCTGGTGCGTCGGACGGTGCTGCCCGGCGGCCTGCGCGTGGTCACCGAGAACGTTCCCGGGGGCCGCTCCGCCGCCTTCGGTGTCTCCGCGACCACCGGCTCCCGTGACGAGGACTCCGCGCACGCGGGGTCGGCGCACTTCCTGGAGCACCTGCTCTTCAAGGGCACCGGGACCCGTTCGGCGCTGGAGATCTCCGCGCTGCTGGACGGGGTGGGCGCCGACCACAACGCGTACACCACCAAGGAACACACCTGCTACTACGCGAAGGTCCTCGACCGGGACCTGCCGCTCGCGGTGGACGTGGTGGGCGACATGGTCGCCAACTCGGTCCTGGACGAGGGGGAGGTGGAGACCGAGCGCGGCGTGATCCTGGAGGAGATCGCCATGTACGAGGACGAGCCCGCCGACCTGGTGGACGACGTCTTCGCGGAGCACTTCTTCGGTGACACCCCGCTGGGGCGCCCGATCCTCGGCACGACCGACACGATCAAGGCGCTCTCCCGCGAGCGCATCGCCGAGCAGTACCGGGACGCCTACGTGCCCTCGGAGCTCATCGTGACGGCTGCGGGCAGCCTGGACCACGAGAGCGTCGTGGAGCAGGTCCGCGCCATGTTCGCGAACCGCCTCGGCGCCGCCGGTGACGCCCGCCCGTCCCGCCCGCGCGGGGCCGGGGAACCGGTCCGGACCTTCGGTGGCACGGTCGTGCAGCCGCGTGAGACCGAGCAGGCGCACATCATCCTGGGTTCGGAGGGGCTGACCCGCACCGACCCGCGCTGGCACGCCCTGCGCCTGCTCAGCGCCGCGTTGGGCGGCGGCATGTCGTCGCGTCTCTTCCAGGAGGTGCGGGAGAAGCGCGGCCTGGCCTACGCGGTGCACGCGTACCACACGGCCTACGCCGACACCGGAACCTTCCAGATCTACGCGGGCTGCCTGCCGGAGAAGGCCGACGAGGTCATCGGCGTCTGCCGCGACGAGCTGGCCAAGGTCGCCGCGTCCGGGATCACTCCGGAGGAGCTGACCCGCGCCAAGGGCCAGATCCAGGGCGCCATGGTGCTCGGCAGCGAGGGCACCAACGCCCGGATGGGCCGCCTGCTCGCCCACGAGCTCACCCAGCCGCGCCACTTCTCCATCGACGAGGACCTGGCCCTGTTCGACGCCGTCACGCTGGACGACGTCGCCGGGGTCGCCGCCGAGCTGCTGGCCCGCCCGAGGGCGCTCGCCGTGATCGGCCCGTACGCGGCCGACCGGACGTTCTGAGGTCGGACCCCGCGAACGAAGGGAGCCCGTGACCGTCGCCGGTCACGGGCTCCCTCCTTCCGCTCGCCCTACAGCGGGCGTCCGCGCGGCCGACCGCGCTTCTTGATCGCGATCTGCCGGGGGCCGCCGGTGTGGGCGCCACCGTGGACGACGACCTCCAGGAGGCCGTCACCGAAGGCCGCCTCGACGTCCTTGTCCTCGACGTCCTCGGGGAGGCTGATCTCACGCCGGAACGAGCCCATGAAGCGCTCGGACGTGTAGTAGATCGTGGAGTCGTCCTCCTCGCGGTGCCGCTCGCCGCTGATGACGAGCACGCCGTGCGCGAGGCTGACGGACACGTCGGTCTCCTTGACCCCGGGCAGCTCCGCCCGGATGACGAGGTCGCGGCCCTTGGCCATGATGTCCGTGGACGGGCTCCAGGCGTCGGCGAACGTCCTCTCGCGCTCACCCACCTGGGTGGTCTCGATCGTCGAGATCGTGTCCGACATCCTGTTCATCTCGGTGATCATGTCCACCACCCCGTGGAAGGGGTTGCTGAACCTCTTGGGTGCCACCGTTGCCTCCTCAATACGCCGTCGGTGGTGATGCGCCCACCGTCAGGAACGAACTGGTTCCTACTCTGCCCGGTCTCCGGAACGAGAACGATCCTCGGCCCGCGACCTCTTGGGTTCGCCCGGGGCACGTTCGCTGGCCAGCCCCTTGAACAACCCGGCCGCCATGAACAGCAGGATCACCGCGAAGGGCAGTCCGGTGATCACCGAGGCCGCTTGGAGCGCCGACAACGCGTCGTCGCCCCCGGCCACCAGGAGGATCCAGGTGACGCCGCCCAGGCAGACGGCCCAGAAGCCGCGCTGGAAGCGGTTCGGGTTCCGGGTGCCGCCGTTGGTCAGCATGTCCACGACCAGCGAGCCGGAGTCCGCGGAGGTGACGAAGAAGATGGCCACGACGGCCAGCAGCCACACGGCCGCGACCATCGCGACCACTCCGGAGATCGGCAGCGCCTCCAACAGGGTGAACGCGGCCTGGGCCTCGTCCCCCTCGATGAAGTTGGCCCTGCCCGCGAGGTCGTAGAAGAGGCCGGAGCCACCGAACACGCCGAACCACAGGACGCAGACACCGGTCGGGGCGAACAGGGCGCCGATCACGAACTCACGGATGGTGCGCCCGTAGGAGATCCGTGCCAGGAAGATGCCGACGAAGGGCGCCCAGGAGATCCACCAGCCCCAGTAGAAGATGGTCCAGGCCTGGGTCCAGGCCGCCCCCTGCTCGTCGACCCGGGGACTCGGGAACGACAGGCTCCAGGAGACGAGGTTGCTCAGGTACTCCCCGGAGGCGGTGGTGGTGCTCGCGATGATCCAGAGTTTGGGACCGACCGCGAACACGAAGGCGAGCAGGATGAACGCCAGCCACAGGTTGATCACCGACAGGCGGCGCAGTCCCTTGTCGATGCCGGACAGCACACTGAACAGCGCCACGGCCGTGATCACCACGATGATCAGGGTCTGGATCAGCGCGTTGTTCGGAAGCCCGAACACGTCGGTGAGCCCGCCGTTGATCTGGAGGGTGCCCAGGCCCAGCGACGTGGCCAGGCCGAAGATGGTGCCGAACACCGCGAGGATGTCGACGACGTTGCCGGGCCAGCCGAAGGCGCGGTCCCCGAGCAGCGGGTGGAGCGCGGAGGCCGGGCGCAGCGGCAGACCCTTGCGGTAGGCGAAGTAGCCCAGGGACAGGCCGAGGGCGATGTAGACGGCCCAGGGGTGGAACCCCCAGTGGAAGAACGTGAGCGCCAGCGACTCCGACGCGGCCGCGGGCAGCGGAGCGCCGTCCTCACCCGGCATGAGCGCGGCGTCGCGCGGCCAGTGCAGGTGCTCGATGGGCTCGGCCACACCCCAGAAGACCAGTCCGATGCCCATGCCCGTGGTGAAGAGCATCGCGAACCAGGCCAGGGTGCTGAACTCGGGTCGCGAGTCGTCCGGTCCGAGACGGATGCCCCCGTACTTGCTGAGCATCAGGAACACGGCGGTGACGACGAAGAAGACCGTCGCCAGGACGTAGATCCAGCCGATCTTCTCGCCGATCCACGTCCGGGTGCCCTCAGTGGCGTCCAGCAGGGGGCCCGTGTACGCCACACCCAGGATGATGAAGGCGATGATCACGAGGCCCGACACGCCGAAGACCGTGGGGTTCGTCTTTTCTTTTATGTATGTGCGCAGGGATGAGATGGTGTCTCCTTCCCGGCACCGCCGGGGGATCGAGCGGTGTTTGGGAGAGTTGCCGGTCCCGCTGCCGGCCACGGATGGGTCCCGTGGGATGTTAGGGCCGTTGGTCCCTTGCAGCAAAGTAAAGCCGCGAGTTGGAGTGTTCCGACAAAAACGGCATGACGGACTTGGGTCGCGTGTGGCGCGGACGTCGCGGCGCCCGGAGGGTGCCTCCGGGTCAGGGGCGCGGCGGCAGTGAGGTGATCAGAGCCTCAAGGGTGAGCCCCGCGCGGTCCAGCCAGTCCGCGATCACCTCGAGTTCCGCGTCGGTGTAGCCAGCGTGCAGGTCGGTCATGGCCTGGCGCATGCCCGGCGCGGGGGGACCGAGCGTGGCCTCGGCGCCCTCGAGGAGCCGCACGGCGATCTTGCGTCGATCCAGCGGGTGCGGTGCGCGCTCGACCAGTCCGTGTGCCTCCAGGCGGTCCACGACGCCGGTGACGGACCCGGTGGACAGGCAGAGGCTGTCCGCGATCTCGCCGGGCGTCATGGTGCCGCTCGCGCGGAGCAGTGTGTAGCACTGGAAGTCGGTCGGGTTCATGCCCGAGCGGTCGGCCATGCGGTGCAGGAGCCGGACCAGGCGCACGGCCAGCTGCTGTCCGTCGCTCTGGAGCGCCTCGTACAGCTCCGCACGCGTCCTGTGACCGTTGCCGTCTCCGGGTGCCCTCGCGGGAGGCTCGGTGCTGGGCGCGGTGTCCATGGATCTCCCTACCGCTCCGTGAACGGTCCCTCCGGTCACTTGCCGTCGAGTCTAGGCCGCTCTCCAAGTGTCGCCTGGCCCCGGAGTGCGTCGCGTGAAATACTTGCCTCAGTAAGATGCTCGATTTTTAAGGTATTTCCCGAGAAATCGGACACTCGCCGGGGGTAGCCATCGCCGTCTCGCCTGCCGACACCGTGGAGGAACCGCTTCCCACCGACCTGGACGGGGTGCGGGAGGCGGTGAACGGACTCCTGGCCGCGTACCTCGGACACAGGGTCGAGGCCGCACGGGCGGTCGACGGGGACTTCGCGGCCGAACTCTGCGCGAGGATGTCGGCCTTCACACTCGCCGGGGGCAAGGGTCTGCGCTCCGTTCTGGCCTGGTGGGGGTGGCTCGCCGGTGGCGGCACCGCCGCGGGGCCGGTCGCCGGGTCGGCGCTGCGAGCGTGCTCGGCGGTCGAGGTGCTCCAGTCCTTCGCCCTCGCGCACGACGACGTCATGGACGCCGCCCCGCTCCGGCGCGGTTCCCCCTCCTTCCACGCCGTGTACACGAGACAACACCGTGAGAGGGGCCTGCGCGGGGACGCGCGCCGCTACGGCGAGTCCCTGGCGATCCTCGTCGGGGACCTCGCCATGGTCTGGGCCGACGACCTCCTCCACGAGTCCCTGGCCGACCTGCCCACCGGGGCCGCCGCGCACGCGGTGTGGCGGGACATGCGTACCGAGGTCATCGCCGGACAGTTCCTGGACCTCGGCGCCCAGGCCGACGGCGACCGCTCCGAGGACAGGGCGGTACGCATCGACCAGCTCAAGACGGCGACCTACACCGTCGAACGCCCCCTGCACATGGGGGCGGTGATGGCCGGGGCCGACGAGGCCACCGTGACCGCCCTCCGCGCGTACGGCACCGACGTGGGCGTGGCCTTCCAGCTCAGGAACGACCTGATGGACGCCTACGGCGCCCCTGACCACACCGGGAAGCGGACCGGCGAGGACCTGCGGGAGGGCAAGAACACACTCCTGTTGGCCTGCGGCGTCCGGAGGGCGGAGGAGGCGGGGGACCGGTCGGCCCAGCGCGCCCTCGCCCGGGTCGGACGCTCCTCCGCACCGGAGGACGCGGAGGAGGCGGCGCGCGTGCTCGACCGCGTCGGCGCCCGCGAGGAGGTCAGCCGTCGATGCCGCCTGCTCGCCGAGCGCGGACTGGGACGGATCCGCCGACTCGATCTCCACCCCGCCGTCTCCGAGGGCCTGCGCCGCTTCGCCGAGACAGCGGCCCGTACGTGAAACCCACACCGAGAGGATCCGTCGACGTGCCCGCGAGGAACGGTAGGGAACCCGTGGTCGTGGTGGGGGCCGGTCTGTCCGGACTCTCCTGCGCCCTCCACCTGCTGGGAGCCGGACGCGAGGTCGTGGTGCTCGAACGCGAGGACCACCCCGGCGGACGCGCCGGGCGCCTGGACATGGACGGCTTCCGGGTCGACACCGGACCGACCGTGCTCACCATGCCCGAACTCCTCGACGAGGCGTTCGCGGCGGTCGGGGAGTCCGTCGGCGACCGGCTCGAACTGCTGCCGCTGGCCCCGGCCTACCGGGCGTCCTTCACCGACGGCTCCACCGTCGACGTGCACACCGACCGGGAGCGGATGGCCGCCGAGGTGGCCCGGGTCGCGGGCCTGCGTGAGGCGGTGGGCTACCTGCGGCTCCGGGACTGGCTCACCCGTCTGTACGAGGTGGAGATGCGGTCGTTCATCGACGCGCGGTTCGACTCGCCGCTCGACCTCCTCGGCCCGGACCTCGTGCGGCTCGCCGCGATGGGCGGGTTCCGCCGCCTGTCCCGGGTCGTCGGCGGCCACCTGAAGGACGAGCGCCTGCGCCGCGTCTTCTCCTTCCAGTCGCTCTACGCCGGGGTCGCCCCGGACCGGGCCCTGGCCGCCTACGCCGTCATCGCGTACATGGACACCGTCGCGGGCGTCCACTTCCCGAAGGGCGGCATGCGCGCCATGGGCGAGGCCCTGGCGGGCGCCGCCGCCAAGGCCGGGGCGGTCCTGCGCTACGGGGAGTCGGCACACCGCCTGGAGCGTCGCGGAGACCGGGTCACGGCGGTCATCACCGAGCACGGGGAGCGCCTGCCCTGCGACCACGTGGTGCTGACCACCGACCTCGCCGCCGCGCACCGTCTGCTCGACCACCGCTCGCGGCGCCCGCTGCCCCACCGGTACTCCCCGTCGGCCGTGGTGCTCCACCTGGGCACCGACCGCACCTGGGACCACCTGGCCCACCACACCATCTCCTTCGGCACGCAGTGGGAACGCACCTTCACGGAGATCATCGACGAGGGCCGGACCATGAGCGACCCCTCCCTCCTGGTCACCCAGCCCACCCTCACCGACCCGAGCCTGGCGCCCGACGGGCACCACCTCCTGTACGTCCTGGCGCCCGCGCCCAACCTGGCCGCGGCGGACATCGACTGGGACAGCGAGGGCCCCCGCTACCGGGACCGGATCGTGGCCGTCCTCGAAGCCCGGGGGATGACCGGCCTGGACGCCTCGGTGCGCGCCGAACACCTGGTCACGCCCGCCGACTGGGCCCGACAGGGGCTGGCCCGGGGCACCCCCTTCTCCCTCGCCCACACCTTCGCGCAGACCGGGCCCTTCCGGCCGCGCAACACCGTCCCCGGAACCGCCAACGCGGTCCTGGCCGGGTGCGGGACCACGCCCGGGGTGGGTCTGCCGACCGTCCTCGTCTCAGGGAAGCTGGCGGCCGCGCGCGTCGTGGCCGGAACGGAGCGGCGCGCACGATGATGACCTCAGCCACCGGGGAACTGGACGCCGCCGGGATCGAGCCGGGGCGGCTGCGCTCCGACTACCTGCGGTGCCGCGCGCTGCACGCCCGCCACGGCCGCACCTACTTCACCGCGACGCGGGTGCTCCCACCCGAGCGCCGCCCCGGCATCCACGCCCTCTACGGGTTCGCGCGCTGGGTGGACGACATCGTCGACGAACCCGGCCCCGACACGACGCCGGACGATCAGCGTGCCCGCCTGGACGAGATCGGCGCCGACCTCGACACCGCGTTGACGGGAGGGGAGCCGCGCGAGCCCGTGCTGCGTGCGCTCGCGCACACGGTGGAGGGGTACGGGCTCCCCGGCGACTACTTCACCGCGTTCATGGCCTCGATGCGGATGGATCTCGACACCACGGCCTACCGGGACCTGCCGCACCTGCGCGAGTACATGTACGGGTCGGCGGCGGTCATCGGGCTCCAGGTCCTGCCGGTCCTGGGGACCTCCGCGCCCAGGGAGGAGGCGGCGCCGCACGCCGCCGCGCTGGGGGAGGCCTTCCAACTCACGAACTTCCTCCGTGACGTGGCGGAGGACCTGCGCAGGGGCCGCGTCTACCTGCCCGCCGACGTGCTGGAGGCGCACGGCGTGGACCGGCCGCTCCTGGAGCGCTGCGCCCGGGGACGTCGGCCCGACCCGCGCGTCCGTGGTGCCCTCGCCGCGCTCGTGGAGGTCAACCAGGACCTCTACCGCGAGGCAGAACCGGGCGTCGCGATGCTCTCACCGGTCGCCCGACCGTGTGTCTCCACCGCGTTCCGGCTCTACCGCGCCATCCTGGACGAGATCACCGCCGCCGACTTCGACGTGTGGAGCGTGCGGCACCGCGTCTCCGACACCCGCAAACTGGCCGTGGCCGCGCCCGCCCTGGCCCGGGCGCTCTGGGCGCGGACCGTGCCCCGGCCCCGGGTCGGCACCTGACCCGCCGGTCCGCAAGGGACCGTCAGAGACCCGTTGAGGAGGTCCCGTGACACTGCCCGACCCCGAGCCGCGACGCCTGCCGCTGCGGCGCATGCCCAGAAGCGTCTGGGCGCGACAGCACCCGACCTGGCGCGAGGCCTCGCCCTCGGTCATCGGCGGGGCGCTCAAGCGTGCCCTGGCCCGGCCCTCCGGGAACTGGTTCGTGCTGGCCGCCAGCTCCGAGGTCCGGACGGACCGGCCCTTCGGCCGGGTGGTGTCCGGAACCGAGCTCGTGGCCTGGCGCACCCCCGACGGGGCCGTGCACGCCGGTCCGGGTGCCTGTCCCCACCTGGGTGCGCCCCTGTGCCGGGGCGCGGTGACGGAGGGGAACCTGGTCTGCCGCTGGCACGGACTCTCGCTGGGGCCCGGGGGCATGCCCGGGTGGAGCCCGTTCCCGGCGCACGACGACGGCTTGCTCGTGTGGGTCCGCCTGGACGGGTGCGGGGGAGAGGAACCGACGGAGGCGCCGGTGGTCCCGGAGCGTCCGAGGGCGGACGCGAGCATCGCGGCGGTGGAGAGCCTGGCCGGACGCTGTGAACCGGAGGACGTGGTGGCCAACCGGCTCGACCCCTGGCACGGTTCGTGGTTCCACCCTTACTCGTTCGTCGGCCTGACGGTGACCGAGGTCCCGCAGGGTCCGGACCCCGACCCGGACCGTCTGGTGGCGGACGTGGGGTTCCGTGTGGCGGGCCGCTGGGGCGTGCCCGTGCGTGCCGAGTTCACCTGCCCCGAACCGCGCACGGTCGTCATGCGCATCATCGAGGGGGAGGGCACGGGCAGCGTGGTGGAGACCCACGCCACGCCGCTGGGCGCCGACCGCGACGGGGTCCCGCGCACCGCCGTGATCGAGGCGACTGTGGCGGTCTCCGGGCGCACCGGTTTCGCCCTGGCCCGGCGCGCGGCCAGCGCGGTGCGACCGGCGATGCGGCTGGTGGCCCGCCGACTGTGGAAGGACGACCTCGCCTACGCGGAGCGCCGCTACCTGCTGCGCACCTCCGGCCGCTGGCCGGGCTGACGGAAGGACCGGGCCAGAGCCCTCAGGACCGCGCCCCTCCCCTGGCGGGGCACGGTCCACAGGTCGTGTCCGGGCGTTCCCCAGCGCGACAGCAGCGCGTTGGCGGCGCTCAGTCCCGTGGTGGCCGCCCCCTCCATGAGGGCGACCGGCAGGTCGACCCGGACGTGGTCGCCCGCCACCACCAGGGTCGGGTCCGGTGTGGTCACCGTGCAGCGGTCCCGGTAGCCGCCGGGAGGGAACAGCGCGCAGTCCGCGCGCAGCTCGTGCCGGGAGTCCACCTCGCGCGCCGGAGCCAGCTCCGGGTAGACCGCCGTCGCCTGCTCCCAGAGCGACTTCCGCTCCAGGTCGGGGTCGTGGTCCCCGGGCAGCGCGTAGGCGTGCAACTCGACCACGGAACCTCCGGTGCGGGCGGCCCACGCGCGGGCCTGGTCCTCGTAGCGGTCCAGGACGCTCACGTTGTCGAGCGTCGGATACCCGGCGGTGGCCAGGAAGGCCTGCCGGTGCGGCCGCACCGGGCGGTCCAGCCAGTACCGGGAGACCAGGAACGGCGGAGCGGAGGCGACCCCCGCGACCCGTGCGCGCCAGGCCGCCGTCCCGAGTCCGGGGGAGTCCGCCACCAGGGCGCGCAGCCCGCGCGGGTCGGTGGCCAGCACCACCGCGTCGAACTCCTCCCGGCGGGACCGTCCGACGTCGCGCCAGGTGAGCGCGTGACGCAGGCGCTCCCCACGGGTGACCCGCTCCACCCGCACCGCCGTCCGGAACCCCACTCCAGCCCGGCGCAGGTACCCCTCCAAGGGGTTCCACAGGGCCTGGGGGAAGGGCGAACGCGGCACGTCGAACACCAGGCCCTCGGACGAACCGAGGAAGTAGACGTGGAACATGACCGCCATCTCGGCGGCGGAGAGCCGTTCGGGCGCGGCGAAGAAGCTCCGGCTGAAGACCTCGAAGGCCAGGTGGCGCGCGGTGCGCGGAAAGCGGGTGACCTCCAGCAGGTCCCGGGCGCTCCGGTGCCCCAGGCGGTCGTGCACCCCCGGGACGTCCACGTCCAGGAACTGGAGCACCGCCGGGAGGTTCACCGCGGCCAGTTCCGAGACCGGGAAGCTCCGGCTCGTGGCCGCCAGCGCGAACGCGTTCCACGGCGGAGTGGTGGGAAGACCCGAGAAGCGGTCACGGGCCCCGGAACGGTGCACCAGCGGGTAGTCGGGCAGCGGCACCAGCGAGTCCAGGTCGGGATCCGCGCGCCGGAGCAGCCCCCGCAGGTTGTAGTACTGGCGGAAGAAGGCGTGGAACCCGCGGCTCATGGTCGCCGTGCCGCCGTCGGCCAGAGTGGTGTCCCACCCCCGGAGACGACCGCCCAACCCCTCCTCGCGCTCGAACACCACGGTGTCCACCCCGCGCTCCGCGAGCCCGCAGGCAGCCGCCAGCCCGGCGATGCCGCCGCCCACCACCGCGACCCGTGGCGCGCGCTCCGGGGGCGGCCCGGACGGGGCGGGGGCGACGATCCGCTCGGCCCGGGGGTCGTTGACGTCGGGGTTCACGGCCGGGCTCCCACGAAGGTGTGCGTGATCCCGTAGCGCCAGCCCGGCATGGGCGCGCTGGCCACCGCTCCCAGCCCCGCCGCCCGCATCCGCTCCAGCAGGGCGGCGCGGCCGTCGAAGTCCAGGACGCTCCGCCAGAGGTACCGGAACAGGTCGTCCCGCCCGGTCAGGGCGCGGCCCGCCGGGATCACCACGCCCCAGCACACCGCGCTCCACACCGCGCGGGCGGAGGCGGAGTCGGCCACGGAGTACTCGTGCAGCGCCAGCCGCCCGCCCGGACGCAGCAGCGCCCGCACCCTCGCGAGGAAGGCGTCCGGATCCGGGACGTTGCGCACCAGGTAGGAGGCGAACACCGCGTCGGCCGGGCCACCGACCACCTCCTCGGCCCACTCCGGGGTGAGGTCCTGGGCGCGCGCCAGGTGGAAGCCGACACTGCTCGGCCACCCCTTGGCCTCCGCCTGGCGGAGCATGCCCTCCGAGGAGTCCACGCCGACGATCCGGGCCATGGGGTACTCGCGTGCGAGAGCGGCGGTCGAGGCCCCGGTGCCGCAGCCCAGGTCGACCAGCACCTGGTCCGCGCCCCGGTTCGGCAGGAAGAGCCGACGCGCGGACGTGCGCAGGTCCCGGTGGTAGCCGGGGCTGGACGCGACCAGTCGGTCGTAGGCCGGTGCGGCGAGGTCGAACTCGTCGGTCACGGCGGCGGTCTTCATCCGCTCTGTCGTGGTGGTCATCGGTCCTCCGGAAACGGTCGGGGTGGACGGGGGACTTCGACCGCCGTAGGGGCCATGCTGGGAGGATGGCCGACTACGACGTGGTGATCATCGGAGCGGGAGCCGCAGGGCTCACCTTGGCCCATCGCCTCGGGCAAATCAACGATCGGCGCGACCCACCGCTCAGAACGGCGGTCCTGGAGCCCCCGCCCGGTCCGCACACGCCGCCCCGGCGGACCTGGTGCTTCTGGGAGGCCGGTCCGGGGCCCTGGGACCACCTGCTCGCCGCCTCGTGGGAGGACCTGTCGGTCATCGGCCCGGACGGCGCGGAACACCGCTCCCCGGCGGGACCGTACGCCTACAAGATGCTGCGTTCCACCGACGTGGACGCGCACGTGCGCGCGTCGGCCGGTGCGGCGGTCGAGTTCCGGCCGCTGTTCGTACGGGACACGGAGGACGGGCCCGAGCACGCCACCGTCCGGGCGCTCGCGCCGGGAGGGGAGCACCTGCGCCTCACCGCCCGCTGGGTCTTCGACTCACGGCCCCCCGGTACGCCCCAGGGCGGTCGCACCCGCCTGCTCCAGCACTTCCGGGGATGGTTCGTCCGCATGAAGGACGACGCCTTCGACCCCGCCGCCGCGGTGCTCATGGACCTGCGACCGCCCCAGCCCGCACACGGTGTGGCCTTCGGCTACGTGCTTCCGCTGTCCAGCCGCGAGGCTCTGGTCGAGTACACCGAGTTCGGCCGGGAGGCGCTCACCACCGCCGAGTACGAGCGGGCCCTCACGGACTACTGCGAGCGGAGCGGGCTCCACGGCGCCGAGGTCACCGCCTCCGAGCAGGGCGCCATCCCCATGACCGACGCGCGTCCGCGCACCAGGGTCGGTCGGCGGCTGTTCCGGATCGGCGCGGCGGGGGGCGCCACCCGGCCCTCGACCGGCTACACGTTCAGCGGCACGGCCCGCCAGACCGCGGCGGTCGCGCGGGCGCTGGAACGGGGCCGGGTCCCGGTGCCGCCGGTGCCGCACCGCCCCAGGCACCTCGCCATGGACGCCGTCATGCTCCGCGCGCTGGACAGCGGCAGGGTCGCGGGCGCCGACTTCTTCACCCGGCTCTTCGCCGCCAACCGGCTCGGGGACGTGCTCGCCTTCCTGGACGGGGACTCGCGCCCGCCGCGCGAGTTCGTGATGGGGCTGACCACCCCCGTCGCCGCGATGTCCCTGAGCACGGCCGACCACCTCTGGTACTCACTGCGCTCGCGGGTCCCGGCCCCGTCGCGCGAGGGGGTGTCACGGCGCGGTCGGGGGGTCAGCCGCTGAGCGTCCGCACGCTCTCGGCGAGGGAACCCAGGTGCCCGTCCGCCAGCCGCAGGGCGTCCCCGGTCCCACGCCAGCCGGGGCCGGCCGTGTAGAGCGCGGTGCGCTCGGGCGCGGACACCGTCGCGCGGGCCGTCGCCACCAGCGTCTCCGTGTCCTGCTCGCCGCTCGTGTGACACCACAGGACCACAGCGCGCGGGCCGATCCGGCCGACCGTGCGGACGGTGGCGTCGGTCGGGGTGCAGGGCCCCAGGACGCGGTGGGGGAGCCCCGCCTCGCGCAGGGCCGCCGCCAGCGCCTCCACCGGGAGGCTGTGCGCCTCGTGCGGCACGCAGGCCAGGACCACGGGACGGGCACGGACGCGGGGGGCCGTCGCCGGAGCGGGCACGCGGCGCAGCACCGAGGACACGCTCCACGAGAGCAGGTGCTCCACCTCGACGTAGCGGCGGGTGTCCTCCCATCGGCGGCCCATGCCGTACAGCAGGGGCATCGCCAGGTTCTCCCAGGCCGCCACGGTCCCGTGGCGCTCCACGGCGGCCTGGAGCAGGTGTTCCACCAGGTCGGAGTCCATGCGCATGGCAGCCCTGGTCAGGCCCTGGAGGGTCGGGGTGTGCTCGCGCACGGCCGTGGGTAGGGCGTCGGTAGGCCGGGTGCCGGGGCCGGTGGCCTCGGCGCGCGGCTCCGGAACGGCGGGGGCCGTGGCGAGGATCCGCAGGGCGGCCTCGGCCGCGGGAACGCCCTCGCCGACCAGGTGACACAGTGCGCGGAGCCGGGCGACGTCCGCCGGTGCGTACCGCCGGTGCCCGCCCGGGCTGCGCTCACGGGGACCGATCCCGTAGCGCCGGTCCCAGCTGCGCAGAGTGGTCGGTGCGACGCCGAGGAGACGGGCGACGGCCCCCGGGCCGAGAGCTTCGGTCATGGCACCCCAACACGTTGCGAAAGCGGTGCGACTTGTGACGCGGGCCGCTGACCTCCGACTCTAGGACCTGAGAGCACCGAAAGGGGCGACGACATGGATCTGGACACCTCGCGCCGGGCGGACCGGCGGTTGGACCACGTCTACCGGATCGGGGCCGGGCTCACCGGGCTCGTCCTGGTGGGTTTCGGCAGCGCCGGCATGATGATCAGACTTCCGTTGTTCGACACACAGGGCGAGGTGGTCGCGGGGCTGTCCACGAACGGCGCCCTCAGCTTCCTGTCCATCGCGATCGGTTCGCTGCTGGTGGGCGCGGCGATCCTGGGGGGCAAGTTCGCGTCGACGGTGTGCGTCACGGTCGGCGGGGCCTTCCTGGTGAGCGGTCTGGTCAACCTGATCCTCATGAGCACCGACTTCAACATCCTGGCCTTCAGCGTCCCCAACGTCATCTTCAGCTACGTGGTGGGCCTGGTCCTGCTCACCTTCGGGATGTACGGCCGGTTCACGGGGAACCTCCCGGAGGACAATCCGTTCCGGCGGTACCGCCACCCTGAGGAGGACGCGGCGAAGGAGAACACCGACGTCTCCCCGGCCGAGGGCGGTGCCCACGGCGTGCCCGGACCGCGATCGGCCCGTGAACGCGAGGACAGCACCGAGGAGACCAGGGGATGAGCGCGCCCTCGGGGAGACTGGCCCTGGTGACCGGGGCGAGCGGGTACATCGGCGGACGGCTCGTCCCCGAACTGCTGGCCGCCGGGTACCGGGTCCGCTGCCTGGCCCGCACACCCGAGAAGCTGCGCGACCACCCCTGGCGCGCCCGGGTCGAGGTGGTCCGGGGCGACGTGGTCTCCGGGGAGGGGCTGGCGGAGGCGTTGGCCGGTGTCGACGTGGCCTACTACCTGGTGCACTCCATGAGCGGCGGCAGCGACTTCGTGCGCACCGACGCCGAGGGGGCCCGCCGGTTCGCGGAGGCGGCCGGGGAGGCGGGGACCGGACGGGTCGTCTACCTCGGGGGCCTGGCCCCCGAGGGCACGGAGCTGTCGGAGCACATGGCCTCGCGGGAGGAGGTCGGGCGCCTCCTGTTGGAGGCCCCGACCCCGGCGGTGGTGCTGCGCGCCGCCGTCATCCTGGGGTCGGGGTCGGCCTCCTTCGAGATGCTCCGCCACCTCACCGAACGGCTTCCGGCGATGACCACCCCCCGGTGGGTGCGCAGCCGGGTGCAGCCGATCGCGGTGCGGGACGTGCTCCGTCTGCTGGTGCGCGCGGACGAACTCCCCGAGGGGACCAACCGCACCTTCGACATCGGCGGACCGGAGATCCTCAGCTACGCCGAGATGATCCAGAGGTTCGCCACCGTGGCGGGGCTGGCTCGTCGACTGATCCTCCCGGTGCCGGTCCTGTCGCCGGGGCTGTCGAGCCTGTGGGTGGGTCTCGTCACGCCGGTGCCGCCCTCGGTGGCCCGGCCGCTGGTGGAGTCGCTGCGGCACGACGCGGTGATGGGCGAGGACGACCTGGCGGAGGCCCTGCCGGACCACCAGCGGATCGGGTTCGACGAGTCGGTCCGGCTGGCGCTGCGGCGGATCGACGAGGACCGCGTGGACACGCGCTGGTCCTCGGCGGCCTGGCCGAGCGCCCCCTCCGACCCACTGCCCACCGACCCCGACTGGACCGGCGGGAGCCTGTACACCGACCGGCGGGCCCGGTACGTGGACGGATCTCCCGAGAGCCTCTGGCGGGTGATCGAGGGGATCGGCGGCGACCGGGGCTGGTACTCGTGGCCGCTGGCCTGGGCCGCCCGGGGCTGGATCGACCTCGCTGTCGGCGGGGTGGGGCCACGGCGCGGGCGCCGCGACCCGCAACGCCTGCGGGTGGGCGACTCCCTGGACTTCTGGCGGGTGGAGGAGATCGTCCCGGGTGAGCTGCTCCGGCTGCGCGCGGAGATGCGCCTTCCCGGCCCGGCCTGGCTCGAGCTGCGCGTGGCCCGCCTGGAGGGGCGCACGGTCTACTGCCAGCGGGCGCTGTTCCATCCGAGGGGACTGTCGGGGCACCTGTACTGGAAGGCGGTCACTCCCTTCCACGGGATCGTGTTCGGCTCGATGGCGAGCAACATCGCGGCCCGCGCGGAGCAGGAGACAGCCCGGGGCTGAGCCCCGGTGGAGGGCCGACGCCGGGATGCGCTACGTTGTGGACAGAATTAGCTAGAAATCCGAGAGACTTGGTTTTCGAGCTAATAGGCCACAGCTGGGGCCGCGCCGACGCGTGCCCGGAAGGAAGTCCCGTTGTCGACACGACACGCACCCCCGCCCCGTCGATCCCGCTGGTGGGTCGGTGCCGCACTGCTGGTCAGCCTGGTGTGGCTGCTCGGTGCGGGCCCGCTCGGCGCATTCCTCGGGAAGCTCGGCGAGGTGCAGACCAACGACCCCGGCGCCTTCCTGCCGGTCGGTGCCGAGTCCACCGAGGCCGGTGAGCTGGCCGAGGAGTTCGACCGCGGCGACACGGTCCCGGCGATCGTCGTCCTCTCCGCCGACCAGGAGCTCACGGGGTCCCAGCTGGCCGAGGCGGGCGCGCTGGGAGAACGGATCGGGGATCAGTCGTGGGTCTCCGGCGAGGTCGTCGGCCCCCTGCCCGGCACCGAGGACCCCTCCGTCGCCCAACTCGTGGTCCCGATCGGCGCGGAGAACGACACCGGCGACTCCGTGGCCGAACTCCGGGAACTCCTGGCCGACCACTCCCTCCCAGGGATCCAGGCCCAGGTCACCGGGCCCGCCGGCTACGCGGCCGACCTGGTCGCGGCCTTCGGCGGCATCGACTCGACCCTGCTCCTCGTGGCGGTCGTCGCGGTCCTGGTCATCCTGGTCGCCGTCTACCGGTCGCCACTGCTCCCGGTCCTGGTGATCGTCGCCTCGCTCCTGGCCCTCGGACTGTCGGGAGCGCTCGTCTACGCCGCCGCCGACGCGGGCCTGGTCAGCCTCAACGGCCAGAGCCAGGGCATCCTGTTCATCCTGGTGGTGGGCGCCTGCACCGACTACGCCCTGCTCCTCGTCGCCCGCTACCGCGAGGAACTGGCCGTCCACGAGCGGGTGCCCGAGGCCGTGCTCGCGGCGGTGCGCGGGGTCACCGGTCCGGTCCTGGCCTCCGGGGGAACGGTGATTCTCGGCGTGCTCTGCCTGCTCGCCGCCGACCTCGCCTCCACCCGCAGCCTCGGCCCGGTGGTCGCCCTCGGGGTCGCCGCCGCGATGCTCTCCGCCATGACCTTCCTCCCCGCCGCCCTGGCCCTGTGCGGACGCGCCGCGTTCTGGCCCACCGCTCCGCACCGTGCCCGTGAGGAGGCCGGGAACACCACCGACGAGGTCCTGCGCCAGCACCCGTTCTGGGGGCGGATCGCCACCACCGTGGCGCGCCGACCACGCGCCTACTGGCTGGGCACCGCAGCCCTGCTGCTCGCGGCGGCCGTGTTCGCTCCGCAGTTCAGCGCGCAGGGCACCGGCCAGTCGGAGGTCTTCCGCACCGAGGTCGAGGCCGTGGACGGGCAGGAAGCCCTGGTCCGGGGGTTCGGGGCCGACTCCAGCGCGGCGCCCGCCCTCGTGGTCGCCAGGGAGGGCCACCTGGACGAGGTCGTGGCCGCGGCCGAGCGGGTTCCCCGGGTGGAGGGGGCGGCTCCGGCCACCGAGCCCGGCCCGCCCGGTGCGGAGGCCCCGCCGCTGGTGGAGGACGGACAGGTCCTGGTCGAGGTGGTGCTGTCCGCCGATCCGGAGTCCCCGGAGGCGGTGGAGGCCGTCCGCGACCTGCGCGCCGAGCTCGGCACGGTCGAGGGGGCCGACGCGCTGGTCGGCGGGGTGAGCGCCACGGACCTCGACACCCTGGAGACCGCGCAGCGGGACTTCGTGGTGGTCGTCCCCCTGGTGACGCTGGTGGTCTTCCTGGTGCTGATCCCGCTGCTGCGGTCACTGGTCGCCCCGCTGCTCCTGATGACCGCCAACGTGCTCTCGTTCGCCGCCGCCCTGGGCGTGGGAACCCTCGTGTTCGACCACGTCCTCGGCCTGCCCGGCGCCGATCCGGTGGTGCCGCTCTTCGCCTTCGTCTTCCTGGTGGCGCTGGGGATCGACTACAGCATCTTCCTGATGTCCCGCGCCCGTGAGGAGACGCTCGCGCACGGGCACCGGGAGGGGATCCTGCGGGCGCTCACGGTGACGGGAGGGGTGATCACCTCGGCGGGTGTGGTGCTGGCCGCCACCTTCGCCGCGCTGGCCGTGATCCCGCTGCTGTTCCTGTTGCAGCTGGCGTTCCTCGTCGCCTTCGGCGTCCTGGTGGACGCCCTGCTGGTGCGGACCCTGCTCGTGCCCGCCCTCTCGTTGGACGCGGGACCGCGCCTGTGGTGGCCCGGACGCGCGGCCCGGATCCGCTAGAGCGGGTCGCCCGGAAGTTCCCGGTAGGCCCGTGCTATTCGTTCCGTGAGCTCGGGGAGGGGCAGGTCCACCCCGTCGATCGAGGCCACCGGACGCACGCCCGTGGCGGCGTTGGTGACGAAGGCGCCCGCCGTCCTGGTGGCCGCGACGGCCGCCAGGGGGCGGGTGGCGACCGGGACGCCGAGCGATGCGGCGACCCGGTCGACCAGCCGCGCGGTGACCCCCTCCAGGCACGGCGCCTCGGGCCAGACCAGCCCCTCGCCGTCCAGGAAACCGATGTTCCAGGTGGGGCCCTCGGAGACGCGGCCGTCGACCCCCATGAACAGCGCGTCGTCGAGTCCGTCCAGCTGGGCGGCGCGCCGCTGGCGGATCACCCCGAACAGTCCGGTGCCCTTGATGGCCGGCGCGTCGCGGGTGAACTGGCGGGTACCGAGGTGGAGCGGGGGCGGGGTGGAGGCCGGGGCCGGGCGCGTCGTGACCAGGATCTGCGGGAGGGACCGCGCGGCGGGGCGGCCGAGGTCGAGCTCGGGGTCGTACACGGTCACCCGCACCACGCACGGTGACGGGTGGGCCCGGGCGGAGCGGCGGGCGAGCTCGCGCACGCGCGGGACGTCGAGTTCGGCGCCGAACAGGGCCGAGCAGTCCCGGGTGAGCCGTTCCATGTGCAGGTCGAGGCCGCGTACGCGCAGGTCGGTGACGAGCATGGTCGTGAAGTGCCCGTAACCGTACAGGGCGAGGCCGGAGAGTTCTCCCGTGCTGACGGGGCGTCCGTTCAGTTCCATTACGGACACCATTCTGGCACTTCGGGACCTCTGGCAGGGGTGGTTCCCGTGGCTCGGCGCGGTGGTCAGGCCGGCGGGTTCGGGGTCCGGGAACCCGTCTCCATCTCGGTGAACGCGGTCACGAGCTGCTGTTCGGAGGTGTCCAGGTAGGTGCTGAGTTCGGCCGCGGCGGCGCCGACGTCGCCTCGGGCCAGCTCCCGGTGGATGCGGCGGTTCCACTTGAGGTAGGGATCGTGGAACTCGCGGGGCGCGGCCATCACGTGGAAGACGAGGCGGGTCTCGGCCAGGACCTGACGCATGAACTCGTTGACCCGGGCGCTGCCGGACAGGGCCGCGAGGGCCTCGTGGAAGCGCATGTTCGCGCTGCCCATCCGCCACCAGTCCTCCCGGGCCCGGGCCCGCTCCCCCTCGTCGACGGCGCCGCCCACCGCGCGCACGAGTTCGGCCGGGGCCTCGGCCGCGCCGCGCACGGCGGGAAGTTCCAGGGACCGTCGGGCGCTGAACAGGTCGCGGACGTCCTCGCTGGTGGGGCGGTTGACGAACACCCCGCGGTGCATGTGGTGGACGAGCAGGCGTTCTCGGCTGAGGAGCCGGAAGGCCTCACGCAGGGTGTTGCGGGAGACCTCGTACTTGCGGCTGAGCTTCTCCTCGGACAGTCGCACCCCGGGGGCCAGCTCGCCGTCGATCACGAAGGCGCGGAGCAGCTCGGCGACGCGTTCGGCCTGGCTGGTCGGCCGGGTCAGGGCGGGAACGGGCAGCCGGTCGATGTGGTCCTCGGTCGCCGTCACGTGAGCCCTCCGCTGTCTCGTGCGCCCACACCGGAGACGGGGTGGTCCCACCAATGTTACGTACCGGGACTCCACGATTTTACTTATCCGTGCCTTACTTGGGGTGCAAGATTGGAGTATTGTTCAACAATCCAACAATGAGGTTGGCGTCACACCACTCCCGTACACCTGGAGAGTCAGCCATGGGCGAAGCGCCCCCCGCACCTGATCAGAAGGTGCGTCTGCGGCTTGGCAGAGTCACTCTGAGCAGCGGTCTCCTCGGAGCCATGTTCCTGATGGCCACCAGTGCCATCGGTCCCGGGTTCATCACCCAGACCACGACCTTCACCGCCCAGCTCGGTGCCGCCTTCGCCTTCGCGATCCTCGTGTCGATCCTGGTCGACATCGCGGTGCAGCTGAACATCTGGCGCGTCATCGGCGTCTCCAACATGCGCGCCCAGGACCTCGCCAACAAGGTGCTTCCGGGAGCGGGCTACCTGCTCGCCGTCCTCATCGTCTTCGGCGGCCTGATCTTCAACGTCGGCAACATCGCCGGTACCGGCCTCGGCCTCGACGCGATGATCGGCCTCGACCCGCGCGTGGGCGCGGCGATCTCGGCCCTCGTCGCGATCGTCATCCTGGCCGTGAAGAGGCTGGGCGTGGCCCTGGACCGCATCCTCGTGGTCCTCGGCGTCATGATGATCGCCCTGACCGCCTACGTGGCCTTCGTGTCCAGCCCGCCCGTGGGCGACGCCCTGCGCCAGTCGGTGCTGCCCGAGGCGGCGAGCAGCGACCTCTTCCTCGCCACCATCACCATCATCGGCGGCACCGTCGGCGGCTACATCACCTACGCGGGAGCCCACCGGCTCATCGAGAACGGCATGGGCGGCCGTGAGAACATCGCGGCCATCACCCAGACCTCCGTCACCGGCATCATCGTCACCGGCCTCATGCGCGTCCTCCTCTTCCTCGCCATCCTGGGCGTGGTCGCCGGCGGCGTCGCCATCATGGACGCGCCCAACCCCTCCGCCGAGGCCTTCTACCAGGCCGCCGGAGAGGTCGGCATGCGGCTGTTCGGCATGATCATGTGGGCGGCGGCCGTGAGCTCCGTGATCGGTGCCTCCTACACCTCCATCTCCTTCGTCACCACGTTCTCCCCGTGGCTGGAGCGGCACAAGGGCAAGCTGGTCACCGGGTTCATCGGTGTCTCGCTGGCGATCTACCTGGTCTCCGGACAGGCTCCCGGCACCCTGCTGGTCATGGCCGGCGCCCTCAACGGCGTCATCCTGCCGGTGGGTCTGGGGCTGCTCCTCTGGGTGGCCGCACGCCACTCGAAGACCCTGCTCAACGGCTACCGCTACCCGCGCTGGCTGCTGGTCGTCGGTGTCGCCGCCTGGCTGCTCACCGTCTACATGGCGGTCAACGCCCTGGGCGGCATCGCCGCGCTCTGGCAGTAGCGAAGGGCCCGGGACGGCGTACACAGTCCCGGGCGGACCACCACCCCACGGGCGGCGTCACCACCTCGGAGTGGGGGCGCCGTCCGCGGGTACGAGAACTGGGAGGACCCACGTGCGTATCGACCTCAACTCCGACCTCGGTGAGAGCTTCGGCCGCTGGGAGCTCGGTGACGACCAGGCGCTGCTGTCCATCGTGACCAGCGCCAACGTCGCCTGTGGCTTCCACGCCGGAGACCCGTCGGTCCTGCGCCGGACCACGGCCGAGGCGGCCGCGCGCGGGGTCGCCGTCGGCGGACACGTGGCCTACCGGGACCTGGCCGGGTTCGGCCGCCGGTTCGTGGACGTGCCACCCCCCGAGCTCACCGACGAGGTGCTGTACCAGATCGGCGCGCTGTCGGCCTTCACCGCCCTGAGCGGCGACCGCATCCGCTACGTCAAGCCGCACGGCGCCCTGTACAACGCGATCGTCCACCACGAGGACCAGGCGGCCGCGGTCGTCGAGGCCGTCCGCGCCTTCGACCCGGACCTGCCCGTCCTCGGCCTCCCCGGGTCGAGCTTCCTGCACCGGGCCGAGGAGGCGGGCCTGCGCACCTACCGGGAGGCCTTCGCCGACCGCGCCTACACGCCGCAGGGGACCCTGGTCTCGCGCCGCGAGCCGGGCGCCGTCCTGCACGACCCCGAGGCGATCGCCGCCCGCTGCCTGCGCATCGCCCGGGGCGAACCCGTCGAGGCCGTCGACGGCAGCGAGATCCTCATCCGGGCCGACTCCCTGTGCGTGCACGGCGACAGCCCCGGAGCGGTGGACATCGCCCGCGCCGTGGCCGATCTGCTGCGCGCCGAGGGCGTCACCATCGCGCCCTTCACCGGTACCGACCCGTCCGCCTGACCATCCCGATTTGGAGTCGTCCTTGCGCGTCCTGAAGTGCGCAGACACCGGGGTCCTGGTGGAGGTCAGCGACCTCTCCCAGGTCATCGCCCTGGGTACGGCCCTGGAGGCCGCCCCGCTGCCCGGCGTCGCCGACGTCGTCCCCGCAGCCCGTACCGTCCTGCTGCGGCTGGAGCCCGGCGCCGACCCGGCGCGGGTCGCCGAGGCCGTCACCGCACTGCCCCTGACCTCCGGCGGCAGCCGCAGCGTGGGGGAGACCGTGACCATCCCGGTCCACTACGACGGGCAGGACCTCGACGACATCGCCGGGCTCACCGGCCTCAGCCCGCGCGAGGTGGTGCGGGCCCACACCGCCGCCACGTGGACCGTCGCGTTCTGCGGCTTCGCCCCCGGCTTCGGCTACATGGTCGGTGACGACCCGCGCCTGAACGTGCCCCGCCGAGGCGAGGCGCGCACCCGGGTCCCGAAGGGCTCCGTGGCGCTGGCCGGGGAGTTCACCGGTGTGTACCCGCGCAGCTCCCCCGGCGGCTGGCAGCTGCTCGGCCGGACCGACGCGGTGGTGTGGGACCTGGAACGCGACCCGCCCGGCCTGCTCCGCCCCGGGGTCCGCGTGCGCTTCGAGGAGGTCTCGTGACCGCGCTGGAGGTCCTGGCCACGGGACCGATGACCACCGTCCAGGACGCCGGGCGCTTCGGGCACGCCGCCCTGGGAGTCGGGCGCTCCGGCGCCGCCGACGCCGCCTCCTACGCCCTCGGCAACCGGCTCCTGGCCAACCCCGAGGGCGCCGCGGCTCTGGAGGTCACCCTCGGCGGCCTGCGGGTCCGCGCCCGGGGAGCCGTCACGGTCGCCGTGACCGGTGCCGAGGCGCCGGTCCGGGTCGACGGGCGCGGTGCGGCGGTCAACACGGTCCTGCACCTGCCGGACGGCGCCGAGCTCACCCTGGGCGTCCCCGCGCGGGGACTGCGGTCCTACCTGGCCGTACGCGGGGGAGTGGCGGTCGCGCCCGTCCTCGGCTCGCGCAGCACCGACGTGCTCGCCGGGCTGGGCCCCGACGTCCCCGGTGCCGGTGACCTGCTGCCGGTCGGTCCGGCACCCGCCGCCCTGCCCAACACGGACCACGCCCCCGTCCGGGCGGTCGGCGGGGACCTGGTGAACCTGCGGGTCGATCTCGGACCCCGTGAGGACTGGTTCACGGAGAAGGCCGTCACGGCCCTGTTCTCCGGCGAGTACGAGGTGACCTCCCGCAGCGACCGGGTCGGCGCCCGGCTCGCCGGGCCGGTCCTGGAACGCTCCCGCGAGGGTGAGCTCCCCAGTGAGGGCATGGTCGCCGGGTCGCTCCAGGTGCCTCCCGGCGGCGAACCGGTGCTGTTCCTCGCCGACCACCCCGTGACCGGCGGCTACCCGGTGATCGCGGTGGTGCGCTCCACCGAGCTGCCCAAGGCCGCCCAGGCCCGCCCCGGCACCCGGATCCGCTTCGTCCCGTGAACCCGCCCCAGAGAGAGGCCCGGAACCGATGAACCCCGAACCCGACCACAGCACCGACGGGCCGTCCCCGGCCGAGCTCTCACCCGCGCGTGCCAGGGCCCTGTTCCGGCGGGGGCTGCGCGTGCCGACCTCCGGCTACAGCGCCGGGTACGCGCAGGCCAACCTGATCTCGCTCCCGCGTGACCTCGCCTTCGACTTCCTCCTGTTCGCCCAGCGCAACCCCAAGGCCTGCCCGGTCCTCGACGTGACCGAGCCCGGCGAGGTGTCGGCCTCGGTGTTCGACGGCGACCTGCGCACCGACCTGCCCGCCTACCGCGTGTACCGCGACGGCGTGTTCGTCGAGGAGCGCACCGACGTCACCGACCTGTGGCGCGACGACCTGGTGTCCTTCCTCATCGGGTGCAGTTTCACCTTCGAGACCCCGCTCCTGGAGGCGGGGGTGCCGGTCCGGCACATCGAGACCGGGAGCAACGTCGCCATGTACCGGACCAACCGCGCGTGCCGACCCGCCGGGCGCCTCTCGGGTCCGCTCGTGGTGTCCATGCGACCCATCCCGGCCGGGCAGGTCGCGGACGCCGTACGGATCACCTCCCGCTACCCGGCCGTGCACGGGGCGCCGGTCCACGTGGGCGACCCCGCAGCCCTGGGGATCACCGACCTGGACCGGCCGGACTACGGTGACCCCGTGGAGGTCCGGGAGGGCGAGGTGCCCGTGTTCTGGGCCTGCGGCGTCACCCCGCAGGCGGCGGTGACGGCCTCCGCCCCGGAGTTCGCCATCGGACACGCCCCCGGACACATGGCCGTCACCGACGTCCGGGACACCGTCTACCAGGTGCCCTGACCTGGAGGATCAGACCCCGCCCGGACGGTCGGCCGCCAGGACGCGCAGCCGACCGTCCCGCATCTCCAGGACCCGGTCGGCCGCGTCCAGGTACTCGGTGTCGTGCGTGACCAGCAGGGTCGCCACGTCGAAGGTGTTGGTCGCCTCGACCAGCAGCTCCATGATCCGTCCGCCCCGTTCGTGGTCCAGGGCCGCGGTGGGCTCGTCCACCAGCAGGACGCTCGGCCGACCGGCCAGCGCACGGGCGATGTTCACCCGCTGGCGCTCACCTCCGGACAACTGGTGCGGGCGCCGGTGCTCCTTGCCGGACAGGCCCACCGCGGCCAGCGTCTCCATCGACCTGACGCGCGCCTCGCGGACCGGGAGCCCGCGCATGTGCTCGGTCACCACGAGCTGTTCCACCGCCGTGAGGGAGCCGATCAGGTTGGGCTGCTGGAAGACGATGCCCACCCGGCCCAGCCGCAGTTCGCTCAGCTCCCGGGGGTGCAGGCCCAGCGTCTCGACCCCGCCGACGGCCACCCGCCCGGAGTCCGGCCTGATCAGCGTGGCGGCCACGGCGAGCAGGCTCGACTTCCCCGATCCGGAGGGGCCCACCACGGCGGCCAGCTCACCGGGGGCCACCCGCACCGACACCCGGTCCAGTGCGGTGACCACGCCGTCGCCGTCGGGATGGGTCAGGGTCACGTCGTTCAGCTCCAGGCTCATCGCACGCCTCCCAGCGCGGTCAGCGGGTCGACGGAAGTGATGCGGCGGACGGCCAGGACCGCGCCGAGCATGCCCAGCACGACCATGGCGGCGATCGGGCCGAGGGTGGTCGCGGCGGTCAGGGAGAACGGCAGGGCCGCGCCGGCCAGGGCGCCCGCCGCGATCCCGAGGCCTCCGCCCACGGCGGCGCCGGCGACCAGCACGATCAGGGCCTGGGCCAGGGCGTCCCTGACCAGGTACCCGGTGGAGCCGCCCAGCGCCTTGAGGATCGCGATGTCACCGCCGCGCTGGATGGTCCACACGGTCAGGAACGCACCGACGACCAGCGCGGAGATCCCGTACAGGAAACCCTGCATCGTGACCAGCGAGCCGTTCTCGGAGGAGAAGGAGCCGATCGCGCGCAGGCTGCCGGAGAGGGTGGTGGACACGGTGTCGGCCGACGCGTCCGCCCGTTCCGGGGCGCCCGCCCCCGAACCCGTCCGCGCGGCGATCACGTTGGCGACCGGCGCGTCCGCGCCCTCCCCGTGCCGCACCCGGGGGTCGATCCCCCGCCACACGCCGATGTCGGTCCACACCACGGGCACGTGGCTGTGGTGCTCGGTGGGGGCGACCGCCCCCACGACCAGGTCGGTACCGGCGACGGACACGGTGTCGCCCACGTCCACCCCGAACTCCTCCGTGATCTCCTCGCTCACCACCAGGCGGGCGCCGGGCTCCAACCCCTCCGGGGCCAACGGGCCGTCCGCCGACACACCGAACAGCACGGCGGCGGTCCCGTCCCCGCCGTCCAGCTCGACCCGGCTCTGGGTGATCCCGAGCGGCTCGGCCCACTCCACCCCCTCGGTGCCGGACCAGGCGTCGAGCTGGTCCCGGGTGACGGTGCTGTTCGCGAAGGACTCCTCCGGCGAGCCCTCCCCGGACGTCCCGAAGGCGACGTGGCTGGCGGGCAGGTTCCTGACCGCTGACGTGGACTGGTCGGCCAGACCCGCGGTGAGTCCCGACAACAGGACGATCAGCAGGGTGATCAGGGCGACGACGGAGCCCATCAGCGCGAACCTGCCCCTGGCGAAACGGATGTCCCGAAGGGCGACGAACACGACGGCCCCCTTTCTGGTGGATCGGTTGTTCCGTGGCCCGAGACTCCCGCGCGGCCGGGGGCGTCGGCATCGGGCGAACGGAGCTCCTCCCGGCCCCCGAGGGTGGAGGCGCGACTCCACCGAACGATGGATGCCCTCGCCGTCCCCACCGACGTACGCTGCACTGATGCGGAACAGCGGAGGGTGGGCGCCCGAACTGCCCGGGGTGACGACGGTGCTCAGGGCGCTGCGCCTGCTCCTCCACGCCTGCTTCCTGTTCCTGCTCGGTGTCGGCACCGCGCGGTACGCGCTCACCCACCTCGGTGACACCCGGGCCCAGGGCCTGCACTGGGCGGTGCTGGGCGGGGCCGTGCTGCTCGGGACCGTCTACTGCGCCGGAGCGCTGGCCGCCCGCCACGACCTCCACCGGACCCGTTCGCTCGTGTGGCTCGCGGCCGTCACGCTCCTGTGGTTCGCGCTCGTCTGGGCCGGGCAGGACTTCGTGTGGCTGGCCTTCCCGCTCTACTTCCTCCACCTCCACCTGTTGCGCGGCCTCCACTCGGTGCTGGCGGTCGTCGTCATCACGGCCGCGGTGGTCCTCGGCCAGTCGCTGCACACCGGCGACATGACCGCCGGGATGGTCCTCGGGCCCGTGCTCGGCGCGGTCTTCGCGGTGGCGATCGCGGCCGGATACACGGCGCTGCGACGTGAGGGCGAGCGACACCGCGAGCTCATCGAGACGCTCACCCGCACGCGCGGCGAGCTCGCCGCCTACCAGCGGCGCACGGGGGTCCTCGACGAACGCGAACGCCTGGCCCGGGAGATCCACGACACCCTCGCCCAGGGGCTGTCCAGCATCGTCCTGCTGCTGCGCTCGGCGGAGAACGCGCTGCCGGGGGACCCCGGGCTCGCCGCCACCCGGGTCACCGAGGCCAGGGAGAGCGCCTCCGCCAACCTCGCCGAGGCGCGCGGGTTCGTACGCGACCTCGCCCCGCCCTCACTCACCGGCGCCAACCTGCCCGAGGCGCTGCGGCGCCTCTGCGAACGGGTGGGCCGCACCGAGGGACTCGACTGCCGGTTCCGCACCGACGGCGTCCCCACCGAGCTGCCCGCGGGCTACGAGGTGGCGCTCCTGCGCGCGGCGCAGTCCAGCCTGGCCAACGTCACCGCGCACGCCGACGCCACCACCGCCGTCGTCACCCTCGGCTACCTGGAGGAGGAGGTCACCCTGGACGTGTACGACGACGGTCGGGGCTTCGCGCCCGCGGGGCTCCGGCCCCGAGAGGACGGAACCGGCTACGGGATCACCGCGCTGAGGCAGCGCCTGGCGGCCCTGGGCGGAGACCTGGAGGTGGAGTCTGCGCCGGGCGAGGGCACCGCGGTCGCCGTCCGGCTGCCCCTGACCCGGAGGGAGGCCCCGTGACCGCACCGGACGAGCGGCGCCGTGCCCTGCGCATCCTGCTGGTGGACGACCACCCCGTCGTGCGGCACGGACTCAAGGCGATGTTCGCTGAACGACCCGACATGGACGTGGTGGCCGAGGCCGCCGACGGCGGGGCCGCCCTGGAGGTACTGGCCGGAGACCCCGTGACGGAGGTGGACGTCGTCCTCATGGACCTGCGCATGGGGGCGGGGATGGACGGGGTCACCGCGATTCGGCGCATCACCGAGCTCGACGCCCCGCCCCCGGTCCTCGTGCTCACCACCTACGACACCGACGCCGACATCCTCGCCGCCGTCGAGGCGGGGGCCACCGGCTACATGCTCAAGGACGCCCCGCCGGACCAGCTGTGCGAGGCCGTGCACACGGCGGCGCGCGGGCAGACCGCGCTCGCCCCGGACGTCGCCAACCGCCTCATGGACCGGCTGCGCTCACCGAGCCCCGCGCTGAGCGGGCGCGAGCTGGAGATCCTCGGCCTGCTCGCCCGGGGCCTGTCCAACCGGGCGATCTCCCGGGAACTGTTCATCAGCGAGGCGACGGTCAAGACGCACCTGGTCCACGTGTTCGACAAGCTCGGGGTGGACAACCGCACCGCCGCGATCACGACGGCCCTGCGGCGGGGGATCATCCGGGTCGACTGAGGGAGCGCCGGGCGGTCAGGCCGACCGCGCCGGGGAGGCGGTCGGACGCAGTCCCAGACGGCGCAGTTCCAACGCGGCCAGTCCGGCCACCGCCGCCCGGTCGTTCCCCTCCCAGGCTCCGGCGGGGTCGTCGTGCACCTCCAGAAGCCTCCTGCCGGAGACCGAGGTCAGGGCACGCAGCGCCAGGATCCGGGTCCGGGCCTCCGGGGCCATCCGGTCGAGGCGCCTCGTCCCCGTGGCCCGGCGGATCCACCGCGCACGCAGGGGCAGCCAGGTCGTGGCGATGAGGTACAGCGGGATCACCGCCACGAGCAGGGGAAGGGTGACGGCGAGCTGGGCCACGGTCTCCTGGAAGGAGTCCCCCGCCGCGCTGAGTGTGGTCCCCGACTCGCTGAGGTTGACGAAGGGCGTGGCCAGGGCCTCCCCGGCGAAGGGGACCTGCTGGACGTTCTCGGCGGCCGTGCTCATGTGTTCCGTGAACCCCTCCCCGGTGCTGGTCATGAGCTCGCCGGGGCGGTTCAGGGAGAGCAGGACCTCGCGCAGGGACACGGCCGCGTAGATCCACAGGACCGCCCAGGTCAGGGCGAACAGGTCCGAGACCAGCTGGAGGACAGCGCGCACCGGGGCGTCGGCGTACAGCTTCACGGGGGACTCCGGGGGGTGAGGAGGGAAGGGGGTCGGGGCCTGGGCCCACGCTTCCCCGTTACCCGTTTCCCTCCGGGCGCACCCGTCCCGGCGCCCGCCCGTGCCCTCCTACCCCCAGGCCCCGACCCGAGCGGCCCCGGCGACGTACTCCTCGAACCCTCCGGCAGGGCGGCCCAGAGCACGCCGCACCCCGTCCGAGGGCGCGGCGTTGCGGCCGTCCAGGACCTCGGAGAACAGGGCCACCAGGGCGTGGGCGACCTCCTCGGGCAGACCGTCGGCGGTCGCCCCGGCCACGAACTCCTCCGGGGCGACGGCCCGGTGCTCGACCGGGCGTCCGGTGGCCGCGCCCAGGACCGCGCCGACCTCGGTGAAGGTCAGTGCCCTGGGGCCGGTCATCTCGTACAGCTCCCCGGCGTGCCCGTCCTCGGTGAGGGAGCGGACGGCGGCCTCGGCGACGTCGTCCAGGTCCACGAACGGCTCGGGGACGTCCGCCACCGGCATCGTGATCGTTCCGGCCAGGACCGCCGGGACCAGGTAGGACTCGGAGAAGTTCTGCGCGAAGAAGGCGCAGCGCAGCACGGTCAGGCCGGGGAGGACCCGGCGGACCTCCTCCTCCGCGCGCCGGGCCTCCGGCTCACCGCGCCCGGACAACAGGGTCATCCGGCGCACGCCCCGGGCGACGGCGCGCGCGGCGAAGGCGGACACCGTCTCGGCCGCCCCGGGGACGGCCAGGTCGGGGTGGAAGCAGAGGTAGACGGCGTCGGCCCCCTCCAGAGCCCCGTCCCAGGTCTCGGGAGCGTTCCAGTCGAAGGGCGGGGTGCCGGTCTCCGCGTGACCGGCGCGGGAGCCGACCCGGTGGTCGACGCCGCGTGCGGCCAGGAGGGCGCGGACGCGGCGGCCGGTCATGCCGGTGCCGCCGGTGACGAGGACGCGCTGTGTGCTGCGGTTCGTGTTCATGACTCCAGTACAGCGGGAAACGTCTGGACGGGACATGGTTCATCTGCTGGACTGCATAAGAGATCGTCCAGAACCGGGAGAGCCCATGGACCCCCTCGTCCACCTGATCGACGGGCCCCGCGCCCGCTCCGCCTTCACCCTGCGCGTGGTGATGAGCGGGGCCTGGGGCGTGCACATCCGTGACGAGGCGGCGCTCGCGGTGGTGGTGGTCACCGACGGCCGGGTGTGGCTGCGCCGGGAGGGCGCCGAACCCGTGCTGACCGGGCCCGGGGACGTGCTGCTCGTGCGGGGGCCCGAGCCCTATGTGGTCTCCGGCGGGCCCGACACCGCTCCGACCACCGTCGTCCACGCGGACCAGCGCTGCGTGGGCCTGGACGGCGAGGAGGTCCGCCTCACCATGAGCCACGGGGTCGGGACCTGGGGCAACGACCCCGAGGGCACGGACCGGATGATCATCGGGGCGTACGCGGACACCGGTGAGATCGGCAGGTTGGCGCTGTCGGCGCTGCCACCGCTGGCGGTCCTGCCGGCGGGATCGGTCGACGCCTCCGTGGTCGCGCTGCTCACCCGGGAGATCACCACCGCGCGGGTGGCCCAGAGCGCGCTCAACGACCGCCTCCTCGACTGCCTGCTGGTCATGGCGGTTCGCAGCTGGCTGGAGGCGCACCCGGACTCCGCGCCGAGCTGGCTCAGCGCACGGCACGACCCGGTGGCCGCCCGTGCCCTGGACCTGGTCCACGAACGCCCCCACCACCCCTGGACCCTGGACTCCCTGGCCAGGGAGTGCGCGGTCTCCCGGGCCACGCTGGCCGCCCGCTTCCAGCGCGCGGTGGGCAGCCCGCCCATGACCTACCTGCGTACCTGGCGTCTCACCCTCGCCTGCGACCTCCTCCTGGCCGAGCCCGGCCTGGGACTGGAGCCACTGGCGGCTCGCGTGGGCTACGGCAGCGCGTTCGCGTTCAGTGCGGCCTTCAAGAAGCACCTGGGTACCAGCCCGTCCGCCTACCGCCGGGCCACGGCCGAGGACCGGCCGGACCCGCGCGCACGGGCGGGGCGGAGGCGCCTCGACGCACCGGTCGAGGCGCCGCGTACGGGTGACCGCCTCCGTCCGGGCGTTGGTCGGGGACGTCGTGCGGGGTGGGGGTCCCCGCCCCGGCTGGAGGACGGTTGGTTCGGTGCGGGCGGGACCCTCACCAGGGTCCGAAGGTTCAGCCGGTGATCTCCCCCCGGTCGAGGGCCGCCTGTCTCCGGGCCTCGACATCGTCCACCAGCAGGTCCAACATCTCCTCGGTGACGCCCAGACCGAAGGTGCGCAGGGTGAGGATCGGCAGGGACCTCGCCATCTCCAGCATCTCCGGCGGGAGGTCGTCGAGCCCCGGGAACGTCGCGATGATCTCCTCGATGACCGGCCCGCCGACGGGGTGCGAGCGCCACTCGCCCACGGTGCAGTACTTGGTCAGCGGGCGCACGTACCGGTCGCCCTCGGTGGTGATCTCGCCGCGCAGCGCCAGGTCGCGGGAGGACGCCCCGACGGAGACGGTGTAGGTGCCCGCCGCCAGCGACCAGCGCTGGTCCCTGGGGTCCCAGACGGACAGGTCGCGGCGGGTCAGCGGCAGCTCGATCCGGGCGCTCTCTCCGGGTTCCAGCGCCACCTTCGCGAAGCCGCGCAGCTCGTGCCGGGGCCGGGTCGGGTGGTCCTGCTCGACCCCCGTGTACAGCTGGGCGACCTCCCGTCCGGCGCGGTCGCCGGTGTTGGTCACGGTGCACGACACCGTCCACCCGCCGTTCCCGTCCGGGTCCACTTCCAGCCCGGAGTACGCGAAGGTCGTGTAGGTGAGACCGTGCCCGAAGGGGTAGGCGACCGGTACGTCCAGGGTGTCGAAGTGCCGGTAGCCGACGAACACGCCCTCACCGTGGCGGACCACGCCGTGCTCGCCGGGGAAGTTCAGATAGGTGGCGTGGTCGCTCAGCCGGACGGGGATCGTCTCGGTGAGCCTCCCTGAGGGGGACACGGCCCCGGTCAGCACGTCCACGACGGCGGCTCCGCCCGCCTGACCGAGCAGCCAGCCCTCCACCACCGCGTCGGCCCGGTCCTGCCACTCGGACACCGACACGACACCGCCGTTGGAGAGCACGACCACCACGCGGTCGCTGACCTCGCGCACTCTGGCGAGCAGGTCCAGCTGGGGCGCGGGAAGGCTGATCGTGGCGCGGTCGTACCCCTCGGACTCGGCGGCGTCCGGCAGCCCGAGGAGGAGCACCGCCGTGTCCGCCTCGCGCGCCGCCGCCACGGCCTCCTCGACCAGCGCGGGGTCGTCGGTCCCGTCCAGGGTGAATCCCGGGGCGAACCGCACCTCGTCGAGCACGCGCTCGAACTCCTCCAGCGCGGAGTGCACCCGGGTCGGCACCACGTGGGAGGAACCGCCCCCCTGGAACCGGGGCGTCCGGGCGAACTCCCCGATCACCGCGACCGAGCGGTCCGTCGTCAGCGGCAGCACGCCGCCCTCGTTCTTCAGCAGGACCAGGGCCTCCCGCGCGGCCTCCCGCGCCAGGGCGTCGTTGGCCTCGTGCTCCAGCGGGCGCGTGGTGTCGGCGGACACCCGGTCCTGCAACCGCCGCAGCCGCTCCACCACGGTGTCCAGCACGGACTCGTCCAGCTCGCCCCGCCGCACCGCCTCCACCACGACCTCGTCGGTCCCACTCGGCGGCATCTCCAGGTCGAGCCCGGCGCGGACGGCCGCGACCCGGTCCACGACGGCGCCCCAGTCGGAGACCACCACGCCCTCGAACCCCCACTCACCCCGGAGGAGGTCGGTGAGCAGCCAGGGGTCCTGGCTGGTGTACACCCCGTTGAGCCGGTTGTAGGAGCTCATCACCATGGCGGGCGCGGTGGTGCGGACGACCTCCTCGAAGGCGGACAGGTAGATCTCCCGCAGGGTGCGGTCGTCCACCTCGGCGCTGATCCGGTGCCGGTCGGTCTCCTGGTTGTTGGCGGCGAAGTGCTTCACGCACGCGCCGACCCCCTGCGACTGGATCCCCGTGACCAGGGCGGCGGCGATGCGCGCCGTGACGTGGGGGTCCTCGGAGACGTACTCGAAGTTGCGGCCGCACAACGGCGACCGTTTGATGTTCATGCCCGGCCCCAGGACCACGTCCACGCCCTGCGCGCTGGCCTCTCCGCCGAGCGCCGCACCGACCCTGCGCACGAGGTCGGGGTTCCAGGTCGCGCCCAGGCCGACGGCGGGCGGGAAGCAGGTGGCCGGGACGCTGCCGCCGATGCCGAGGTGGTCGCCCTCCTCGGGTTGGTGCCGCAGCCCGTGCGGGCCGTCCGCGAGGTGGAGGGGGCGCAGCACGCCCTCCACACCGGTGCTGTGCCAGGTGTCGGAGCCGGAGCTGGCGGAGGCCTTGGCGGTGAGGTCGGGGCGTGGTTCCGTGCTCATGTGGGCCTGTCTCCCGTGGGGTCGGTGCTGGTGGGGGTCGGGTCGGGGACGGTGATGCCGAGGCCTTCGAGGAAGGAGGCGACCACGGCCCGCATGTCGACGGAGTCCGGATCGAGGAGCCACTGGACCTGGAGTCCGTCCTGGAGGGCCAGGAACTGCTGGGCGGCGGTCTCCGGCGTGGGGTGCGGACGGTCGCGGAGGAGTCCGGCGAAGGCGGCTGCGAGGTGTGCGCGCAGGACGCGGTACCGGCGGACGAAGTACTCGTGCGCGGGGTGTGTCGGGTCGGTGGCCTCGGCCGACAGGTTGACGTAGAGCGAGACCATCCCGGGCGTGCCCGTGTTGCGCTCCACGATCCGCACGATGTTGTCGATGAGTTCCCGGTGGCTCAGGGCCTCGCTGAGGACCAGGGGAGCGTCGATCTCGTCGCGCCTGCTCAGGACTTGTATGAGCATGGCTTCCTTGTTGGGGAAGTGGTGCAGCGCCCCCGCGTGCGTGATCCCGGCGTGCGCCGCGATGTCGCGCAGTGACACCGCCCGGTATCCGGACCGCGAGAACAGTTCCGAGGCGGAGTCGATGATGCGCCGCCGTGTGCGCTCGCCCTTGCTCGGCCGGGGGTGGTCTGCGTCCGCCACGGGACGGTCTCCTCGCGGTTGGTCGCGCCACGGGTCCGCCGTGGCGACGTGGGCCTGGGTCGCTCCGAGACTACGGTTCCGTTCCCTCGTTCCTCCCGTACGCGACCGCCGCGCCGCGCGTCGGACAGGCAAAAATCTACCATCTGGTTAATTTGTGACGCAAGGCACATGAGTGTCCGTCGACGCGCTCGCGTTCGCCCGCGCGTCGGCCTCCTTGGGTGCCCCGCTCCCGGAGAGGCGGGGGAGCGGGCGACGAGGGCCCGGGCTGGGAGGGGCGGGAGGGACGACACCCCTGGCGCGAGGGGCAGTGGGCGACAAGGGCCCGGGCGGGGGCGAGGGGCGTCGATGTCCTGGATGGTGGGCCGAGCGCATCGGGCCCCTCCCTGGGGTCGTGGAACCGGGGTGGATTCCAGGACACCAGGAAGGGGCCGTGCTCGCCACCCCCGGTTCTCCGCCTGTGGACAACAGGGAGCGACCGGGTCTCATCCGGGCGTCGTCCGCCACCGGGACCACCGGCGCTCCAGGGCGACCAGCGCGCCGTTGAGCGTCACCCCCAGCAACGCGATGGACAGGATGCCCGCGTACATGTCGTGGATCTGGAAGTTGAGCTGCGAGGAGTTGATCAGGTAACCCAGGCCCGACTGCGCGCCCACCATCTCGGCGGCCACCAGCACCAGGATCGACGCCGCCCCGGCCATCCGGATCCCGGTGAAGACCGACGGCACCGCGGCGGGCAGGACCACCTTCCGGAACAGGGCGAGCGGGCCGAAGCCGAGCGACACCGCCGCCTTGACCAGCAGCGGGTCCACCGTCCGCACCCCGGTCACCGTGCTGAGCAGGATCGGGAACGTGCAGGCGAACACGACCAGCGCCACCTTGGACGCCTCACCGATCCCCAGGATCAGCACGAACACCGGGAGCAGGGCCAGCGCGGCCGTGTTGCGGAACAGTTCCAGGAGCGGCAGCAGGAGGTCGGACACCGGCCGGTACCAGGCGATCAACAGGCCCAGCGGCACCGCGACCGCCACAGCGACGACGAACCCGGCCAGCGCGCGGGACAGGCTCGCGGAGACGTGCGCCCACAGCTGGCCGCCGACGGCCAGGTCGGCGGTGGCCACGAGGACCTCCGAGAGCGGGGGCAGGAACACCCGGTCGACCAGGCCCACACGCGGCGCGGTCTCCCAGAGGAGGAGGAACGCGAGGATCGCGGCCGAACGCCTGAACCACAGCCAGCCGACCGCCAACAGAGGACGCGCGGTCCCGTGCGCGGTCGGGTCGTCGGTGGGAACCGTGGGAGCGGGGGTGCGGGTGAGGGTGTCAGCCACGGTCGGCCTCCGACGGGACGGGTGCGAACTCGGACCTCCGGGCCAGCGCCACCTCGTCGTGGAGCTCCTGCCAGACCCGGTTCCGGTACCGGGCGAAGGCCGGGTCCGAACGCGGGTCCCGGCTGGCGTCCCGGTCCAGGTCGACGTCGATCACGCTCTTGATCCGCCCCGGCCGTGACGTCATCACGGCCACCCGCTGCCCCAGGTAGACGGCCTCGTCTATCCCGTGCGTGATGAACAGGACGGTCTTGCCGGTGCGCAGCCAGATGGCCCGGAGCTCGTCCTGGAGTGACTCGCGGGTCTGGGCGTCCAGCGCCGCGAACGGCTCGTCCATCAGCAGCACCTCGGGGTCGAACGCGAGGCTGCGGGCGATCGCCACCCGCTGTCGCATTCCGCCGGAGAGTTCGTGCGGGTAGCGGTCCGCGAACCCCTCGAGGCCCACCAGCGCCAGGTACTCGCGGGCGCGAGCGGCCCGCAGACGCCGGGGCAGCCCCTTGGCCTCCAGACCGAACGCCACGTTGTCCAGGGCCGTGCGCCAGGGCAGCAGCGCGTACTGCTGGAACACCAGGCCCCGGTCGAGCCCCGGCCCCTCCACGGGGCGGCCGTCGAGCAGGATGCGCCCGCCGGTCGGCCTCGCGAGCCCGCCCAACAGGTCCAGCAGGGTGGACTTGCCGCAGCCGCTGGGACCGACCAGGGTGAGGAACTCGCCCGCCCCGACGTCCAGGGTGACGTCGTCGAGAGCGGTCAGGGGTGGTCCCGGCCGCCCTCGGGAATCGCGCACGGGGAAGGTCTGCCGGACCCCGTCCAGCCGCAGCCTGGGGTGCTCGCTCATGCGTCCTCGCTCTCGGTGGGACCGCCCACGGGCTGCCCGTCGGGGCCCGACCCCTCGGGGAAGGTGCCGTTGTGGAACGGGTTGAACTCGTTGGTGTAGAGATCCGAGGCCTCGACCGAACCCCCGGGCAGCTCTCCGTTGCGGTCCAGCCACTCCAGCCAGATCGCGAACTCCTCCTCCGCGACAACCCCGCCGGTCCCGGCCACACCGCTGCTCCTCCAGTACCGGATGACCTCGGAGGTCTCGTTGCGGCCGCGCCCCTCGACGATGGCCGCGAACCGGTCCACCACCTCCTCGCGCGGCGTGACCTGTGACCAGCGGATGGCCCGGGCGACCCCGCTGACCAGGGAGAGGGTCGCGTCGGGGTGCTCCTCGACGAACTCGTCACGCAGGACCAGGGACCCGTAGCTGAAGGTCCCGTACAGGGCCTCGTCGGTGAAGAGGGGGCGGATGCCGCCGCGCTCCACGGCGGTCTCGCGCAGGATGCCCCCGAGCGTGGCGGCGTGCACCTGGCCCGCGCGCAGGGACTGCTCGGTGTTGGCGGGCGGAACGACGGTGAGCTCCACCCGGGCGATCTCGTCCGGGCCCAGTCCCTCCCGTGCCAGCCACTCGCGGACCACGAACTCGTGGTGGGCGCCCAGAGTGTTCATCGCGACCTTCCGGCCGACGAGGTCCCTGGCCCCCGTGATCTCGCTGTCCTCCAGCACGTAGTAGCCGTTGAACGACTCCTCGTCGGACCCGTAGTAGGAGATGACCGAGGTGATCGGGGACCCGGCGGCGACCAGCTTGGCGATCGCCCCGTTGAAGGCGCCGCCGATGTCGGTGTCGCCAGTGGCCACGGCCTGGATGTCCTGGGGGCCGCTGGTGGTGTCACCGATCCACTCCAGTTCGATGCCGTCCAGGTAGCCGAGGTCCGCGGCCAACTCGGGGAAGACCACCGAACCGGCGGTCCCCTGGTAACGCACGAGGGTCGCGTCCGGGTCTCCGGCGGAACGCTCCGAGGTGCCGCAGGCGGCCGCGAGGGGCAGGACGGCCCCCGCCGAGGCGGTGTAGCGCAGGATGTCGCGTCGTGAGTGCATGTGTGGGCTCCGGAGGACGGCGGGTCGCGTGTGCCGCGACCCGCCGTCGTCGAGGGGGTGTGCTGCGGTGGGGCGGGCCCGCCAGGGCCCGGGGTCAGATCGCCGGGGTGTACTCGCTGGAGTCGCCCACCAGGGAACGGCTGGGGGTGCCGTCGACGCCCTTCGGGACGTCGCCGCCCACGGTGATCCGGTGCAGGCGGCGCGCCTGGTCGTCGTAGTCGGCCACCGCGTAGTGCTGGGTGGCGCGGTTGTCCCACACCGCCACGTCGCCCGCGCGCCAGCTCCACCGCACGGTGTTCTCCGGGCGGGTGACCCGCTGTTGGAGGAGGTCGAAGAGGGCGGTGAAGTCCCGACTGCTCAGCCCGGAGAAGTGCTGGGCGAAGTGGCCGAGGAAGAGCGCCCGCTCGCCGGTCTCCGGGTGGACGCGCACCACGGGGTGCTCGGTCCGGTAGAGCGTGGAGACGAACTGCTCGCGGTACTTCCTCAGCTCGCCGCTCACCTCGGTCCTGGGGGTGGAGGCCGCGTAGTCGTAGTCGTTGGTGTGGACCGCGCGCAGGCCGTCCGCGAGCGCCCTCAGGGGTACGGGGAGGTCCTGGTAGGCCGTGACGGTGTTGGCCCAGGTGGTGTCACCGCCGTACGGGGGCAGGTGGATCGCGCGCAGCACGCTGGCCTGCGGGGGGCGGTCGACGAAGGTGACGTCGGTGTGCCAGCTGTTGGCCTTGCCGCGCTCGGAGTCGATCGGCAGGACGTGGTGCTCCTGCCCGAACACGCCGCCGGTGGTGGGGTGCGGGGTGGTGAGCGGGCCGAGCAGCGAGGCGAACCCGGCCTGCGTCTCGTCGGTCAGGTGGTGCTGGTCGCGGAAGAAGATCACCTTGTGCGCGAGCAGGGTCTCGCGGATCCGCGCGACGGTGGCCTCGTCGAGGCCGGGACCGATCTCCACGCCGGAGATCTCGGCCCCGATCCGTCCGGCGACGCGGCGGACGGTCAGGTCCGTGGTGGTGGTCACGTTGGTGCTCCGTTCTGGCAGCGGGTGCGCGGCGGTCACCTCACGCGTTCGGTCGCGGTCCGTTCGCGGCGGGTGACTTGAAGGTAGGGCCGACGCGCGAACAAAGTCAACTAAATCAGTAGGAAAACCATGAATAGCCAGATGGGGAGGTCACGGAGGTGGATCCGGGGTTCAGACTCCGTTCACACCGGTCACCGAACCGTCACACCGGTCACCGTGTCGGACGCTCCGCTACGGTCGTCACACCCCCACACCCCAAGGAGAGGGACACCGATGAGCGACGACCGGACCCAGGCCTTCAGCGGGCTCTCCGGGAACTACCAGGCCTTCCGCCCCGACTACCCGGCGCCGATCCTCGATCTCCTGGCCGACCACCTCAAGGCCGGAGCCACCGACGCCTGGCCCAGCCCCTGGCTCCTGCTCGACGTCGGCGCGGGGACCGGCATCTCCACCCGCGCCCTACGCGCCCTCCTCGGCCCGGGGCCCCGGGTGGTCGGTGTGGAGCCCGGCCGCGACATGATCCGGACCGCCGAGGCGGAGGGTGGCGGGGTCGAGTACGTGCGGGCCGCCGCCGAGGACGTCCCCTTCCCGGACGCCTCCGCCGTACTCGTCCTGGCCGCCCAGGCCGTGCACTGGTTCGACCGCCCCGCCTTCTTCGCGGAGTCCGCCCGGCTGCTCGCTCCCGGCGGCACCCTCGCGGTGCTCAACAACAACCGCGACCTCACCGGCAGCGCGTTCGTGGACGACCACGAGGGTCTGCTGGAGCGGTACAGCCCCGGGTACGACCGGCACTACCGCCAGTACGACCTGGTGCGGGAGCTGTCCGAGGTCCGGGGGCTCACCGGGGCGACCGAACACTCGCACCGCTGGACGCGGGTGCTCACCACCGACGAGTACCTGGGGATGGCGCTGTCCTCCAGCAGGATGGCCGCCGTCGTCGGCGAGCTCGGGGCGGAGCGCACCCGCGCCGAGATCACGGCCGTGGCCGAGCGCCACTTCCCCGACGGCCGGGTCGAGATGCCCTACACGACGCAGCTGGTGGTGGCCCGCCGCGTGTGAACCGGGGTTTTGCGGGATCGCTCCCTCCCGCTGGCCTTGGCCAGAGACGCCCCGGGGAACGCTCCCGCAGATCGGGCCCGCCGACGGCGGGCCGGGCGACGACGACGGGGGGAACCAGCACCCATGGCGCAGCTGATCGTACTCGGGGTGGCCGACCGCGACACCGCCGAGAAGGCGCTCGACATCGCCTCGGACCTGAACAAGCAGGAGCTCCTCCAGCTGGAGGACGCCGCCTACGCCTACAAGGACGGCAAGGGCCGTCCCCGCATCCACCAGACCGTCAACCTCACCGGCTACGGCGCGGCGGGCGGTGCCCTGTGGGGCACGCTCATCGGCCTGCTCTTCCTCAACCCGCTCCTCGGCCTGGCGGTCGGCGCGGGCGCCGGTGCCATCGCGGGCAGGCTCAGCGACGTCGGGATCGACGACGACATGATCAGGGACATCGGGGCCGAGCTCCAGCAGGACCGGGCCGCCGTCTTCCTGCTCGCCACGGACGCCACCATCGACCGCGTCGTCGACGCCTTCCGACAGCTGGACCCCACGGTCATCCAGACCAACCTGTCCAAGGACAACGAGCGGGAGCTCGTCGAAGCCCTCCAGAGCCAGTAGGTACCAGGTCGGCCGGGCCCGGAGCCCCGAGCCCTCTCACACCGCCGGTGCGGGTCGCCCGCACCGGCGGCCGCACGGGTGCACCCGCCCGGACGAACCCCGTCCGTACGACGAGGAGCAGCGATGACCGGTCACGGACCCGAGCACTCCGACGACTTCGCCAACGCCGAGCGCGGCCTGGTCGCCCGGCTCGAACCCGGCCAGATCAGGGACGCGAACGGCCGCGTGGTGTGGGACGCCGACGCCTACGGCTTCCTCGACGCGGAGTGCCCGGACACCGCCAACCCGAGCCTGTGGCGCCAGTCCCAGCTGTGCGCCAAGCAGGGACTGTTCGAGGTCACCGAAGGGATCTACCAGGTCAGAGGCCTGGACCTGTCCAACATGACCCTCGTGGAGGGAGACCAGGGCGTCCTGGTCATCGACCCCCTCATCTCCGCCGAACCGGCGCGCGCCGGTCTGGAGCTGTACCGGGAGCACCGGGGGAACCGGCCGGTCAGCGGGGTCGTCTACTCGCACTCGCACGTGGACCACTTCGGCGGGGTCGGCGGGGTCACCGACGGCACCGTGCCCATCCTCGCCCCGGCCGGGTTCCTGGAGAACGCGGTGGCGGAGAACGTGCACGCCGGGCCCGCCATGGCCCGCCGCAGCCTCTACCACACCGGTTCCCACCTGGAGATCGGACCACGGGGACAGATCGGGGTGGGGCTCGGTCAGACCCGGTCGGTCGGCACGGTCACCCTCATCGCGCCCAACCGGGAGATCACCCGCACCGGCCAGGAGGAGGTCGTGGACGGGGTGCGGATCGTCTTCCAGATGACGCCCGGGACCGAGGCGCCCACGGAGATGAACTTCTACTTCCCCGACCACCGTGCCCTGTGCATGGCGGAGAACGTCACCCACAACCTGCACAACATCCTCACCCTGCGCGGAGCCCCCGTGCGGGACGCCCGGGTGTGGTCGCGCTACCTGGACGAGTCGGTGGAGCTCTTCGCGCACGAGTCGGACGTCCTGTTCGCCTCCCACCACTGGCCGACCTGGGGCACCGAGAAGCTGGTGGACCTCCTGAGCCAGCAGCGGGACCTCTACGCCTACCTGCACGACCAGACGCTGCGCCTGATGAACCGGGGGTACGTCGGCGCGGAGATCGCGGAGCACCTGCGGATGCCGCCCGGCCTGGAACGGGAGTGGCACACCCGGGGCTACTACGGGTCGGTCAGCCACAACGTGAAGGCGATCTACCAGCGCTACATGGGCTGGTTCGACGGTAACCCCGCCCATCTGTGGGAACACCCGCCGGAGGAGGCGGCACGGCGCTACGTGGACTGCATGGGCGGTGTGGACGAGGTGGTGCTCCGGGCGGACGAGTACCGGGACCGGGGCGACCTGAGGTTCGCCGCCACGCTGCTCAACCACGCGGTGTTCGCGGACCCGGAACACGGCCGGGCGCGGGCAGCCCTGGCCGGGGTGTACGAGCGGCTGGGGTTCGGCTCGGAGAACGGCACCTGGCGCAACTTCTACCTCCAGGGCGCGGCCGAGCTGCGGCGGGGCAAACCGGAACTCCCGTCGAACCTGGGCACGGGGATGGCGGCCGCGCTGTCGGTGGACCAGCTCTTCGAGTCGGTGGCGATCCGGGTCAACGGCCCCAGGGCGTGGGACGAGCAGTTCGTGATCGACTGGGTGTTCACGGACCTCGACACCACGTTCCGGACCACGCTCTCCAACGGAGCGCTCACCACCAGGGAGAAGCCGCGCCGGGGGGAGCCGGGCCTCACCGTGACCCTGAACAAGTTCCGCCTGCTGCGGTTGCTCGCGGGGAAGGGGACCGAGGGCATGGCCTTCGCGGGGGACGGGGAGCTGCTGGACCGGCTGCTCGCCCTGCTGGACCGGCCCGACCCGTCCTTCGACATCGTGACTCCCTGACCGCGCCCCCGCCGCGGTGCCGGGAAACGGTCAGTTCCGGGAGCGTAGACGGCGGAGCATACGGGCGTCCTGGAACCCGACGGCCCGGGCGGCGGCCTCCGCCGTCGCTCCCGCGTCCAGCAGGAGTTCGGCCCGTTCCAACCGCAGGCGCTGCTGGTACCTCAGCGGGGTCAGCCCGGTGGCCGCGCCGAACGCCCGGGTGAGGGTGCGTTCGCTGACCCCGAGTGAGGTGGCCAGCGCGGACAGGGGAAGTGGTTCGGCGAACCTGGCGTCGATGGTGTCCTGCGCCCGGTGCACGAGGTCCACGGGGTGGTTCCGGAACCGCAGCACCACGCTGGCCTGGGGTTCGTCCCCGTTACGGCGGGCGTAGACCACCATCTCCCGGGCCACGGCGGCCGCCACGGACGGCCCGTGCCAACGGGTGACCATGTGCAGGGCGAGATCGATGCCGCTGGCGATCCCGGCAGAGGTCACCACCCGGTCGTCGGACACGTACAGCACGTCCGGGACGACGCGGGCGCGCGGGTGGCGCCGGGCGAGCCCTTCCTGGAGGGAGTGGTGCGTGGTGCACCGGCGCCCGTCCAGCAGACCGGCCTCCGCGAGCACGAAGGCTCCCGAACAGACGCTCGCCACCGTGCCGCCGCGGGCGTGGTGGGAGGTCAGCGCCTCGATCTGCTCGGGTGTGGCGCGCGGCGGGGGACCGGAGGTCCGCCATCCGGGGACGAGCACCAGGTCGTCCGGCCCGAGCGCGGGCCAGACGACCTCGGCCCGCAACCCGACCCCCTGCGCGGTGGGGACGTCGGGTCGCGCGGCGACGTGGTGGAGCGCCACCGGGCGGTCCGGCCCGGCCAACGTGGAGAACACCTGCGCCGGACCGGCCAGGTCCAGCAGGTGCAGCCCGGGCAGCAGGAGGAAGACGATCGTACGCACGATCCGGTCAGCCTAGCCGAGGCCGTCGGCCAGGATCTCCTCCACCGTGCGCACCCGGGCGAAGCGGTCGGCCAGCGCGTACACGGTGCGGGTGACGATGTCGTGGGGGAGCAGGGTCGCGGGGTCGTCGAGGACCTCCCGCAGCGAACGTCCGGGAGCGGACCCCGGGGCCGCGATGGGCTCCGTGGCGGTGGCGTCCACCGCGAAGGTCATGGTGAACCCCAGCTCCGACCCCATGCGGGTGGTGGTCTCACAGCACTGCTCGGTGCGCACGCCGCAGACGGTGAGCTCCCGTACGCCCCACGCGGTGAGCAGGTCCTCCAGGTCGGTGCCGGTGAAGGCGCTGTGCGCGGTCTTGGTCAGCAGGGTCTCGCCGCTCGCCGGGGCCAGCCCGGGCATCGGCTCCACCAGTCCGCGCTCGGGATCGAACACGGTGCCGGTCCCGGGCTCGGTGTGCAGGACCCACACGACCCGGTCGCCCCGGCCCCGGAAGTGGTCGACCAGTCGGCCGATCCGCGAGGCGACCTCGGGATCGGAGGAGGCGCTCCAGCTCTCACGCTGGAGGAAGGACCGTTGAGCGTCGACGACCAGCAGCGCGGCGCCGGTGGCGGTGTGCGTGTTCATACCCGAACCCTCGCAGCCGCGCGGGCACGGGACCAGACACGATCCCGCGCGACACCGGACTGATCCGGTCACCGTGCCCTTCGGGCGGGGTCCTGTGCGACCCCGCCACCCTTGGAACGGTCACGGTGGTACCCGGACCCGGTTCAGACCAGTCTCTTCTTGAAGCCGATGTGGCTGGGCTCGTACCCCAGCCGCTGGTAGAAGCGGTGGGCGTCCTGACGCTTGGCGTCCGAGGTCAGCTGCAACATCACGCAACCGCGCCCCTGGGCCTCGCGTTCGGCCCACTCCAGCAGGGTGGAGCCCAGACCGCCGCCGCGTTCGTCGGCGTGCACCCGGACCGCCTCGATCTGGGCGCGGGTGGCCCCCTGCCGGGAGAGCCCCGGGACCACGGTGAGCTGGAGCGTGCCGACGACCCGGCCGTTGCGGCGGGCGACCGCCAGGTACTGGTGCGGGTCGGCGTCGATGACCTCGAAGGCCTCGGTGTAGCGGGACAGGTCGTCGGGCGTCTCCCGGCGGGCGCCCAGGGGGTCGTCAGCCAACAGGGCGACGATCGCCTCCACGTCGGTCTTCAGCGCGCGTTCGATGGTGATCATGCGCCCAACCTAGCGACCCCCCTCTGAGCGGCCCGGAGGCTTGAACCGGTTCCCCCCGGTTGGGCGTGGACTCTCCCGATCCGGAACATGGGTCAATTACTGTTGACCCATGGACACCGAACACCTCAGCGCCCTGGCCCGCGCCATGGACGGCGGCGACCCCCTGGAAGGACTGGACGCCGTGGTGCGGCTGAGGGGCGAGGCCGAGCGCGTCGAAGCGGTCCTCGTGCGGCGCGCGAGGAACGAGGGCGCCACCTGGGCCCGGATCGCGGAGTCGCTCGGGGTGTCCAAGCAGGCCATCCACAAGAAGTACGGCGGCCGGGGCCTGCTGCGCGACCAGAAGTAGGTCAGCGCAGCGCGGCCACGAACCGCACCATGCGCTCCTCGAAGCCCTCCGCCTCCCCGAACCACACGGCGACGGAGTCCGCGCCCGCCACGGCCAGCTCACGGAACCGCGCCACCGCCCGAGCGAACTCCTCCTCGCCCCCGGTCCACGCCATCCGCACCCCGGTGCCCACCGGGCGACGGGTGAGCTCGCCCAGCCGAGCGCGGGCGGCGCGGAAGACCTCCGGGTCCGGGTCCACGCCCTGCCACTCGTCGGCCCACGCGGCCGCGCGGCGGAGCGCGGGTTCCGAGCCCCCGCCGACCATCACGCGCACCCGGCGGCGCGGTCGCGGCGCGAACACCCCGTGTTCGTACTCGTGGAAACGGCCGTGGAAGGCCCCTTCCCCCTCGAACAGGTGCCGCAGCAGCGCCAGCGCCTCGTCCGCGCGGGCGCCCCGGGTGGCGAAGTCCGACCCCACCGCCGCGAACTCCTCGCGGGACCAGCCCACGCCCACTCCGAGCGTGAACCGGCCCCCCGACACCTCGTCCAGGGTCGCCACCTGTTTGGCCAGTACGAAGGGGTCGCGCATCGGCAGCACCAGGACGGACGTGCCCAGCCGGACCCGTTCCGTGCGGGCCGCCAGGTACGCGAGGGTGACCAGGGGTTCGTACACGCCCCCGAACGTGGCGCCGTAGGGCGCGGGCGGGAGGAGGTGGTCCGGCAACCACACGGTGTGGGCACCCAGTTCCTCGGCGCGCACGCCCAGGTCGACGACGGTCCTCGCGGGGGTTCGGGGCGATTCGTTGGGCAGGACCACCTGGAGGCGGGGTCGGGTCGGCTCGCTCATGCGGCGACCGTATCCCGCCCGGTCCTCCCGAGTCCGGCGCTTCGGGAACCGCCTTCCAGGACGATCGTGTCCCGCTCTCAGACCGTCCCGTGGGGAAGGGTCAGTCCGGCCACCAGCGCGCGGTGCGGGGTCCCCGGAACGTCCAGGATCTCCAGCTCGTCCACGGACACCCGGTCATCCACCAGCACGTGGTCGATCGCGGCCTTGGGCAGGGGAGCGCCCACCGGCCAGGTGCCGGTCAGACCCTGGCCCAGGTGGGCGGCGGCGTCGACGTACCCGAGATCGAGGACGCGCCGCGTCTCGGCGTGGTCGAGGGTGGCGTTGAAGTCGCCCGCCAGGACGCGCAGGGTGTCGTCCGAGGTGGCCGGCAGCCCGCGCAGCCCGTCCTGCCAGGCCGCCATCGTGGAGGGACGGCGCGGGGGCATCGGGTGCACGGACACGACCTCCACGGGCCGGGAGGCGCCCGGGACGCTCAGACCGGCGCGTGGCATGGCCAGGGAACCGATGTCGTGCCCCACGTCCCCGAGGTCCGTCAGGGGGTGCGCCGAGTGCACCGTACCTCCGGCCGCGGCGGGGGCGGAGTGGTCCACCGTGTACGGCAGCAGGTCACCCAGCCCGGCCGCGTCCAGCCCCTCGGCCAGCTCCGGCGTCACCTCCTGGAGGGCCAGGAGCTCGACCCCGTGCTCGCGGACCAGGTGGACGACGGTGTCCGGTCGCGTGTGCCCGAAGTGCACGTTGAGCGTGAGCAACCGCAGGTTCGGTCCCTCCTGGGCCGTGGAGCCGCCGTCGAGGGCCCTCGGCAGGATCGCCGTCGCCAGCAGGACCCCGGCCAGGGCGAGGGCCGCCGCCGACCACCAGCGGCGCAGCAGGGCGGCGCCCAGCAGGGCGACGGGCGCCGCGCAGAGCACCAGTGGGGCGTAGGCGAGCAGCGGGACGAGGGGGAAGCCGCGCTCCAGCCCCAGGGTGCGCACCAGCGCGTAGACGAGGAATCCGACCGCGACGAGGGCGACCAGGAGGGTCACCGCGCGGTGAGGGCCGGGACCCGTCGGACGGGGACGGGGTTGGGCGTGCATGGGGGATTCGGCTCCGCTCGCCGGGGACGGGTGACGCGGGGTGTGACGGCGCCGGGGCTCCGGTGGTTCCCGGGCCCTGCGACAGGCACGCCGACACGTGCGGTCCCGATTGGCCGCCGCGCGGCGCGCGGGTCTACCCTCGGGGTCGCGCGGGCGGCCGGACCAGGCCCCACCTGCGCGGGGTCCGCTCGTGGCGCCGCCCCGAGCCGCGACCCGCACCCACCGTCGAAAGGCATCCCTTGCAGTACGTCACGCTGAACAACGGCCTCACCATGCCGCAGCTCGGGTTCGGGGTCTGGCAGGTCCCCGACGACGAGGCCCACCGGTCCGTCTCGACCGCCATCGAGGCCGGGTACCGCAGCATCGACACCGCCCGGATCTACGACAACGAGAAGGGCACCGGCCGCGCCATCGCCGAATCCGGTGTGGCCCGCGAGGACATCTTCCTCACCACGAAGCTGTGGAACGACGACCAGGGCCACGACAACGCCCTGCGGGCCTTCGACGCCAGCCTGGAGCGCCTGGGCACCGACTACGTCGACCTGTACCTGATCCACTGGCCCACCCCGGCGCGCGACACCTACGTCGAGACGTGGAAGGCGCTGGAGCGTATCCACGGCGAGGGCCGCGCCAAGGCGATCGGCGTGTCCAACTTCACGGCCGCGACCCTGGAGCGTCTCGTGGGCGAGGCCGACGTGGTGCCCGTGATCAACCAGATCGAGCTGCACCCCTACTTCTCCCAGTCCGGGATGCGCGCGGCCAACGCGGCCCACGGCCTGCTGACCGAGGCCTGGAGCCCCCTGGGGCAGGGGAAGGGGCTCCTGGAGGACCCCGTCCTGGTCGAGCTCGGTGCCCGCCACGGCAAGTCCGCCGCGCAGGTCGTCCTGCGCTGGCACCTCCAGCTCGGCAACGTCGTCATCCCCAAGTCCGTGACCCCGGCGCGCATCCGTGAGAACTTCGACGTGTTCGACTTCGAGCTGACCGCCGAGGACATGGACCGGATCGGCTCGCTCGACCGCGACGGCCGGATCGGCCCGGACCCCGCCGGGGTCAACTAGGTCCACTGACGGGGTCACCGGGTCCACGGGCTAGCCCCGGACCGGCCGTGTTCCTGGTCACGGTCACCGTCGCCCGGCCCGTCGAGCCCCGCTCGGCGGGCCGCGGACATCCCATCTCCCCCTGACCTCGTCATGGGATGAGAGGTCGGATCCCAGGGGTGGTCATCGGATCCCGAACGCCCGGAACCACACCGGGTCCGCGCCAAACTTCACACGGTCGAATGTCCACTTTCGGACGAGATGCGCAACCCCTGTACCAGGGCAAACACACACAACTCGTGACACATCGGTGAGGGTAGGAGTCCGTTGTGCGCGGCTGGTCGGCGACACCACACCGGGTGCTCCCCTTCCGGAGTGGCGGGGGGCCGAACAGAGGCGTACAGTCCTCTCTGGTGCGCCGGGAAAGTTCACGCGGCGGACACCACATCTCTCTCTACGCGAAACCAGATCCATGACCGTCGTCCCCCTGCGCACAGCGCGCGTGTACCGCTCCGTCACCGCCGAGCGGTCAGTGCACGCCTGGTGCCACAAAGCCCTGAGCCAGTGGCCCGAACTCGGACCCCTTCCGCCCATGGAGACCCGGCTTGGCCCCACACAGGCCTTCCGCGCCTCGGGCGGGAACGGAACCCCGGTCCTGGTCCTGTCTGGCACCAACTTCAACGCCGCCACCACGGTTCCCGCCGCCCGCGCGCTCGCCGCGGACCGGCCGGTCCTGCTGGTCGACCTTCCGGGACAGCCGGGTCTGAGCTGCAACCAGCGGACCGCGGGGGCCCGGATCGAGGCCTACGGTGGGTGGCTCGACGAACTGCTGCCCCAGATCACGGACGGCCCCGTCATCGTGCTGGGCCACTCCAGGGGCGCCGCGATCGCGCTGTCCTCGACCCCGAGCCCGCTCGTGGCGGGGATGCTCCTGCTCAACCCGGCCGGGCTGACCGCGGCGGGCGTCAGCTCGGAGTCGATGCGCGCCACTCTGCCGTGGATGATCCACCCCAACGAGCAGACCAGCACCCGGTTGATCGAGTTCCTCAGCGGTCCGTCCACGGACACCGGCTGCGAGGAGCACCGCTCCGAGGCCGAGTGGCTGACGCTGGTGGCCCGCCACTGCCGCACCCACTCCACACCGACCCCGCTGCACGCGGAGTCCTTCCTGGCCTGGTCCGGTATCCCGGTCCGGGTGGCCACGGGGTCGCACGACCCGTTCTTCTCGCCCGCGCGCCTGCACGGACCCGCCCGCCGGTTCCTGAACACCGACGTGCGGACCATCGAGGGCGCGGGTCACCTGTCCCTGTACGAGCAGCCGGAGAGGGTCGCGGAGCTCCTGCGCGAGTTCGACGCCTGACCGGAACCGGCGCCGACGACGTCGAGGCGCCACTGGTGGCGGCCGTACGACCGCCACCAGCCCGTGTTCAGTCCCGGCCCAGTGCCCGCCTGAGCTCGGGCGCCGACGTGAACACGTGCCCCTGGAGGCCCAGCTTCCCGGCGGCCTCGACGTTGGTCCGGTTGTCGTCCACGAACAACACCTCACCGGCGGGTGTCCCCATGCGCTCCAGACACCACCGGTAGGCCCCGGCCTCGGGTTTGGCGTGGCCGATCCGGCAGGAGAGTCCCCGGGTCGGGAACAGGTCCAGCACGGAGGAGTGTCTCTCCTCGAAGCGCGCGGCCAGCTCCGGGGGGATGTTCGAGAGCAGACCGAGCGGCACGCCCGCCTCGGAGAGCTCCGTCACCAGCGCCACCGAGTCCTCGTTCAGTCGCGACCAGCTGTCCAGGTCCAGCGCGACCAGCCGTTCGATCCGCTCCGGCTCGAAGGACTCACCGAGCAGGCCTCCCACGGCGCGCCAGTAGGCGGGCCCGTCCAGGTCGCCCCGGTCGTAGTCCTGGCGCGGGGCCCAGTACGCGGCCCAGAAGGTGTCGTGGTCGTGGCCGGAGTACTCCACCATCGTGGCGCGGACCGTCGGTGACTGGTCCATGGCGACCACACCAAACATGTCGAACAGCACTGCTTCCACGAGGCACTCCCAGGGTCGAACGTGCGGGGGGTCGGTTCGGAGGCCCTCCTTCCCTCACAGGCCCCGGACGAACCGCCCTCCACTCAGGTCCCGGGGAGCGTCGGGAGCGCGGTCCGGAGGTTGATGCCGACCCCGGTTCGATGTCATTTATTGGCTTTTTTGGTGATACATGAGCCGATGAAGTTTTGTCAGCTTTTGTCGACCGTTTTCAGAGGGCTTTCTCAGAGTGGTGGTTCTTTGTCCCGTGAGGGCCGGTTTCGCTGTCAGAATGTGGGCATGTGACGGAAGAGAAGACGTCTTCCCTTTGCGCCTCTCTGCCCGAGGCCGACTGGTTGGGGAAAGGATGGGGCCCCGCTGGTCGAACCAGCCCGAACCACCAGAAAGCAGCCGGTATGTTCGAAAAACTGGCACGGAAGCTGGGTCTGGAGACGAACCCGGCGATCTTCTTCGTCTCGGCGTCGCTGACCGTGTTGTTCGTGGTGTGCGCGATCACCTTCACTGACCAGGTGGATCTGGTATTCGGTGCCACCTCCGAGTGGATCCTGTCGCACCTGGGGTGGCTCTACATCCTCGGTGTGACCACTTTTCTCATTTTTCTCATTTGGATCGCTTCCAGCCGTTTTGGCAACATTCGTCTGGGTCCGCCGGACAGCAGGCCGGACTACAGCAACCTCACGTGGTTCTGCATGCTGTTCGCGGCGGGAATCGGAAGCATCCTCATGTTCTGGGGCGTGGCCGAGCCCATCAGCCACTACGCCAATCCCCCCCAGGGCAACGCCGAGCCCGAGACGATCGAGGCCGCGCAACAGGCGATGGGCTTCACGCTCTACCACTTCGGCCTGCACACCTGGACGATCTTCTGCCTGCCCGCCCTGGCCTTCGCCTACTTCGTGTACCGCAAGGGCCTGCCGTTCCGGGTGAGCTCGATCTTCCACCCGTTCCTCGGTGACCGCGTCAACGGGCCGTTCGGCCGGATCATCGACATCTTCGCGGTCCTGGGCACCCTCTTCGGTGTCGCCGTCACCATCGGCCTGGGCACCATGCAGATCAACAGCGGGCTCAACACGCTGTTCGGTGTCGAGGAGAGCCGCGTCAACCAGCTGATCCTCATCGCCGTGGTCACCTGCGTCGCCGTGATCTCCGTGGCCTCGGGCCTCGACGTGGGCATCAAGTGGCTCTCCCAGATCAACATCATCATCGCGGTCGCGCTGCTGGTGTTCGTGTTCGCCGCCGGGTCCTCCCTCTACCTGGCCAAGGGCGTCATCGAGACCACCGGTGTGTACGCGCAGTGGCTCATACCGCTCTCGTTCTGGAACGACACCTTCGGCAACACGGGCTGGCAGGGCACGTGGACGGTCTTCTACTGGGCCTGGACCATCACGTGGTCGCCGTTCGTCGGCATCTTCATCGCCCGCATCTCCCGGGGCCGCACCATCCGCGAGTTCGTCCTGGGCGTGCTGGGGCTGCCCACGGCCTTCAGCATCGTGTGGTTCAGCGTGTTCGGCCTGTCGGCTTTCGACATCGAGATGAACCGGGGCGGCGGTCTGGTGGAGGAGGTCGTCGGCCAGGGGGACATCCCCGGAGCGCTGTTCGCCTTCCTCACGCACTACCCGTGGACGACCTTCGTCTCGGCCATGTGCATCGTCATCGTGATCATCTTCTTCACCACCTCGTCGGACTCCGCGTCCCTGGTGGTGGACATGCTCTGTTCGGGGACGGAGGAGTCCCCGACCCGCCAGCGCGTGTTCTGGGGCATCACCGAGGGGGTGGTGGCCGCGACCGTCCTCACGGCCTCCGGAGTCGGTGGGTTGGACGCGCTCCAACAGACGATCATCGTGTTCGGGCTGCCGTTCTTCGTCATCGGCTTCTTCATGATGTTCTCCCTGGTTCGGGCGCTCCAGGCCGAGACGGCGGAGAGCTCCGGTGTCCAGCGTGGCCGCCGCACACCGCTGTCCGCCCGGTCACGCAGACTCCGCCGTCAGCACAGGCGGAGCCGTGGACCGTCGCCCGGCGGGAACGGCGGTAGAGGCAACGGCAACGGCAATGGGTACGGCAACGGAAACGGGAAGCGGGGCGACGACGCACTGGAGCCCTGACCGCCGCCGCGTGTCACCCCCGGGGCACGGGCCAGAAGAAGTCGTCGACTCCGAAGTGCAGGGAGAGCAGCCCGGGGTCGACGCGGTCCCGACCGTAGGCGTCCAGGAAACGGTCCGCGTCCGCCTGACCGAAGTGCGGGTTCAGATGGCTGAGCAGGCTCCCCACCATCGAGGCCAGGTCACGGTGCGGGTCGGAGACCCCTGCCTGGCCGAGATCCACGAGCCCCCACCCGAGGTCGCCGGTGAAGAGGACGTTCGGCAGGCAGAAGTCCCCGTGGGTCACCACCTCCGGCAGGGGACCGGCCCGCTCCACCCGCAGCTCCACCTCCGCCAGGGCTCGGGCCGGGTCGGTGCCCTCGTAGCGGCTGCCCTGCCAGGAGCGCCGGACCAGGCCCGCGGCCACCCGCTTCCGGGCCCGCTCCAGGTTCTCCGCCAGCCCCTCGCGGATCACCACTCCGCCGACCTGCGACGCGTGGATCGTACGGGCCGCCTCGGCCAGCGACTCGACCAGCCCGGGGTGTGTCCGTGCCACGTCGGGATCGTGGGCCGGGGTACCGGGCAGGTGGCTGGAGACCATCCACCGCGAGGGGCCCTCCCGTGACTCGAACTCCAGGACACGCGGGGTCCCCAGCCCGAACCGAGCCATCCAGGCCGTCCGGACGATCTCGTCGTCGAGCTTTTCGGCCAGGTCAGGGCGGTCGTCCGGGACCCCCTTGAAGACCGCGACCGGACGGCCGGTGTCGTCACACAGGCGGAACACCCGGGCCCCGGACAGACCCACGCGTACCTCCACCGGGTGCAGGGCACGCAGGGCGGGGTCGTCGAAACGGGGCAGCTCCATGTCCGCAGCCTAGGTACCGGAACCCGTGGGGGCCACCGGTTATCCACAGTCGGCGGAAAGGGTGAGCGCGCCCCGGCCCGGTCCGGCCATGATGGGAACCATGACCCTCTCTGACGAACACTTCCTCGCGACCACCGCCGAACGGCTCGCCGCTCTCCCCGGGGTCGAGGCGGTCAGCCTCGGCGGATCGCGCGCCCAGGGGACGCACCGGCCGGACAGCGACTGGGACCTCGCCGTCTACTACCGGGGTTCCCGGGAGGAGTTCGCTCCCCGTGACCTACGCGACGTCGGATGGGAGGGGGAGGTCTCGGAGATCGGCGGCTGGAGCGACGGCGTGTTCAACGGGGGCGCCTGGCTGAGGATCGACGGCCGCCGGGTGGACGTCCACTACCGCGACCTCGACGTGGTGGAGCGGGAAACCGTCGAGGCCGAGCACGGCCGGTTCCGCGTGGAACCGCTCCTGTTCCACCTGGTGGGCATCCCCACCTACCTGGTGGTGGCCGAGCTCGCCGTGGGCCGGACCCTGGTCGGGGACCTGCCCCGCCCCGCCTACCCGGACGCGCTCCGGCGGAGCGCCCCGCCGCGCTGGCGCGGATTCGCCTCGGCCACCCTCGCCTACGCGGAGCGCCACCACGCCCCGCACGGGAGAGTGGCCCAGTGCGCGGGGATGATCTCCCAGGCCGCCTCGTACACGGCCCACGCGGTGCTGGCCGCGCGCGGTGAGTGGGTGACCAACGACAAGGCCCTGCTGTCCAGAGCCGGACTGGAGGAGGTGGACTTCGTGGTCGCGGGGATGACCGCGGACCCGCAGGACCTGCTCGCGGCGGTCGCCGAGACCGGCCGCGTCGTCGCCGGGGCCCGCTGACCGGACCCGGACGTGCCGGAGGGAGGAGCATCGGGACACCCCGCCCACCGGCGGGCGGAACCTACGTCGACCAGGTCATGTTGATCACACCGCTGATGGTGTCGTACCCGGCGCGGGTGAAGGCCCGGGCCATGGGCACGTTCCCGACGTCCGTGGCGGCACGGACGTACGCGACGCCCTCCCGTACCAGGACCCGGGTGCCCTCGGCGAGCAGGTCGTCGATGTAGCCGTTGCCCCGGTGCTCGGGCAGCACCGCGATGTAGCTGATGATCGGGTGGTAGGCGTTGCGTGCCGGGATCACGAAGCCCACCGGAGTGCCGTCGGGGAGTGTGGCCACCCGCCACCAGGAACGCGGTGTCGAGTAGTTCGCGAACTCGTCGGCGAAGTTGGCCGCGGCCACCTCCTCGGCGGAGAGTTCCCGCAGGTCCATCCGGTCGTGGGTGTCCAGGGTGCCCTCCAGGGCCCGGACCATGAGACCGAGGATGTCCTTGGTGTCCTCGATGCCCCGGTAGACCAGGCGACCGCTGTCCTCGGGAAGCGGGTTCCCGGCCCGCCATTCGTAGCGCAGGCGCTCCACGAGCGGGACCGCGCCCGACTTCTCGATCACGGCCAGGCGTTCACCGACCCGGCGCCGGGAGCGCTCGTCGTCACGCCAGTCGGCGACCTCGAAGCGCAGGAACTCGGGCGGGGGAACGGTGCCCTGGGCGACCGGGACGCCGTCGGGGAACAGGGCCGCGTTGGCGGTGCTCAGGAGCTCGGTGGCCACGGCCACGCGGTCGACGTCCTCGGCGGTGTCGTCCACGTCGAGCAGGTCCAGCAGGAAGGGGGCGTCGTCCTGGTTTCGGCACCACCAGGAAAGGCGGGCCAGGAGACGGTCGCCGTCGAGGGCCACCCACATCCAGGAGGGGCGTCGACGGCCCTCGGCGAGGTCGTCAGCGAGCTCGTGGTTGAGCACGTAGGGGATCCGGTTGAAGAGGTCGAGCTCCTCGGGACCGGTGATGGGGCGGAGGGTCAGGGTGTTCGGAAGAACGGTCAAGGCTGCACCTTCGGTGTGTGCGCCCGCCGTCGCCGGGGTCAACGGTGGTCGTCGACCCGGGAGGACACGGACGCGGTGATCACGGGGAACATCGGATGTGCCTCCTTTCGCGTCGTCGCCGCGTCGGGGGTCGTCGCGGCCCTTAGGGCGTGTTTTGTGGATCATTCCGCGCTCGCGTTGCCAGGCTGCCTCTCGCCGCGCCGATGAAGCTCGGACAGCCAAACCCGGGCTGGCCTTCGCTCATCGTCTTGCGAGAGATGGCCTGGCGGCCGCTCGCATCGATGGCGGCTCCGCCGCCACCGGCGAAAGCATCCACAAAAACACGCCCTAGTAGTTGTACCGGCGCCCTCGCGGCGCCGCAACCCCTTTGTGGGGCCGGATCGCGGGTTGTCCACAGGGGCACGAAACCGGTTGGACCGGTGCCGCCGTAGTAAGTGACCATGGGGAACATGAGCCGAGACTTCGACGCCCTCATCGACGAGGCCGCCGCCGAACCGACCGAGGGCTGGGACTTCTCGTGGTTCGAGGGCCGGGCCACCGAGCAGCGCCCCTCCTGGGGGTACCAGCGCCTCATGGGCGAGCGGATGGCCCGCGCCACCGCGGCCCTCGACCTCCAGACCGGCGGTGGCGAGGTCCTCGCCGGGATCCCCTCCCACCCGCCGCTCACCGTGGCGACCGAGGGGTGGCCGCCCAACGTCGTCGCCGCCACCCGGTTGCTGCACCCCAGAGGCGTGGCCGTGGTCGCGGATCCCGACCGGCCTCCGTTGCCCTTCGCGGACTCGGCCTTCGACCTGGTCGTGTCCCGCCACCCCGTCACCGTCTGGTGGGACGAGATCGCGCGTGTCCTCACCCCCGGCGGCACCTACCTCGGGCAGCACGTGGGGCCGTCGAGCGTGTTCGAACTGGTCGAGTACTTCCTCGGCCCACAGCCCCGGGAGACACGCGAGGCCCGGCACCCGGACCACGACCGCGCCGGGGCCGAGGCCGCCGGGCTGGAGATCGTCGACCTGCGGTCGGAACGGCTCCGGATGGAGTTCCGCGACGTCGGCGCCGTCGTGTACTTCCTGCGCAAGGTCGTGTGGATGGTCCCTGGCTTCACCGTGGACGCCCACCGCGACCGGCTCCGGGAACTGCACGAACAAATCGAGGAACGGGGGCCGTTCGTGGCCCACGCGTCCCGCCACCTGGTCGAGGCCCGCAGACCGGAGCCGTCGCGGGGGTGATGCGGCTCAGCCCGCCTTGACGTGCTGGACGACCTCGAAGCCCCAGATCTCACTGTTGGTCGCGGCCGGCCCGCCGTGACCGCCGTGGGCGTGGCCGTCCTTCTTCGCGTCGGCCGCGGCCCGGGCGTGGCCCTTCCGGAAGTCCTGCCCGTTCACCCAGTTCTGGAAGTCCTCCTCGGACCGCCAGCGGGTGTACACGAGGTACTTGTCGGTGCCCTCGACCGGCCGCAGCAGCTGGAACTCCTCGAACCCCTCCTGGTTCTCCACGAGTCCGGCCCGCTTGGCGAACCTCTCCTCCAACGTGGAACCCTCACCCTCGGGGACGGTCAGGACGTTGAACTTCACGACACTGGTCACGCGTGTACCTCCGGACGGTCCGATCCCTGTCAGGGCCAACCTAAGGGACCCGACGTGCCGACTCGCGGCGGGCTCCCCGGAGGGCCGTTCACCCCAGGCCGTGCTTGCGGGCCACCACGCGCAGCATCGCGGCGCGGGGCAGGAGGCGCCGGAGCGCGAACACCAGCGGGGCGTTGCTGCCCACCGCGTACAGCGGGCGCGGCCGCTTCGCCTCGATCGCGGCCAGCACCGTCCGGGCCACCCGTTCGGCGGAGATCCCCCTGGCCTCGTTGGCGTTGAGCGTGTTCACCATGGTCCGGTACTCGTCACGGAAGGGGGAGTCCTCGCCCACGTACTGCGTGCGCCGCTCGCTGATCCCCGTGTTGATGGATCCCGGCTCCACGGTGGTCACACCGACCCCGAACGGCGAGACCTCACGCCGGGCGGCGTCCGCGAACCCCTTCACCGCCGCCTTGGTCGCCACGTACGAGGACCGGTAGGCCAGCGGGAAACTGGCCAGCATCGACCCCACCATCACCACCCGTCCGTAGCCGCGGTCCCGCATCCCCGGCAGGACCAGCTGGGTGAGGCGGACCGCACCGAACACATTGAGCCGGAACACCCGCTCGACGGCGTCCATGGGCAGTTCCTCGATCGGCCCGTTCTGGCTCTCGCCCGCGTTGTTGACCAGAACGTCCACCTCACCGGCGGCACGTGCGCAGGCCTCGACGGACGCGTAGTCGGTCAGGTCCAGGGCCAGGTACTCGACCCCGGGCACCGGGGCGGAGACCCGCTCCGGGTCGCGGCTGGTACCGAACACGCGGTAGCCGCGTTCGACGAGGGCGGCGGCCACGGCGGCCCCGATCCCGGAGGAGGCGCCGGTGACCAGCGCGGTACGACGAGGGGAGGAGGACACGGGGTGGCCCTTCGGGTCGGGGAGGGTGGGCGCGCACCACAGTAGTCGTCCCCCTCCCGGCGTCGCCGCCCGACGGCCGGGTTCAGTCCCGGTCGCAGCCCTCCAGCACCAGGGAGAGGCCGGCGCCGAGCAGCCACAGGTCCTTGGACAGGGGGACGCCGTCCGCCGTGGGCGCGAGACTGCCCGGCTCGTGCATGCCGGGGGTGCGCAGGTACATGCCGAGCAGCCCGGCCGCGAAGGCGCTCAGCCCGGCACCCGCGAGCCGGTTCGGCACGAGCGGTACCAACAGCGCGGTGCCCAGGGCGATCTCCCCGGCGCACAGGAGTCGGGTGAAGGTGACCGGGTCGATCTTGTCCAGGAACGGGTACGTGCCGACCGCCATCCCGTGCAGGCCCATGGCGGTGTCCTCGTCGGCGCCGCGCTTGTTCAGCCCGGAGTTGAGGATGGAGGCGCCGGTGGCGAGGCGCAGGACCAGTTGGTGCGGGCGCAGAGGCAGTTTCACGGGTACTCCGGAACGAATCGACATCGACCTTGGGTAACGGGAATATTACGCGGGGTGGTCGTCGGATCGCGGTCCCGGAGCGCGGGTGTCGGCATCCTTTCCGTGCTCGCTGAGAGGTTCCTGGGCCGGACCGTCCGGCCGAGTGACCCCCGCTCGGCTCGTGGCCGTCACCCCTCACGGCGGGCCCGAGGTGGGTCGCGCGGGGGAGCCCACACGCCGTTCGTCACCGGGCGGAGGCCTCCCTCTCGCACGGACGGGGAGGGCGCCACGCGGGCCGGGGTGCATGGCCGCCCGCCAGCAGCACCGGGGCCGGGAGTTCCGGGTGGGCAGGCCCGCCCGGTCCCGGAGGGCACGTGGGACCCCGGGGCCCCGGTCGTCCGGGACCGCGCGTCGTTCGGGGTCAGCCCTGCCCGAAGCGGTCCCGGGCCTCGTCCACGGCGGCGCCCATCGGGTCCTCGGCGATGCCGCCCAGGGTCTCCGCCTGTTCCTGGAACCCCTGGACGCCCTCGGTCACCTGGTCGGTGACACCCTCGGTCACACCGCCCATCGCGTCCTCCGCGAACTGGCCGTAGTCCTGCCCCACCAGATCCTGGCCGGTCTCCTGGAAGGTGCCCACAACTTCCTCGGCCCCCCCGCCCACCTGGTCCAGTCCCTGGGTCACCCCGTCCGTGACCTGTTCCGCAGTATCTCCGAACAGACCCTTGAACCAGTCGATCACGTCACTGAACATCGCTCTTCGTTTCTTCCGTGGGCCGAGGCCCGGTTGGGAGTCGTCTGCACCCTTCTACCCGCCCGGAGTAAGTACCCCGTAAGGGTTTCCAGCGCGGCGAGGGGCCAGGGAGGCCACCGTGAACCCCGCGATCTGGCGGCGGGTCACGGAAGATCGGGGCAGCCTCCTCGACCTGCGGAAACTCCGGACGGAAGGCATCAATGCGATCACTCTCCGTGGTTTTCGCTCCCACGGTCCATCGGCGCTCGACATCATGTGAGAGCAGCACCACACCAGGACGAGGACCAGCGGAGGCCGCGTGGGCAGGCAAGGTTTGATGATCGCGGTGACCACCGTGGTGACCGTGAGTATGGGAATGGCCACGGCGACATCGGCCCAGGCGGACGACGGACCGGCCGAACCCCTCGCCTACGTGGCGCTCGGGGACTCGGCGGCCGCCGGGCCCCTCATCCCGAACCAGGACCCGAACATCGCCTGCCTGCGCTCGGACCGCAACTACCCCCGTGTCGCCGCCGACGCGCTCGGCGCCGACCTCACCGACGTCACCTGCTCGGGGGCCAGGGTCTCCGACTTCTCCGGTCGGCAGTTCGGGCTCCTGGCTCCGCAGTACGACGCCCTGAGCGAGGAGACCGACCTGGTCTCCCTGACCATCGGCGGCAACGACGTCGAACTGGTCGGCGCCGCGCTGAGCTGCGTCAACCTCCTGCGCGAGCCGCTCGGCCTCTCCTGCGAGGAGCGCTTCACCCAGGGCGGCACCACGGACCGCATCGCCGGGGACATCGACGCCTGGGAACCCGTGCTCGACCAGGCCCTCACGGAGATCCGTGACCGCGCTCCCCACGCCGAGATCGTGGTCGCGGGCTACGGAACCTACGTGCGTGAGGGCGGCTGCTGGCCGACCCAGCCCGTGTGGGGGCGCGACGCCGACTACATCCAGGGCTCGGTGGACCGCCTCAACGAGACCCTGGAACGCCGGACCCTCGCGCACGGCGGCACCTACGTCGACCTCGCCGCCGTCAGCGAGGGGCACGACGTCTGCGCACGGCCCGGCGAGCGTTACCTGGAGGGCCTGCTCCCCACCAGCGTCGCGGCGCCCCTGCACCCCAACGCCCGAGGGATGGCCGCCTTCGGAGCCGCCCTCGCCGAGGCCGTCGGCGTCCCACGGCCCGACGAGGCCCTCTGACCCACGGGCCGGGTGGCCGGGCCCGGCCACCCGGCCGCCCGGGGCGGGACGCGGGTAAAACCCGTGGCATCGGCGGGCCGGTCCGTGCATGATGTCGGGGCCGACGCCACGCCTGGAGGGACCACCCATGATCGTCCGGATCGATCCGCACGACGCCCACGCCTTCGACTCCTGGTACGCGGCCTACCGGGAGGCCTGGACGGCGGGGCGAGCGACCGGGGCCGCCATCCCGCGCGAGGTCCTGCGCGGATCAGTGACCGCCGAGCGGGACGACACCGCCTTCCGGCTCCACGCCGCCCGCGAGGGTGACCGCGTGGTCGGCACCCTGATGCTGGAGCTCTCCCTCAAGGAGAACACCGAGCACGCCGACGTGTCGGTCACCGTCGTCCCGGACCGGCGCGGACGCGGTCTGGGCGCCCGGCTCCTGGCGGTGGCCGAACGGGAGATGGCGGAGCTGGGACGCACGGTCGCGGCCACCGAGGTCCCCGTGCCGGCAGGGGAGTCCAGGCAGACCTGGCCGGGCGCCCGCTTCGCGCTCGCGCACGGGTTCACCGTCGGACTGGAGGAGGACTCCCTCCTCCTGGACCTGCCCGTGGATCCGGCGCTCATCGCCCGGCTGCGCCCGGACACCGGCGCCTACCGGATGCGCGCGTGGACCGGCGCCTGCCCCGACGACCTGGTCGAGGCCTACGCCGACCTGTGCACGGTCATGCAGCGGGACATGCCCGCGGGGGACCTGACATACGTACCCGAGGTCTGGGATGTCGAGCGCGTCCGCGCGTTGGAGGACCTGCGGACGGCGGCGGGCACGGTCTCCCTGGTCACCGTCGCGCAGGCCCCCTCGGGCGAGCTGGCGGGTTTCACCGTCCTCTCCCTGATGGAGGGGGAGGACGTCGTGGGCCAGGAGGACACCCTGGTGGCGGGCGCGCACCGGGGCCACCGCCTGGGCCTGGCCCTCAAACTCCACAACCTGGAGCGCCTGGTCCGCGACCACCCCGACCGTCGAGCGGTACGGACCTGGAACGCCGTGGGCAACGGGTACATGCGCGACATCAACAGGGCCCTGGGCTTCAGGGTCGAGGAGCGCTACCTCGAACTCGAACGCGCGGACGCCTAGCGGATCCCCTGGTCCGGGACTCGTGGACGCCGTCGCACCCCTGAGCCGGGGGCGGGCAGGGGCCGTACTCCAGCACCGCGTCGGCGGCCAGCCCGACGACGTGGTCGCGTACCTCCAGCCTGGACTGCCAGTGCCCGGGGAAGGCGTGCACTCCGTACCGGGCGCCGACCAGGCTCCCGCACAACGCCCCGAGGGTGTCGCTGTCCCCCGAGTGGTTGACGGCCAGCCGCAGCGCGGACCGGCCGATCCCGGACACGTTCGGGTGCGCCCCGTCCCGGGCGAGGTCGTCGGCGCGCAGGGCAACGCACACCGCCACCGCGAGGGCCTCCTCCGAGGTCCAGCCGTCACCGAGTTCGGCCAGGTCCCGGGCGGTGGGCACACCCGTGTCCGCCCGCGCCGTGGCGCCTTCCAGGGCCCGAGAGACCTCGTCGTGGCCGGTCCGATCCTCCAGCAGCGCGCGAGCCGCCGTGAGGGAGTCGGCGACCCCTCCGCCCCGGACCAGCCCCCACACGGTCGCGGCGAACACCCCGGCGGCCAGGTGGGCGGTCCGGTGCCCGTGGGTCAGGGCCGCCACCCGGGTCGCCAGTTCGAAGGCCCCCGCGGCCTCGCGGGCGCCGAACCCGCAGGGGGCCACCCGCACCACGGCGGCGCATCCCTTGGAGTTGTTGACCGGTGCGGCACCACCGGCGCGGTTCCGCGCCTGGCGGAGCGCCGCCACCGTGGCGGCGCCGTAGCCGCGCGGAGCGTTCAGGGGATCGACGGCCTCCACCGGAGGGGGCGGGGCGTCGTCCCGGTGGATGCGCTCCCATTCCAGGTAGGAGGCGTGCACGGTGCTCACGACGGCTCCGCCCGCGCCGCCGTTCCGCGCCCGCACGGAGGCCCGGACGAGGGCGTCGCAGGTGCGCAGGGTCAGCTGGGTCTCGTCCGTGATCGCGCCGATCCCGTAGGAGCCCTCCACGTAGTCGGTGAGCCCCAGGGGACCGTGGCGCTCGTGGATCTGGTCGAGCCCGAGCCCCTCGACGGGGGCGCCGAGCGCGTCACCGACCGCGCCGCCGATCAGGCAGCCGGTCAGACGGTCGGGATGGGGGTAGGGGGTGTGCATTGCTGGATGCTAGGCGCCATCGGTCCCGCGTACAAGCCCGACGGGACGGGGCTTCTCGGGGCGTGGCGGTCAGTGACCCCTGGGCGGGGACGGCGCTGGGCGGTGTGCGATCCTTCAAGGGTTGACCATCGCCCTTCGGGCTGGTCAGGGCCTGTGCGGTTGGTCACGAGGGCTGGGATTCCCGGTTATCTCTGATTTAAGATCGGGTTAATAGGAAATACGGGACGTTCCGCCCGCCTCCTGACCATCAGTCCGCAGTACGCAAAGGACCCTCATGCGCCGCGCCACTCTCGCCGTCCCCGCCGCCCTGGCCCTGTTCGCGGTGACCGCCTGCGGTGCTCCCTCCGAGAACGCCTCGGCCCCCTCCGACGAGGCCGACACCCTCGTCGTCGGAGCCACCGCGGTCCCGGCCGGTGACATCCTCGCCTTCGTCCAGGAGGAACTGGCCGCCGACGCCGGTCTCCACCTGGAGATCCAGGAGTTCTCCGACTACATCGCACCCAACACGGCCCTCGCGGAGGGGCAGCTGGACGTCAACCTCTACCAGCACGAGCCGTTCCTGCTGGAGTTCAACGAGGGCAACGGCACCGACCTGGTCGCCGTCGAGCAGATCTACCTGCCGCCGCTCGGCCTCTACTCCAACCGCGTCGACACCCTCGACGACCTGGAGGAGGGCGCCGAGGTCGCGCTCCCCAACGACCCCACCAACGAGTTCCGCGCGCTCCTCCTGCTGGAGGAGGGCGGCCTGATCACCCTCGCGGACGGGATCGACGAGGCCACCTTCAGCCTGAACGACATCGAGGACAACCCCCTCGACCTGGACTTCCGGGAGGTGGAGGCGGCGCAGCTGCCCCGCTCCCTGGACGACGTCGACGCGGCCATCGTCAACAACAACTACGCGCAGGAGGCAGGGCTGGACTTCGAGGAGGACTCGATCCTCCTGGAGGAGGTCGAGGGCAACGCCTACGTGAACGTCCTCGCGGCCCGCTCCGACAACGCCGACGACCCCCGCGTCGCCACCCTCGTCGAACTGCTGACCTCCCCGGAGACGGTCCGGTTCATCGAGGAGGAGTACCAGGGCAGCGTCATCCCCGCCACCAACGGCTGATCCCTGGCTGAGGGGCCCCTCCCCCCGTAAGGGAGGGGCCCCGGCGCTCAGCGCCTCACCAGCCGTCGAAGGTGGCGCCCTCGTCGGTGGAGCGGGCCACGTGGAGGTCGGCCACCACGATGACCTGGTCCTCGTCGGCGTGCAGTGCCTCCGGGGAGCCCGACAGCTCCCCGGTGCGCTCCCAGTTCTCACCGGCGTCGTCGCTGCGGTACACGCCGCCGTCCACCGCCACTCCGAACACCGTCGCACTCCCGGGGACCCAGTCCACGAGGGCCAGCGGGGGAGCGTCCGGTATCGCCGCGAACCCGGCTCCGCCGTCGGTGGACCGGACCGGCCCCTGCCGCGTGGTGGCCACGACGGTACGTCCGTCGTCCGAGACGGCCAGGGCGGCCGCCTGCACGTCCGGGTCCAGGTCCGTCCACGCGACCCCGTCCTCGGTGGCCCGCAGCGCCCCGTCGAAGCCGACCACCAGGTCACCGGCGGAGGCCAGCGCGTGGAAGTCGGACTCACCGGACAGGGAGAGCGCCTCCCAGCTGCCACCGCCGTCCCGGGTCTCGATCAATCCGACCGGGTCCGGCATGTCGGTGTCTCCCTCAGGATGACCGCTGGCCAGGTAGTGGCCGGGTCCCTGGACGGCGAACCCCATGAGGTCGATCGCCGGGCCGACGTGGGTCGGGACGGTCGCCTCCCGGGTGGGGCGGTCCGGCGCGGGCAGCGTGTACAGGCCCGCGTGCGTGGCCACCAGGACCTTGCCGGACTCCGGGTCCACCCCGGCGCCGTGCACGTGCTGGGCCTCCGCGGGCAGGGGGACCCCCACGGCGGCGCCGGTGCCGTCCCCGGCTCCCGCCTGGGCGCTGTCCCCGGCACCGTCGGAGCACGCGGAGGTGAGGGCGATCAGCCCCAGGGCGACCATCGCGGTGAGGGCCCGTGTGCGTGTCGTGTCGTTCATGTCGCTCCCTCTCGGTTCGACCTCGGTCCACGTCGGGGCGCACCGCCCCGTGGACCTCAGTGCCCCGAGTGGTCCTCCTCCTCGGTGGCCTCGGCGCCGTCCTCGTCACCGGAGTCCTCGACGCCCAGCATCTCGTTCATCTGCCGGATCTCGCCCTCCTGGGCGTCGATGATCTCCTGGGCCAGCTCGCGGGCCTCGGGGTTGATCCCACTGTCGAGCTCGGTACGGGCCATGTCCACGGCGCCCTCGTGGTGCAGCACCATGAACTCCAGGAAGAGGGTGTCGAACCGCTCGCCCTCGGCGCCCTCCAGCTCGGTCATCTGCTCCTCGGTGAGCATGCCGTCCATGTCGGAGTGGTCCATCTCGGACTCGCGGTCGGCGCCCCAGGAGTCGAGCAGCGTCTCCATCTGCTCGATCTCGGGCCCCTGGGCGTCGCGGATCTCCACCGCGAGCTCCCTGACCTCGTCGCCCGCACGGGTGTCGGCCAGGTCGGCCATGGTGACGGCCTGCTCGTGGTGGGGGATCATCATCTGCGCGAACATCACGTCCGCGTCGTTGGACTCCGCCACCTGCTCCTCGCTCTCCGAGGTGGTGTCGGCGGCGTCGTCGCCCCCGTCGCCGCAGGCGGTGGCGAACAGTGCGGTGGCGAGTGCGGCGGCGGCCGCACCGAGGGCTCGCTTCTTCAGGGCACGCTGGTACGGGGTCATGTCGACCCTTCCTCTCGATGGTCTCCTCGCCGCGCGGGAACCGGGTCCGGCGCGGCCGTCGGTGGCGCGTGGGCGCGGAGCCGACACGGGCCGGGTCCGCGCGGGCATCTAGACGCGCAGCACCTGGAGACGGGCGAGAGAGGGTTGGTCGGGGGTGGGGAAGGGCGGCAGGGGTGCCCGCCGGAACGGGGCCACGGGGTCGGCCGGCGCCCCCGGCCAACGCGTGAAGGCCACCGCGGCGACTCCCAGCAGCGCGACCACGAAGGATCCGAGGGTGAGGCAGACCGAGGTCGGGTCCAGTTCGGGCAGCGCCGACGCGCTCTCGGAGGACGGGGTGGCGACGCTCGCGGCGACGCGTTCGAGCGTGCCGCCGTGGTCGTCCGTGGCGGTGTACAGGGACTCCGCGTGCGGGGCCTGTGTGGGCTGGGCCAGCTGGGCGGAGCCGGTCGAGGCGTGCGCCTCGTGCTGGAGGTGGCCCAGGGTGTGCATGGCCGAGAACCCGAAGAGCAGCGCGGCGATCAGCAGGACCCGCGTCCAGGCGAGACCCGCGCGGCTGCTCGGTTCCGACGGCGACATGTGCGCCAGCATACCCCTACCCCGGTGGGGTAGGTGGTCGGGTCCAGTGAACGGTTCGGGGAGGTCTCGCCGTGCACGCCGAGGGGCCCGGCACGCACCCGTGCCGGGCCCCTCGGCGGCGCCTCTAGGGCAGGTACGCCGGTTTGCTGGCGCGGCTCTCGTGGTGCAGCCGGTGCACGGCGGTCACGTGGTACGTGGTGTCGGCGGACCCGGGAACCGTGTAGGTCGCGGTGCCGTCGTCGCCCGCGCGCACGGTGCCGAGCAGGTTGCGCGGGTCCTCGATGCCGCAGGGCGCCTGCCCCCTGACGGGCGGCCCGTCGAAGGCGTACACCGCGTAGTACGCGGGTGCCTCACCCGGTCCGGGTGCGATCTCCAGGGTCCCCCCGCCGTCGGCGGTCACCTTGGGCGGGGCCGGGACGGTGCCGCCCAGGTCCTCCTTGACCGGGACCAGCGCCGGGCTGGAGTAGTGGTCCTCGACCAGGATGCCCATGGCCTCCCGCGCGTTGGTGCGCAGCGAGGTCGCGCTGAAGTAGACGTCCCCCTGGACCCCGGGGTGGTCGCGGTTGAAGTCCAGGTGCGAGGAGAGTTCGTTCGGGTCCTGCCAGGCGCCCGCGTTGCCGACCTTGTAGGCGGCCTGCCCGATGTACAGGTGGGTGCCGGTGCCCTCGGCGACCTCCTCCCACCAGGGGACGAGGACGGAGTAGTCCGCGACCGGCAGCCCGATCTCCCAGTAGACCTGCGGGTTGATGTAGTCGAGCCAGCCCTCCAGCACCCACTTGCGGCTGTCCGCGAACTGGTTGTCGTAGGACTGCGAGCCGTTGGTGTCCGAGCCGTTCGGGTCGGTGCCGGAGTTGCGCCAGATACCGAACGGGCTGATGCCGAACTTCACGTACGGCTTGACCGAGTTCACCGCCTCGCTCATGCCCTGGACCATGAGGTCGACGTTGTTGCGCCGCCAGTCAGCGATGTCGTCGAACCCGGCCCCGTGCTCGGCGTAGGTGGCCTCGTCCGGGATCTCCTCGCCGGAGACGGGGTACGGGTAGAAGTAGTCGTCGAAGTGCACGCCGTCGAGGTCGTAGTTCTCGACCGAGTGCATCATCGCCTCGATCACGAACTCCCGCGCCTCGGGGACGCCCGGGTCGTAGTAGAGCTGACCGCCGTAGTCGAACACCCAGTCGGGGTTCTGGCGGGCCGGGTGGTCCTCGACCAGGGCGTTCCGGTCGTCGTGCATGGCCACCCGGTACGGGTTGTACCACGCGTGGAACTCCAGGTTGCGGGCGTGCGCCTCCTCGACCGCGAACTCCAGCGGGTCGTACCCGGGATCGCCGCCCTGCTCACCGGTCAGCCACTCGGACCAGGGTTCGTACGGTGACGGCCAGAACGCGTCGGCGGTGGGCCTGATCTGCACGAACACGGCGTTGAGCCCGTTGTCGACGGCCTCGTCGTACAGGTCGGTCAGGTCGGCCTGCTGCTGTTCCGGGGTCTGGCCCTGCTCGGTGGGCCAGTCGATGTTGTGGACCCCGGCGATCCACTCGGCCCGCATCTGGTGCTTGGGCGGGGCCTCGGGGTCGGTCTCACAGGGCTGTCGGTGCACCGGTTCCGGTGCGGCGGCCGCCTGCGGGGCGTGGAACAGCGCCGCGGTCAGCACCGTGGCGAGGGCTCCCGCGAGGAAGGCGGTCCGGGGGCGTGGTGCGGCGGTGCGGGGGAACGGAGCCGAGGTCTCGCGGTGTCGGGAGGGTCGGTTCCGGTTCGGGTACGCCAAGGTTGCTCCTTCAGGCCTGCGCCGCATGCTCGGGGCCGCGGGGCGCCCCCGTCGGGCGCTCCTGCGGGTGTCCGTGTGCGACGGTCAGCTCGGGCTTAGGAGAAAACCTTCATGATTTGCCCGCCGAATGCAACACTCCTACGCGAGGTTGCGACAGATGGGTGAAATGAGAGCTTTTTCGTGGAAATCCCGACTTGGAGGGTTTTCGGCCCCGTCGGCCCCTGCGGCTAGGGAGTGTCCAGCGGTGAGGTGAGGAGGAGCCCCGCACCGGTGGCGGTACCCCCGCCGACGCCGTTCAACGCCAGGTCCTGGAGCGCCTCGCTGTCCCGGACCACGGCCTCCCCGGTGAAGTGGTGGCGCGCGGGTCGGCCACCGAGGCGCTTCCACTGCGCGGACGTCACCTGGAGGGCCTCACCCAGCTTGAGGTCCAGCCACGCCTCGAACTCCTCCTCCGGCAGCGCGACCTTCTTCGTGCGCGGCTTTCCGCCCTCCTCGGCGGGGGCCACCTCGCGCTGCTCCGTCGGAGCGGTGACCAGTTCCCAACGGACAGTCTCCCCCTCCACGTGCCGGGTCATCGGCTGGATCGAGGCCGAGACCGCGCCGGGGACCTTGCCCCAGGCGGGTGCGGTGTCGGAGCTGACCACCAGCATGGTGGGGGACTGACGCACCCAGAGAACGCGCGCGTCGGTGTCGGGCGAGGGGTCCAGTGCCCTGCGCACGGCCTTGCCCATCACCGCCCACTGGTCCATTCCGGCGCTGCGCTGGGGGTTGAGACTGATGCGGGACAGGTACAAGGAGATCCGATCCGGGTCGTGCCGTGGCGGCGGTGTGCGGGCGCGGGACCGCGCCGAGGATCTCAGCCTACGAGGGGCGGGCGCCTGGTCAGCCCAGGGACGGACCGGGCACCCACCCCCGGGGTCACGTCCAGGTCATGTGGAGGGCGTGCTCGAAGTCCGTGTACCCGGCCCGCCGGAACGCGTCGGCCATCGGCGCGTTGCCCACGTCGGTCGCGGCCCTGATCCGGGGAACGCCCTGGTCGGCCAGGACACGGGTGCCCTCGGCCAGGAGGTCGTCGACGTAACCGTGGCCCCGGTGCTCCGGCAGGACCGCCAGGTAGCCGATCACCGGGTTGTAGTGGTTGCGGCCGGGCGTGACGAACCCGACCGGCGCGCCGTCCGACAGGGTCGCGATCCGCCACCAGTCCGGGGGACTGACGTACCGTCCCAACTCCCGCGCGAAGTGGTGCTCGGCCTCCTCACGCGGTGTGCGGCGGGACAGGTTCCCCCGGCTGTGCGCGTCCAGGGTGCCCTCCAGGACCCGGGCCATCAGACCCAGCAGCTCCTGGGTGTCCCGGGGACGGCGGAAGGACAGGCCTGCGCTCGGCGGTGCGATCGGGGTTCCGGGGAGCCACTCCAGGCGCAGGCGCTCCACGAAGAGGCGGGAGCCGAGCCGTTCCAGGGCGGCCAACCGCTCCCGGACCGGGCGGGCGGTCTCCGGACGTGCGGCCCAGGCGGCGGGCACGTAGCGGACGTGGTCCGGCGGGACCGCCCCCGGCGGCAGCACCCGGGGGAGGGCGGCGCGCAACAGCCGTTCCAGGGTGTCCACACGGTCGTCGGAGGCCTCGTCCACGTCGAGGACGTCCAACAGGAAGGGGACGTCGTTTTCCGAGGACGCCCACCAGGCGGCCCGGGCGACGAGGCGGTCGCCGCGCAGCGCGACCCACATCCACTCCGGGCGGCGCCGACCGGAGTGGATGTCGTCGGCGAGCTCGTGGTTGAGGGTGTAGGGGAGTCGGTTGAAGAGGTCCAGCTCCGCGCGCCCCGTGATCGGGCGCAGGGTGAGGCCGTGGTGTTCGGTGGTCAAAGCACACTCCGGTGGGAGGGCGCCCGAGGGGTCAGCGGTGCTCCGCCGGTCGGTGGGACTCGGGCGCGGTGGGGGTGACGGGAACATGCATCGCGTTATCCCTCCCTTTCCGTGAACGTGTTCCGGCACGGTGCCGGGCCCCCTTCCTATCGGACCCGGCGCCGTACCGCACGTGAGATTCGACCGGTCGCCCTAGGAGAGGGCCTCCCCGATGCGCGGGGCCAGGTGCTCCAGCGCGTAGGGGACGGACAGCACCGAGTTGTAGGTGACCGCGCCGCGCTCGTGCAGGGAGGTGGTGACGACGGCGTCCTCGCGCACCACGTCCAGGGACTCGAACACGCTGGCCCCCTCGGTGATGTCGAAGTCCTCGTCGTCGCTCATCACCAGCAGGAGGTCGCCGTCGAGCAGGTCCACCCGCTCGGTGGACAGTTCCACGAAGAAGTCGTCCCCGGTGTCCCGCTCGCTGATCGACTCGGGGATGGTGAAGCCCAGCGACATGAGGAACCGGCCGCGGGCGTCGCCGGGCAGGTAGGCGCCGTACCTGCCGTCGTAGGGCAGGACGGCGGTCCCGTCGAGGCCCTCGAACTCGGGGTGGTCGGCGCGCGCCTGCTCGAAGAGCTCGTCGGTGGCCGCGTTGAGGGCGGCGCCCTCCTCGGGGCGTCCGAGCGCGGTGGCGATGATCTCCGTGGCCTCGTCGCGGGGCACGGTGTACGCGGCGACACCCTCGGGGCGGGCGATCACGGGCGCGATCTGGGAGAGGGTCTCGTAGGTGCTCGCGTCGAACCCGGCGGAGACACCGATGATGAGGTCGGGTTCGAGGCTGGCGACCTGCTCGAAGTTGGGCTCGGAGTCGGAGTCGATCCGGGTCAGTTCCGCGTCGCCGACCAGCTCGTCGGTCCACGGGCCGAGACCGGACTCGTAGAACGTGTAGCCGGTGTTGCCGACCGGCACGAGGTCCAGGGCCAGGACGGCGTCGGCGTCGGTGACACCGAGGGTGACCACGCGGGTGGGCTCCTCCTCGACGGTGGTGCTGCCGAACTCGTGCTCGATGGTCACCGGGAAGGCGCCCTCCCCGCTCCGGGACGCGGCGTCGTTCCCGGGAGAGTCGTCGGAGGTCCCGCACGCGGTGAGGGGCAGGAGGAGGACCAGGGCGCACGCGAGCGTGCGTGGGATGGGACCGGGGGACATGAGACTCCGTTCGGCTTAGGTGAGGCTCGCCTACCTTATCCCTGCTGGTCACCCTCGTGCCGGTTCGGGGTGGTTGACAGGGCGACTCCGGTGCCTCACCCTCGCTCCTATGGGAACCCCCTTGCCGAGTCGCCCGACCGCCCGCCGGTCCGCGCGGGCCCGTCGCGGAACGCCGGGTCTGATCCTGCGCCGTGGCCGTCTGGGTTCCCCTCCGCACTGCTGACCCTCCGGGCCCCTCGGGGCCCGTGACGCCGGTGCGTCGATCCCTCCTTCCGTGGGTAGGTGCCGAACAGCCGTGATCACCCACAGTGACCTTGCGCGATCCGCTTTGCCGTTATTTCCGACCAGAAAGGCAGGAATCATGACTCCGACCGCCGCTCCCGAGGCCGTCCGGACCCTCCGGGAGAGCTCCGCCGTGGACACCGCCCTGGTCGAGGGGCCGCGCACGCTGCGCCGCCTTCCCGAGGGCGCCGTCTCCCGTCCCTACGAACGCTTCGAGGTCCGCCCCCTGGGGGCGCTCATCGGCGCGGAGATCCACGGGATCGACCTCCGCGACGAGATCGACGAGGAGCTGCGCGCCGAGCTCAACCGCGCGCTCCTGGAGTTCAAGGTGATCTTCTTCCGCGACCAGCCCATCGACTCCGTCCGCCAGCAGGAGATCGCCCGCCTGTGGGGCGACCTGGAGACGAACCCGTTCATCGAGCGGGGCGACGACGCGCACGTCGCCCGGTTCGCCAAGGGCGAGGCCCCGCCCAGCTACGAGAACGTCTGGCACACCGACGTCACCTGGCGCGAGGCGCCCGCCCTCGGCGCCATCCTGCGCCTGGTGGAGGTCCCGCCGGTGGGCGGCGACACCATGTGGGCGGACATGGCCGCCGCCTACGACAACCTGCCCGACGACGTGAAGAAGCGCATCGAGGGGCGCACCGCCGTGCACGACGTGATCCCCGGGTTCGTCCGGTTCCTGGATGAGGAGCGCCTGCTGGAGTGGCAGGACCGCTTCCCGCCGGTCGAGCACCCCGTGGTGCGGGTCCACCCCGAGACCGGCCGCCGCACCCTGTTCGTGAACGTCTCCTTCACCACCCGCATCGTCGGGATGGAGAAGGGGGAGAGCGACGCCCTGCTGCGCTACCTCTTCCAGCAGGCGCACACCCCCGAGTACCAGGTGCGCTTCCGGTGGGAGCGGAACTCGGTCGCGTTCTGGGACAACCGCGCCACCCAGCACTACGCGGTGAACGACTACCACCCGCACCCGCGCGTGGCCGAGCGCGTCGCGATCGTCGGCGACCGCCCCTTCTGATCCAGCACTGCCGCCTGACCCCGCGCGGGCCCCGGTCCTTCCGGGGCCCGCGCCGGAGTGACGGTTGACCTCGACCCTGGTTGAGGTCCTAGCGTGGAACCGTCGGCATCCTCCACGGAAGGGCCCACCATGCGGCGCACGGCGATCAATCCCTGGACCTACCCGGAGGGCATGGACCAGGGGATCCTCGTCGAGGGACACCAGCGGCTGCTCTTCGTCAGCGGGCAGTGCTCCGTCTCCGCCACGGGGGAGTCACTGCACCCGGGGGACATGGCCGCCCAGACGGCGGCGGCCCTCGACAACGTCGAGACGGTGCTGCGCGCGGCGGGCATGGGCCCGGCCGACATCGTGCGGATGAACACCTACGTCACCGACGTCGACACCTTCTTCGCCGAGGCCGGGGAGATGATGGCCGAGCGCCTGGGCGCCTACGACATCCGTCCTCCCGGGGTCTGCGCCGAGGTCACCCGCCTGGGCCGTCCCGAACTCCTCGTGGAGCTGGAGGCCTTCGCCGCGAACTGACCGGCAGGCTCGCGGGTGTGAAGAGGAACCGCGCGGCCGGGCGATCGCCGAGTTCGTCTCCGACGCCCCCGTGGCGGCGGCACCGAGTAGCCGTCGGGACGGCCGCCCCCAGCGGCGGCCCCGACGCCCGCGAACTCAGGCCGCGGGGCTCGGTCCGTCCTCACGGGCGACCGGAGCGGCCGACTCCCCGGGGGCGTCGGGCGCGTCGGCGTCCGCCGAGGGCGCGTCGTCCGGGTGCCGGCGCGACAGCAGGTAGCCGAGTCCCAGCACGATGCCCGTGCCGATCGCCGTGTACCAGGTGAACCCGATCAGCCCCGGCTGGAAGAGGAACAGCCAGGACATGGTCGCAACCGCCGCGCCGAAGGCCAGGATCGCGTCGGTCTGCCGTGCCCGGCGCACCCACAGCCCCAGGAAGAACGCGCCGAGCAGGCCGCCGTAGGTCAGGCTCGCCACGGACAGCCCCAGTTCGACCACCGGGTTGTCGGTGCCGGTGAAGAACGCCGCCACCACGACGAACACCAGCCCCCAACCGAGCGTGAACAGTCGGCTCAGCCGCAGGGCCCGGGCATCGGGCAGGCTCCGGCGGGAGAACTGCTGGTAGAGGTCGGCCATGGTCGAGGAGGAGAGCGCCGACAGCGACGAGGACAGGGTGCTCATCGCGGCCGCCATGATCCCGGCCAGCAGCAGCCCCGCCACCCCCGGGGGCAGGCCCTCGACGATGAACACGGGGAAGAGCTCGTCGGAGGTGCCGAGTCCGAGCTGGGCCACCGTGGCCGCCTCGAAGTACGAGTACAGGGCCAGGCCCACGGTCAGGAACAGCGCGAACTGGAGGAACACCACCACGCCGCTGACGATCACCGCCTTCTGGGCGTCCCGCAGGCTCCGACATCCCAGCAGGCGCTGCACGACGATCTGGTCGGCCCCGTGCGAGGCCGTGGACAGCAGGGCGCCGCCCACCAGGGCCGTGACCGTGGCGTAGGGAGCGGAGACCGGGTTCGAGGTGAGGTCCAGGAACTGGGTCTTCCCGGCGTCGGCCGCCACCGCCAGGAAGTTCACGTCCAGGCTGGAGGCGATCACGACCAACGAGACCACGCCGCCCACCACGTACACGCCCATCTGGAGCACGTCCACCCAGACCACGGCCCTGATCCCGCCCACCAGGGTGTAGAGGATCGTGACCACGCCGAGGACCGCCACGATCACGAAGTACGAGGCGTCCAGCCCGAGGGAGTCCAGGATGATCTTCATGGGGATGGCCGCCGCGAACAGCCGGACCCCGTCGGCGAGCAGACGGGTGAACAGGAACGTGACCGCGGCGGTGCTCTGCATGCCCCGCCCGAACCGGAGCCCCAGGTAGGCGTAGGCGGTGGTCATCTCGCCCCGGTAGTAGCGGGGGAGCAGCAGGAACGCCACGACCACGCGCCCGATCAGGTAGCCCACCGCCACCTGGAGGAACGTGACGTTGCCGAGGTAGGCCACCCCGGGGACGCTGATCACGGTCAGGGCGCTCGTCTCGGTCGCCACCACCGACAGGCACACCGCCCACCAGGGCAGCTGTCGGCTGCCGATGAAGTAGTCCCGGACGTCGCGCTGGCGCCCGGACAGGCGCAGCCCCAGCCAGGCCGAGGCCAGCAGGTACACCGCGATGACGACGAGGTCGATGGTCTGCACTGCGTCCTCCTGGGGGTTCCTGGGGGCTTCGGGCGCGCGGGGCTCAGCCGCCCGGTGCCTCCACGTGGAGGCGACGCGGGGCGGCGACGGCGGGCTCGGGCAGGCGCGCCGGTCGGGCGCCCGGGGTGATCCGCCCGGCCACCGGGGCCCGGCGGGCACCCGTGCAGTCCGGGACCGACCCGGCCAGCCCGTGCCAGCTCAGGAACCCGATCAGCGCGAACAGGTACGCCTCCTTGGCGTCTCCGTCGAGGCCGACCCGTTCCGTGGTGTCCAGCCGCGCGGGGGACAGGCGCGCGGCCAGCCGTTCCATGAGTACCGGGTTGCGGGTGCCGCCGCCGGAGGCGAGCACCTCCGTGACCCCGAAGGGTTCCAGGGCTTCCGCGACGGTGACGGCGGTGAGCTCCACGAGCGTCGCGAGCAGGTCGCCGTCGGTGAGCTGGGCCCCGTCCGAGGGACGCCCGACGTACCCGAGCGCCTCCTCCAGGTAGTCGGGCCCGAACAGTTCCACCCCGGTCGTCCTGGGCGCGGGCAACCGGTAGTAGGGCTCGGCCAGCAGGTGTTCCAGCAGGCCGGGGTCGGGGCGCCCGGTCCGGGCCAGTGCGCCGTCGACGTCGAGGTCGGCCCGCCCGTCCGTGACCAGGCGCACGGCTGAGTCGATCAGCGCGTTGGCGGGCCCGGTGTCGAAGGCGCGGGGCGGCAGCCCGTCGCGCACCACGGTCACGTTGGCGATGCCGCCGAGGTTGAGCGCCGCGGTGGGCTCGTCGCGGCCCCCGAGCAGCAACAGGTCCAGGGTGCTCGCCAGCGGGGCGCCCTGGCCTCCGGCGGCCACGTCGGCCACGCGCAGGTCCGACACCACGGGCAGCCCGGTGGCCTCCGCGATCCATGCGGGCTGGCCGAGTTGGAGGGTGCCGAGCACGGTGGTGCCCTCGGTCCAGTGGAAGAGGGTCTGACCGTGCGAGGCGACCAGGTCGGCCCGGCCGTCCGCGAACTCCTCGATCCCCCTCCGTGCCGCCGCCGCGAACTCCTGGCCGATCCGGGTGTCCAGCTGGCAGACGGTCTCCATCGTGGTGGCGGCGGGCGGCAGGGCGCCACGGATCGCCGCGCGCAGGGAGTCGGAGTAGGGGGTGGTGCCGAACCCCAGGGGGGCCAGCCGGAGCAGGGAACCGTCCTCCTCCAGTTCGAGGCGGGCGGCGGCGACGTCGATCCCGTCCGCCGAGGTCCCGGAGGACACACCGATGACGATCATGCGGCTCCTGAGGCAGGGGTGCAGGGGGCGGGCGGGAGCCCGTCCGAGGAAGGTACCCCGCGCGCCCCGTCCCGTCACCCGGGCGGGGGCCTCCGTCCGGCCCGGACGGGGAGCTCCGTCCGGGCCGGCCCTGGCGGCTCAGCAGCGTCTGCGGGGTGAGCTGCTCCCGAACCCGGCCAGGTGCAGGGCGAGGAAGAGCAGTCCGGTCAGGGCGAGGGTGGTCGTCGTCACGATCCCCTCGATGTTCAGACCGAGGATCTCGAAGAGGACGGCGATGCCGAACAGCACTGCGGCGACGGTGGCGAACACTGTGCCTCCAGGGGGCGTGCGGGCACTGGCTTGGTGGGGGTGTACCCCTGATCCGTCGCGTGAACCGCCGAGAACCCGCCCTGGCCACGGGCGTGGTCAGAGCACCAGTTTGCATGTTCATACATTTAGGCGCATACTTTTTGCATGTCCAAGGTGCTCACTTCCCTGCCTGTCGGTGAACGTGTCGGAATCGCCTTCTCCGGAGGCCTCGACACGTCCGTAGCGGTCGCGTGGATGCGCGAGAAGGGCGCGGTCCCCTGCGCCTACACCGCCGACATCGGCCAGTACGACGAACCCGACATCGCCTCGGTGCCGGCTCGTGCCACTGACTACGGCGCGGAGATCGGGCGCCTGGTCGACTGTCGCGAGGCCCTCGTGGAGGAGGGGCTCGCCGCCCTCGCCTGCGGGGCGTTCCACATCCGCTCCGCCGGTCGGGTCTACTTCAACACCACTCCGATCGGCCGCGCCGTCACCGGCACCCTGCTGGTCCGCGCCATGCTGGAGGACGGCGTCCAGATCTGGGGCGACGGCTCCACCTACAAGGGCAACGACATCGAGCGGTTCTACCGCTACGGTCTGCTCGCCAACCCCTCCCTGCGGATCTACAAGCCGTGGCTCGACGCCGACTTCGTCACCGAGCTCGGCGGCCGCAAGGAGATGTCCGAGTGGCTGCAGGAGCGGGACCTGCCCTACCGCGACAGCACCGAGAAGGCCTACTCCACCGACGCCAACATCTGGGGCGCCACCCACGAGGCCAAGGCGCTCGAACACCTCGACACCGGCATCGAGATCGTCGACCCCATCATGGGCGTCCGCTTCTGGGACCCCGAGGTCGAGATCGCCGCCGAGGACGTGACGATCGGCTTCGAGAAGGGCCGCCCGGTCACCATCAACGGCCGGACCTTCGCCAACTCCGTCGAGCTGGTCCTGGAGGCCAACTCCATCGGCGGCCGCCACGGCATGGGCATGTCCGACCAGATCGAGAACCGGGTGATCGAGGCCAAGAGCCGGGGCATCTACGAGGCCCCCGGCATGGCGCTGCTGTTCGCCGCCTACGAGCGCCTGGTCAACGCCATCCACAACGAGGACACCCTCGCCACCTACCACAACGAGGGCCGTCGCCTCGGCCGCCTCATGTACGAGGGCCGCTGGCTGGAGCCCCAGGCGCTCATGCAGCGTGAGGCCCTCCAGCGCTGGGTCGGCACCGCCGTCACCGGCGAGGTGACCCTGCGTCTGCGTCGCGGCGACGACTACTCGATCATGGACACCACCGGAGCGGCGTTCAGCTACCACCCGGACAAGCTGTCCATGGAGCGCACCGAGGACTCCGCGTTCGGGCCCAGCGACCGCATCGGCCAGCTGACCATGCGCAACCTGGACATCGCGGACTCCCGCGCCAAGCTGGAGGAGTACGCGGCCCTCGGCATGGTCGGGGACAGCTCGCACCCGACCTCGATCGGCGCCGCGCAGGCGGCCTCCACCGGCCTGATCGGCGCGATGCCCGAGGGCGGCGCCGAGACCATCGCCTCGCGCGGTCAGGGCTCCGAGGACGACCTGCTCGACTACGCGGCCATGGAGGCCGGTACCGACTAGGACACAGTCGACCGAACACCCGACCCCACAGCGGGTCCAGGCCCCTCTCCGACGGAGAGGGGCCTTTCGTCGTTCCGGGGGCGCTACAGCGGATCGACTCCATCATTTGACTAATTCCAGAAAAGGCGGCAGACTCCGGACCATGCCAACCTCTCCGGATTTCGAGCACATGCTGCGCGAGTCCGCTCTGAGGGTGACGAGCCCGCGGTTAGCTGTCCTCTCCGTCGTGCACGAGCACCCACACGCGGACACGGAGTCGATCATCGACCACGTGCGTGCGGAACTCGGCGCGGTGTCCGTCCAGGCCGTCTACGACGTGCTCAAGGCACTGACCGGCGCTGGCCTGGTGAGACGTATCCAGCCACAGGGCTCCGTGGCCCGCTACGAGACGAGGGTGGGAGACAACCACCACCACGTCGTGTGCAGGTCCTGCGGCGCCATCGCGGACGTGGACTGTGCGGTCGGCCACGCGCCGTGCCTCACCGCGTCCGCTGACCACGGCTTCTCGATCGACGAGGCCGAGGTCGTCTACTGGGGCCAGTGCGCCGAGTGCTACGGCGCGCGGAGCTCCTGAACCACAAAGTTCACCTCTTCCCGTAAGGAAGTCGATGTCTGAAAACAACGAGGTCGTTGCCCCCACCCCGCAGCAGACCGGAGGCTGCCCCGTCGCGCACGGTGGCGGGCTCACGCACCCCACCCAGGGGGACGGCAACCGCGAGTGGTGGCCCAACCAGCTCAACCTGAGGATCCTCGCCAAGAACACCCCCGTGTCGAACCCGCTCGGTGAGGGCTTCGACTACGCGAAGGCCTTCGAGGCCCTCGACCTGGACGCCGTGAAGGCCGACATCGCGGCCCTCCTCACGGACTCGCAGGACTGGTGGCCCGCCGACTTCGGTCACTACGGCCCGCTCATGATCCGCATGGCCTGGCACAGCGCGGGCACCTACCGCTCCCACGACGGCCGCGGTGGCGGCAGCGCCGGTCAGCAGCGCTTCGCCCCCCTCAACAGCTGGCCCGACAACGGCAACCTGGACAAGGCCCGCCGTCTGCTGTGGCCCGTGAAGAAGAAGTACGGCCAGAACATCTCCTGGGCCGACCTCTTCATCCTCACCGGCAACGTCGCCCTGGAGTCGATGGGCTTCGAGACCTTCGGCTTCGGCGGTGGCCGCGAGGACGTGTGGGAGCCGGAGGCCGACGTCTACTGGGGCCCCGAGACCACCTGGCTCGACGACCAGCGCTACACCGGCGACCGCGACCTGGAGAAGCCGCTGGCCGCCGTCCAGATGGGCCTCATCTACGTCAACCCCGAGGGCCCGAACGGCAACCCGGACCCGCTGGCCGCCGCCCGCGACATCCGTGAGACCTTCGGCCGCATGGGGATGAACGACGAGGAGACCGTCGCCCTCATCGCCGGTGGCCACACCTTCGGCAAGACGCACGGCGCCGCCCCGGACAGCAACCTGGAGGCCGAGCCCGAGCGCGCCGGTCTGGAGATGCAGGGTCTGGGCTGGAAGAACAACCACGGCACCGGCAAGGGCGGCGACGCCATCACGTCGGGCCTGGAGGTCACCTGGACCACCACCCCCGCCCAGTGGAGCGAGGGCTTCTTCAAGAACCTCTTCGAGTTCGAGTACGAGCTCACCAAGAGCCCGGCCGGCGCCCACCAGTGGATCGCCAAGGACGCCGAGGAGATCATCCCCGACGCCCACGTCCCCGGCAAGAAGCACAAGCCGACCATGCTCACCACCGACCTGTCGCTGCGCGTCGACCCGGTCTACGAGCAGATCTCGCGCCGCTTCTACGAGGACCACCAGGCCTTCAAGGACGCCTTCGCCCGCGCCTGGTTCAAGCTGACCCACCGCGACATGGGCCCGAAGGCCCGCTACCTCGGCTCCGAGGTCCCGGCCGAGGACCTCGTCTGGCAGGACCCGCTGCCCGCCCAGGAGGGCGAGGTCATCGGTGACGCCGAGATCGCCGCCCTGAAGGAGAGGATCGCCGAGTCCGGCCTCTCCGTGGCCGAGCTGGTCTCGACCGCGTGGGCCTCCGCCTCGACCTACCGCGACAGCGACAAGCGCGGCGGTGCCAACGGTGCCCGCGTCCGTCTGGAGCCGCAGGTCGACTGGGAGGTCAACAACCCGACCGAGCTGCGCGCCGTGCTCGCCAAGCTCCAGGGCATCGTCGACGAGTTCAACGCCTCCTCCGCGAAGAAGGTCTCCGTCGCCGACGTGATCGTCCTCGCCGGTGGTGTGGGTGTCGAGCAGGCCGCCAAGGCCGCTGGTCAGGACATCACCGTCCCGTTCACCCCGGGCCGCGTGGACGCCTCCGACGAGCACACCGACGCCGACTCCTTCGCCTACCTGGAGCCGGTCGCGGACGGTTTCCGCAACTACTACGGCAAGAGCAACCGCCTCCCCGCCGAGTACCTGCTGCTGGACCGCGCCAACCTGATCGGCCTCAGCGCTCCGGAGACCACCGTCCTGGTGGGCGGCCTGCGCGTGCTGGGCGCCAACTTCGACAACTCGGACCTGGGCGTCTTCACCGACCGGCCGGGCGCGCTGACGAACGACTTCTTCGTCAACCTGCTCGACCTGAACACCAACTGGCACGCGACCGGTGAGACCTCCGAGACCTCGGAGACCTTCGTCGCCAAGGACGCCTCCGGTGCGGTCAAGTGGACCGGCAGCCGCGTGGACCTGGTGTTCGGTTCCAACTCCGAGCTGCGCGCCGTGGCCGAGGTGTACGCCTCCGACGACGCCAAGGAGAAGTTCGTCCAGGACTTCGTCGCCGCGTGGAACAAGGTCATGAACGCCGACCGGTTCGACCTGGTCTAGTTCGACCCCGGGCGCGTCCCGAGGAGTGGCCCCGGGTGCCCGGAGTTCCCGGGGGCGGACCCCTCGGACGCCGCCCGCGTCACCGGCCCGACCCTCACCGGTCGGGCCGGTTTCCTGTGTCCGGCTCCCGCACGGGCCACTCCACGCACTCCACGCGGTCCGGTCCCGGGAGCCGCTCCCGCAGCCGCTCGGCGGCCCCGCCGCCCATGTTGACCAGGTACGCCACCCGCCCGAGGTCCAGCATCGCCGCGTCGGAGGCACTGTCCCCGTAGGCGGCCGCGACCTCCCCCCGAACCCCGGCCTCGGCGGCCATCGCGGGTTTGCGGGCGCCGTGGCAGTGCCGCTCCGCGACCAGACCGCCCCACGCGCGCCGGAGGGTCGAGGCCACCACGCGCACGCGGGGGTCGATCTCCCGGCACAGGGGCACCGCGAGCCGGTCCGCGCAGGCGGTCACCACCGCCACGTGGTCGCCCGCTTCGAGGTGCGCGGCCAGCGCGGCGGCGCCGTCCGGTCTCAGCCGCTCCCGCACGTCCAGCTCCCGCACGTGGTCCCGGACGATTCGGTCCAGACGGGCCTCGCCCACACCGACCGTGCCCGCCCACAGCAGGAGTGATCCGGCGTGCACCCGCCAGGACGGGCGCGCGAACGCCACCGCGACCAGCGGTGACAGCGCCACCGCACCCGCCACACGCAACGGCGAGCGTGCGAGGAGGCGCAGGGTGAACCGCGTGAACGAGTCGTGGTCGATCAGGGTGTCGTCGAGGTCGAACAGTGCCCAGGCCATGGCGGGTCCTCAGAGCCAGTCGTGCTCCCGCGCGTACCGGGCCGCCTCGTGCCGGGTCCGCGTCTGCGTCTTGCGCATCGCGTTCGAGAGGTAGTTGCGCACCGTGCCCTCGGCCAGGTGCAGGCGGGCGGCGGTGTCGGCGGCCGAGTACCCGTCCCTGGTGGCGCGCAGCACGTCGATCTCCCGTTCGGTGAGCGGGCAGTCGTCGATCACGGCCAGCGCGGACACGTCCGGGTCCACCCAACGCTTGCCCCCGTGCAGGGTGCCGATCACCGACGTGATGTGCGCGGGATCGGCCGACTTGCTCACGAACCCCTGCACACCGAGCCGGAGCGCCCGGCGCAGCACACCGGGGCGGGCGTGCCGGGTCAGCATCAGGATCACCTGGTCCGGCAGCTCCCGGCGGATGCGGTCCACCGCGCCGAGCCCGTCCACACCCGGCATCTCCAGGTCGATGACGAGCACGTCGGGGCGGTGCTCCAGGGTCGCGGCCACGGCCGACTCGCCGTCGTGGGCCTCGGCCAGGACGGTGATCTCGCCCTCCAGCGGGAGCAGGGCCGCCAGCGCCTTGCGCAGCAGGGCCTCGTCGTCGGCGAGTACCACGGTGATCATCGGTCGTCCCTCCGCCCGGGGAACGCGGCGGCGGTCAGGAACCGCCCGTCCCCCTGTTCCACTGTCAGTGTTCCACCGTCCCGCTCCACGCGGTCGCGGAGGACGGCCAGCCCCCCGAGCACGGGGGCCGCCTCCCCGCGCGCCCCGTCGTTCACGATGGTGATGCCGGACCCGGTGAGCGTGATCCGCACCTCCTCGGCCTGCGCGTGCCGCAGGATGTTGGTGGTCGTCTCCCGCAGGACCTGGCCGAGCGTCTCCGCCGCCCGCGTGTCCGGTTCACCCTCGCCACGGCGCACGACGCGCACGTCGATCCCGGCCGCCTCGAAGAGGTTCTTGGCGTTCTCCAACTCGGCGGACAGGTTGAGCCGCCGCTGCGCGTGGGCCAGCTCCTTGGTCTCGGTGATGGTCTCGCCCACCAGGGAGTAGACCTCGTCCAGCTCCCGCTCCACCTGGTCGGCGTCGGTGTGCACCAGCTTCCGGGCCAGCGCCACCTTCAGCTTCACCACGTGCAGCGTGTGGCCCTGGATGTCGTGCAGGTCCCCGGCGAAACGGACGCGCTCCCGGGCCACGGCCAGCTCCGCGTCGCGCTCGCGCGCCAGTTCCAGCTCCGAGACCAGCCGGGCCACCAGGTGGTTCAGCGTCGCGAAGACCACCCCCACCACGATGATGCTGGCCGACCCCACGGCGTACTCCAGCAGGGCCTCGCCCAGGTGGGGTTCGAGCAGCACCTTCAGCACGATGACACCGGTCACCAGGGCGAGCAGCCCCAGGGCCGACGGGCGCTGGTACCGGTGCGGCAGGCGCAGGACGAGGACAGTGCCCACGACGGAGACGCCGAACGGCGCCGACGCGCTGTCCAGGAAGAGGACCCCGGCGACCAGGGCGACGATGCTGGCGACCAGGCACGGGAGCAGCACGACGCGGAAGGCCCGGGCCGACCAGCCACGGACGGACAGCAGGGCCGCCAGCAACCCCAGCACCAGCACCAGGACCTGGCCCACGCTCTGGGCGTTGGTCGAGATCAGCAGGGCCCCGACCGCCGAGAGCGACCCGAACACGATGTTCGTGTTGACCGTGCGCAGCTGCCCCTGCGTCACCTCGGTGGGTTCTGACGTCATGCGGACCCTTCCGGGGAACGACTGCGTGGACCGTCCCAGTATTCCTCCGGCCCCGTCGACCCACCAGTGACACCACGTCACCTCCTGGCCCCACGGATGTCACCGCCAGGTCGTGACACGGCCGCACTGCCGGGAATCCGCCCGCACGGCTGGAATGGGGACATGACCTCAACAGCCGCCACACCAGTCATCGACGTCGAGGGCCTGAACGTCCGCTACGGCGACTTCCACGCCGTCCGCGACCTCTCCTTCCAGGTGGGCCGGGGCGAGTTCTACGCCCTGCTCGGCACGAACGGCGCGGGCAAGACGTCCACCCTGGAGACGATCGAGGGTCACCGCGCCGCCACCTCGGGCACCGTGCGGGTGTTCGGACACGACCCGCGCGACCGACGGGCCGTGCGCCCCCGGACCGGGATCATGCTCCAGGAGAGCGGGTTCTCACCCGACCTCACCGTCAGGGAGTCGGTCCGGCTCATCGGCAGCCTCTCCGGGCGCACCGACCGGGCCGAGCGACTGCTGGACGTCGTCGGCCTCACGAAGAAGGCCGGAACGCGGGTCTCCCAGCTCTCCGGAGGTGAGAAGCGCCGCCTGGACTTCGCCACCGCCGTCTACGGCACCCCGGAACTCGTCTTCCTGGACGAGCCCACCACCGGACTGGACATCCAGTCCCGGGACGACCTCTGGGACGCCGTGGACCGACTGCGCGAGGACGGGTCCACCATCATCCTGACCACGCACTACCTGGAGGAGGCGCAGCAGCGCGCCGACCGGATCGGGCTCATGCACCGCGGGGTGTTCCACCGGGAGGGGACAGTCTCCGAGCTCACCCGGACCCTGCCCGCGACGGTCCGGTTCACCCTGGCGGCGTCCGCCCCGGAGCCGCCGCTCCCCGGCGTGCCCCAGGGCGACGGCTCCCTCCTCGTCGAGACCACCAGCCTCCAGAAGGACCTGCACGTCCTCCTGGACTGGGCCCGGGAGCACGCGGTGGAACTGGGCGACCTCCAGGCCGGGCCCACGCGGCTCGACGACGTCTTCCGCTCCATCGGCACCGAGTAACGCGGCCCCGGCCCCGTACACCCTTCACGCAAAGGAACCCACCATGCTCGCCATCGCTCGGAGTGAGCTGATCCAGATCCTCCGGAACCGGCTCGTCCTGGTCACCATGCTCCTGGTGCCCCTCGCCGGCAGCGCCTTCTACATGTACCTGCACGACCGCGCGCCCGACCTGCTGGACCTGGGCGCCGTCGCCTCGGTCCTCATGTTCCTCGTGGTGGTGATGGCCCTCTACACGACCGCCGTGACCACGCTCGCGTCGCGCCGCCAGAACCTCTTCCTCAAGCGGCTGCGCTCGACGGCCGTGGACGACGTCCGCATCCTCACGGGGCTGCTGCTCCCGGTCACCGCCGTCACCGTCGTCCAGGTCTCCGTGGTCCTGACCGTGCTGTCCGTGGTCGCGGACGCGCCCGCCCAACCCCTCCTGCTGGTGTCGGCCGTCCTGAGCACCGTGGTCATGATGCTCGGCCTCGCCCTGGCCACGGCGGGGGTCACCAACTCTCCGGAGCACGCCCAGGTCACGACGCTGCCGGTCATGATCGGCGTGCTCGCCGTCTCCGGCTGGGTGGGGTTCACGGGCACCGAGGAGCTCACCCTGGTCAAGCGCCTGCTCCCCGGAGGCTCCGCCGCCGAGCTCGTGGTCAACGCCTGGAACGGCGGCGTGGCCGTCTCCGAGTCCCTGTTCCTCCTGGCGCCCACCCTGGCGTGGGTCGTCGTGGCCGTCACCCTCGCCACCCGCGTCTTCCGTTGGGAACCGCGTCGTTGACTGACCGGAGCGCGTCACGTGGTCGGGGCGGTTCCGACACCGCCCCGACCGACACCGCCCCGCACCGAACCCGAGGAGTCCGCCGTGTCCACGGAGCCCACCGTCCGCCCTCGCGGCGCCCCGACCCGTCCGGGCTGGCCCGAGGTGGTGCTCGGTCTGCTCGGTATGGCGATCAGCGTGGCCGTCCTCGTCCTCCTGGGGCCGGTGGGACCCCTGGACCTGGACCCGCTGGTCTTCGGCCTGCTCGTGTCCGCCTGGTCCGGCGTGGGCGGCCTCGCGGGGTTCGGTGTGGCCTACGCGGTGCGGGTCCGCTCCCTCGCCGCCTTCGGCATCCGGCGCACCACCTGGCGCTGGATGCTCCTCGGTGCGGGCTGGGGTGTGGTCGCGCTCGTGGCGAAGGGGCTGGTCATCCTCGCCATCACCGGCCTGACCGGGTACGACAGCAACCCGCAGGGCGTGTACTTCGACACGGCGGCCAGCGGGGCGGTCGGACTCGTCCTCACCCTCCTGTTCCTGGCCGTGCTCACCCCGATCGGTGAGGAGTTCCTGTTCCGCGGGGTCGTCACCAACGCGCTGCTGCGCTACGGCCCCTGGATCGGGGTCCTGGGGAGCTCGGCGATCTTCGCCGTCTTCCACGGCGTCAACCTCATCCTGCCCGCCGCCTTCGTGGTGGGTGTGATCGCCGCCGAGGTCATGCGCCGCAGCGGCTCGGTCTGGCCCGCCGTGGCGGTCCACTCGGTCAACAACCTGGCCCTGCCCCTGCTGGTGCTGTTCACCGGCGCCAGCCTTCCCTCCTGATCCGTCCGTGGTCCGGGTCCGTCCCGCGCCGTCAGCGCTCGTGGTCCGCGTCTCCCGCGGCGATCGCGCGGAGGAGCTCCCGTGTGACCTCCCGAAGGCGCTCGGCGTCCCCGGGATCCAGGGTGGGGAAGTCGAGCGGCAGGGACCGGCCACGGTCGATCGCCGTGAGCGGCGCCCGAGGTGGGTCGTCCACGAACCCGTGGACGGGGGCGACGGACTCCTCCACGGGGCGGGCCGCGACCCGGGCGAGCGCCCGGATCAACAGCCGTGCCGGGGCCGGGAGCGGGCCGAGATCACCGCTCCGGGTGAAGCCCGGATGGTAGAGCACGTAGGGGACCGTCTCACCGGGCCGGGCGGCGTGGGACACCCCGAGGAGGTCGTTGGCGCGCCCCGCCTGGAGCTGTGCCCGCACCGTGCCGTAGCGGTGGTCGAGCCGCAGGTCGTCCCAGTGGATGCGGCCCGCCCTGGCCCCCACACCGGCGACGTTCACGATGACCGGGCGGGCACCGCGCCGCAGCAGGGGTCCGAGCCCTTCTCCCAGCAGGAAGCGGCTGAGGTAGTAGAGGGCGAAGGTGCGCTCCAGCCCGTCCTCGGTGAGCACACGTCGCGGGCTGTGCCGGTTGGCGAACAGCACGAGCGAGTCGACGGCTTCGTGGGTCGCGACGATCCGGGCGATCGCCGACCGCGTGCCGCCGACGCTGGCCAGGTCGACCCGGACGAACTCGATCCCTCCCGACGCTCCCGACCGGGCCCCCTCCTCCAGGAGGCGCCGCCCCTTCTCCGGGTTGCTGCCGAGCGCCACCACCGAGTCACCGGACCGTGCCCGGGCCAGGGCGAACGCACGCCCCATACCGTCGGTCGCGCCGCTGACGACGATCACGCGCTGACGGCCGGTGCCACCGGGCCTCGGGGCTTTCGTGCTCATGGCTCTCCCGGTTACTTTGGGTGGGCACCTCATCATCGGTGACCCCGCGCCCACTGGGAAGAAGGCAGTCTGATGTCAGGTACGCACACGGATGTGCCCTTCATCGTCGGGACCCCGTTGCCGAACCCGGTCCCGGCGGAGGAGCACGAGCGCTGCCCGGTCACCGCCGTGCTCCGACGGGTCGGCGACAAGTGGACGGTGCTGGTGGTGGTCCTGCTGGGTCAACGCGCGCATCGGTTCAACGAACTCCACCGCGCCATCGAGGACATCAGCCAGCGGATGCTGACCCGCACCCTGCGCGGACTGGTGGAGGACGGCCTGGTGCACCGGGAGGTGTTCCCCACCGTCCCACCGAGCGTGCAGTACAGCCTCACCCCGCTGGGCCGGACGCTGCTGGAACCCCTGTCCGCCCTGGCCTCCTGGGCGGTGGAACACGGTGACGAGATCGCCTCCGCCCGCCGTCCCACCTGATGATCCTCGCCCGTGTCGGACGCGCCGGACTCCGCCGGATCGCTGTTCCCGTCTCCCCCCTTCCACCGGTTCCGGTCCGCGCAGCCCGTCGGGCCGTCGGTGTTTTGCCCGGGTCACCGCAGGTAACGGGAACAGGGAAGGACGAACGGCCACCCGAAGGACACCCGAACCGACGGGAGATGAGAACGATGCCCGGTGTGGACGAACTGCCGGAAACTCTGCGCAGGTCGCCGAGGAAGGCGCAGCGCACGTGGATCGAGGCGCATGACAACGCGGTCGACGAGTACGGCGAGGGGGAGCGGGCCCACCG
>NZ_JBHYOW010000015.1:0-135995 GCF_042745575.1 Nocardiopsis sp. NPDC058789
GCGGTTCGGGGGGGCCCGCGGGCGCCCGGCCGGCCGGGTCCCGGTCGGGGGGGGGGGGGCGCCCCACCCCGCCCGCCCCCCCGCCCCCGTCCGCGTCCGCGCGGCGTCCCTACAGGTCGATCCCGGTGAGGACGAGGACCCGCTCGTGGGTGAGGTCCGTCATCGCCGCCCGCAGGCCCTCCTTGCCCACACCCGAACCCTTGACCCCGCCGTACGGCATCTGGTCGGCGCGGAAGGTGGGGACGTCACCGACGACCACGCCGCCGACCTCCAGCTCCCGGTGGGCACGGAACGCGGTGGGCAGGTCCCGGGTGAAGACACCGGCCTGGAGGCCGAAGTCGCTGTCGTTCACGGCCGCGAAGGCGGCGTCGGTGTCCGCGACCCGCTGGACGACCAGCACCGGGCCGAACACCTCCTCGCGGACCACCCGGGCGTCGGCGGGCGCGTCCGCCAGGACGGTGGGCGCCACGGTGACGCCGTCGCGCGTGCCGCCGGTCAGGAGGCGGGCCCCCGCGGCGACCGCCTCCTCGACCCAGGACGTCACGCGCTCGGCGGCGGCCGCGTCGACCAGCGGTCCGACGTCGGTCCCGGGGTCGGCCGGGTCACCGGTGCCCAGCGCCTCGACCTCCGCTACCAGGCGCTCCACGAACGCGTCGTGCACGGCGTCCGTGACCACGACCCGCTGCACCCCGATGCAGACCTGACCGGCCTGGTTGTTGCCGAACAGGGCCACCCGCCGGGCCGCCCAGTCGAGATCGGCGTCGTCCAGCACCACGGCCGCCGCGTTGCCGCCGAGTTCGAGGGTCACGTGCTTGTGCGGAGCCCGCCGCTGGAGCTCCCAACCGAAGGGACCGCCGGTGAAGGAGATGACGGGCAGCCGCTCGTCGGTGATCAGCGGCGCGGCCAGCTCGTTGGGCATGGGCAGGATCGACACCATGCCCGCGGGCAGGTCGGTCTCGGCCAGGATCTCCCCGAGGATCAGAGCGGTCATCGGGGTCGCCGGAGCGGGCTTGAGCACCACGGGGGCGCCCACGGCGATGGCCGGGGCCACCTTGTGGGCGACCAGGTTGAGCGGGAAGTTGAACGGTGAGATGCCCAGGACGGGGCCCTTGGGGACCCGGCGGACCAGCGCCAACCGGCCGGTGCCGCCGGGGTCGGTGTCCAGGCGCTGGAGCTCGCCGCTGTCCCGGCGGGCCTCCTCGGCGGCCCAGCGGAACACCGACACCGCGCGTCCGGCCTCGGCGCGGGACCACTTGATGGGCTTGCCGCTCTCGGCGGTGATGACCTGGGCGATCTCCTCGGCACGCTCTCCGATGCGCCGGGAGACGTGGTCCAGGGCCCCGGCGCGGACGTGCGCGGGCAGGGCGGCGGCCTCGGCGGCCACCGCGTGCGCGGCGGAGACGGCGGCCTCCACCTGCGCCTCGGTGGGCACGGAGACGACGCCCGCCGTCCCTCCGGTGTAGGGGTTGCGGACGGTCAGCTCGGTGTCGCCGGACGCGGCGGAACCGGCCAGCCAGAACGGATGCGTGGTCATGTCGGTGACGCTAGCCCCCGCACGGAGCCGCCCGCGTTGTCCACCATCACCAACCCGGAGCCCCCGTTTGGCCACTGTGGCGTACCCGATCGGGGAATCCCGGGGCACACCGGCGTGTGGGGATTGGTGACTCGGCCGTTCCTTGGGTAAACGGAAGGTACGACCCGGGGGCGGCGGGCGACCGACCGCCGAAGGGAACCTGGCCAAGCGGCTGGCGCGGGGGCGGTCCTTCGTCCACAGTGGTGAGGGAGGGCTCCGCCAGCGGATTCGGCCGGACCCTCGGGTCGCCGCCGTCGACGGGAACCCGGGAGTGCCCATTGCCGCTCGTCTACCGCACGTTGGTCGCCGTCCACGACGACGACGGGGACCTGGTCTCCGCCGCCTCCTCGGTCCTCTCCCGCTGGCTGAGCAAGCGCGGCAACTCGGGGGCGCGGGTGGACTTCTCCGGTTCGGGCCGGTTCGAGCTCAGCAACCGTTCCCGGGCACTGGTCGCACGGCACCACAACGCCGACGAGGGACTCACCTTCCTGAGGCTGACCACCGAGTCCGAGAAACCCGAGGGCGTGTGGCGCACCCTGGCCACGGTGGTGGTGGACCCCGAGCTCTCTCCCTGGAACTACGTGTGGATCGACATGACCGTCGACCCCGTCGCGACCGCCGACACCCCCCGCGCCGAGGTGATGCCACCCGAGGCGGCGCGCATGCTGCTCGGGTCGGTGGGCGCGCACGACGGCGCCCACCCGCTGCCGTCCACCCCCCGCATCGTGCGCGGGCGTGACGAGGAGGACGTGGCGGCCCTGCTCTCGACCATCCGCGACCCCCTGCGACGCCTGGCGATCGTCGCCACCGGGGCGCCGCACGACGTCACCGTGGCCGACTGGCGCACCTCCATGGCGGGGACCCTGTCCCGCTGCACCGGCATGTGCGCCGGATACGTGCTGGACGGGGCCGCCCTGGAGCGGGTCTCCGAGCTCCTCCCCCGGGGTCTGGACGTCCCCGTCGGTGGGGTCCGCACCTTCTTACCTGGTGTGGACCCCACCGACGAGGCGGACGCCCAGCGCCACCCCCGGATGAGTCCGGGCACCCTCGACACCGCCCGCGACGGCGAACGCGTGCGCAACTGGGTGGGCGCCGCCCTGTCCCGGCGGGTGCGCGACAACGCGCTCGGACTGCGCCTGCCCGAGGCGCTCCGGGCGATCGACGCGCTCCTGGCCGAGGAGACCGAGGACCTGCGCCGGGGTCCGCACACCCGTGCCCCCGTTCCCCCACGGGCACCCTCAGGATCGGGGAACGTCATCGCGCACCAGTCAGAACACGACTCCGTCTCCTCGGTGGAACTCGCCGCCGCCCAGGCACAGGAACAGCAGGTCCGACGGCTCAGGGAGGAGGTGCGCAGACTCAACGCGCGGATCGGGGAGCTCTCCGAGGAGCACCAGGCCGTGCTCGCGGAGACCGCCGACCTCGCGGACGAGCTGGCCCTCACCCGGGAGGAGCGCCGCGTGGCCCGCTTCGAGGTCCGGTGGCTGCGCGACCAGGCACGCGAGGCGGGCCTGTTCCGGCTGGCCGCCGCCCCGGCCCCGAGCGACCCCGAGCAGGGGCCGCCGTCCAGCGTGGCCGAGCTGCTGGAACGGATCACCGACGGCTCGGCCCTGCCGCACCTGTTCTTCACCATCGAGGACCAGACCGTGTACGAGCTCTCCGACAGCCGCAAGGAGGGCCTGTGGGTGACCCGGGCCTGGGAGGCGCTCCTGGCCCTGAACGACTACGCCCGCTACCAGTTCGACAACCCCGGAAGCGGACTCGGTTTCCACTCCTACCTGCGCGAACCCCCGGACGGCTACCGGGTGATCCCGGTCAAGCGGCTGGCCTCGCAGGAGTCCGACTACGTCCGCAACCGGGGCAAGCTCAACGAGAAGCGGGTGTTCCGCGTCCCGGCCGAGGTGGAGCCGGACGGGCGGGTCCCCATGTACGCCCACATCAAGTTGGACATCGAGTACGGCATCTGCCCCCGCCTGTACTTCTTCCCGCATCTGGGCCCGGACACCACCAACCGGGTGTACGTCGGCTACCTGGGGCGGCACCTGCCCGTCCAGCAGTCCAACTGAACGGACTCAGACGAGCGCGTGCCCGTAGGAGCGGGACAGCGCCGCCAGGTCCGGTACGCCGTGGCGGTCCACCAGCTCCCCGAAGCGCGCCACCTTGTCCGGGCCGAAGCGGCTCACCTTCGCGGCGTAGGTGTCCACGGTGAGGAAGACCGGCGGCACGCTCTTGCTGTGGAACTTGTCCGCGTACATGACCAGCTCCTCCTCCGGCGACTCCGCGAGGTAGTCCGCCACCGGGATGGGCAGGCCCTGGTCCCGCACGTCGTCCCGGGTCACGCCCACGCCCGTGTGGTGCGAGCAGAACCGGCACAGCGCCTCGGGCAGCCCCTCCCCCGCCAGGAGCTCGTGGCCGAGCACCCCGTGGCTCACGTAACGGGACCCGTCGATCCGCCCCCGCTCGTCCATCAGCCGGTACACGCCCACGTCGTGGAGCAGACACCCGGCACGGACCAGCGCCGCGTCCACTCCGCCGGGGGCCGCTTCCATCAGCAGTTCGGCCACCTCGCACACGGCCCGGCAGTGGGTGTACACGAGCGCGAAGGCCTCGGGAGTGGGCGCGTACCGCTCGTGGAGGGCCCGGATCTCTTCGTCGGTGGGGATCTGCATCCCAGCAGACTAGGGCAGGACCGCACGTACCCTGGGTGCCGTGACGGGAACGAGGACCGAGGCCCTGAGGGGCCTGGCGGAGACGGAGTGGCGCGCACGCGCCGAGCGGCACCAGCACCGGGTCGACGCCCTGGTGGGCGAGCACGTACGGCGCCGGAGCGCGGGCGAGCGGCACCCCGTCGAGGACTTCCTGTTCACGTACTACAACCTCAAGCCCGCGCAACTGCGGCGCTGGCACCCCGGCGTCGGGACGGTGCTGCTGGGCGAGGGTGCCCGCGCACGGCTCTCCGAACGCTTCTACACCGAACTCCCCGGCGGAGTGGGGCTCGACGTGCCCGCGTTCCTGTCCGCCCGGCCGGTGCTGGACTTCGTGGAACGCCTGTTGACCTCGGTGGCCGGGCGCCCCGCGCACCTGGGCTGCTTCGGGCTGCACGAGTGGGCGATGGTGTACCGGACCGAGGAGGTGCGCCACGGCCAGGTCCCCCTGCGGCTCGGGCACGAGGGCACCGACCGCGTGGTCGAGTCGCACCGGATCCAGTGCTCGCACTTCGACGCGTTCCGGTTCTTCACCGGACCCGCCCGCCCGCTCAACACCCTCCAGCCCACCCGGGAACGCCAGGCCGACCTGGACCAGCCGGGGTGCCTGCACGCCAACATGGACCTCTACAAGTGGGCGTACAAGCTCACCCCGGCGGTCCCCTCGGAGCTGGTCGCGGACTGCTTCGAGCTCTCCAGGGAGATCCGCGTGCTCGACATGCGCGCCTCTCCCTACGACCTCGCCGCGTGGGGGTACGAACCGGTGCGGATCGAGACCGCCGAGGGCAAGGCCGCCTACATGGAGTACCAGCGGGACTTCGCCGAACGCGGCGCGGTGCTGCGCGAACGGGTCCTGGACGTGTGCCGGGCCCTGCGCGCCGCCTGAGTTCAGGGCAGGTCGGCGCGGCCCGCGTCCCGGGCCGCACGCTCCCGTGCCACCCTGTGGGCCCGCCACGTCCCGACGAGGAGCACCGCGAGGCTGACCCCGATCGGCGCGAGCACCGCCGCGACCTGGAGGTTCGGGGTGGCCGCCACCGGCAGCAGGGCCAGGCCCGGCAGGCAGACCAAGCCGGCCACGATCGACCAGGGCGCCGCCAGTTCGTGCACGGTGTACCAGGCGAAGTCGCCGGAGAACGTGTAGGCGGTCCGGATCCCGAAGAGGCGGTTCGGTCTGATCCTCCGCCGGGCACCCCGCACCCCCATGAGCACCAGCGCCACCGCCATGAGCAGCAGACTCGCCATCATCAGGGCGATCGCGCCGAGCGGCATCATCTGGTCGGAGGACGCGGCCAGGGGGTTCATGGGGGTGTGGACCTTCCGTTCGAGGGCGGGAGCGCGCAGGCGGCGCTTCCCCCGGGGAGCCGGTACCGGTTCGCGGCCACGATCCGGTAGGCGGCGCGGTTGAGCGCGCGCACCCCGGGCAGCAGCAGGAAACGGCCGAGGATCCGGGCGGGGAGCCCCGCGCCCAGGAGCACCCCGGCGACGGCGTCGCCCCCGGCCAGCCGCCTACCGTCCGGATAGACGATCCAGGCCTGTTCGTCGGCCTGCTCGGGGGTGAGACCGAGGGCGGGGAGGTCGGAGTCCTGAGAGGCCGCGAAGGCGGTCCGGGTGCGCAGGCGATCCCGCGCGAAGGCCACCGCGCGCTGGCAGAAGCCGCAGTCCCTGTCGTACAGGAACAGCCCCGAACCTCGCGCGTGCGCGGCGTCGGCCATGATCGGCTCCCTCCGTACGTACCGTCTCCTTCCTACCTCCCCGTTCCACCCGCCCGGCACTCGGGAGGACGGAGTCGCGTCCGACACTCCCGGGCGAGCCCCCGAAACCCGTTGCGGCCGTGGATCACGGTGCCGAGAATGACCGGCATGCCCCCCACGGAGATCCGCCCCTACCGCACCGCCGACGAGGAGGAGTGGCTGCGCTGCCGGGTCCTGTCCTTCCTCCACACCGCGTACCACGACGACGTGGTCCAGACGAAACCGGTCCGTCCGGCCGCCTCCGTGGAGCTGGTCGCGGTACGCGGCGCGACCCTGGTCGGCATCCTCGACGCCGAACTGGACGGCGACACGGCGGTGATCGAGACCGTCGCCGTCCACCCCGACCACCAGGGCCGAGGAGTGGGCGGGCGGCTGCTGTCCACCCTCCTGGAACGTCTGCGCGAGCAGGGGGTCCGGAGGCTGGACGCCTGGACCCGTGACGACCCCGCCACACTGGCCTGGTACCGGTCCGGCGGCTTCACCGACCACGACCACTACCTCCACGTGTACGCCGACCACGACGAGGTGGCACGGCTCGCCCTTGCGCCGCTGGACGCCCGCACACACCACGCGTCGCGACCCGCCAGCGTCCCGAAGGTCACAGCAGTGGTGAGGGCCCTCGCGCACGCCGATCCGGCGGACGAGGAGGGGCTGCGTGCCGAGTTCCGGCGGGTCCACCTGTGCCGCCGGTTCACCCGGCCGGTCGACACTCCCGGGTGAGGGCGGACACGCGGGCGCGCGGGTGCCCTCGGCACCCGCGCGCCCGCGCCGGATCAGCTCGCGCCGTGCACGATCCGCTCCGCCAGCTCCTCGCGGGGCTGGATCTCGCCGGAGAGGATCTGCTCGGCGTAGTGGCAGGCCACCCGATGGGTGGCGCTGGCGTCCCCGCCGTTCAGCGGGCGCAGCTCGGGACGCTCGGTGTCGCACCGCTCCTCCTGCCGCCACGGGCAACGGGTGTGGAACCGGCAGCCCGCGGGCGGGTTCGCGGGCGAGGGCAGGTCGCCCGCGAGCAGGATGCGTTCCCGGGTGTCCTCCACGGTCGGGTCCGGCACCGGCACCGCCGACATCAGCGACCTGGTGTACGGGTGCAGCGGGGTCTCGTACAGCTCGTCGCTGGTGGCCTCCTCGACCAGCGAACCCAGGTACATCACCCCCACGACGTCACTCACGTGCCGCACCACCGCGAGGTCGTGCGCGATCACCAGGTACGTCAGGCCCAGTTCCTCCTGGAGCTCCTCCAGCAGGTTGAGCACCTGGGCCTGGATGGACACGTCCAGCGCCGAGACCGGCTCGTCGCAGATGATGAGGTCCGGCTCCAGGACCAGCGCCCGGGCGATCCCGATCCGCTGGCGCTGACCACCCGAGAACTCGTGCGGATAGCGCTGGAGCGCCTTCGCGGACAGCCCCACCCGCTCCAGCGCGTCCACCACCCGGCGGCGCTGGTCCTCGCCCGTCCGCCGCCGCAGCTCCGCACCGCTCAGACCCTGGGCCTCCTTGCCCTCGGGGCCGCCGATCCCGTGCGTCTGGAGCCCCTCCAGCAGGATGGACCCGATGTTCTGGCGCGGGTTCAGGCTGCCCAGAGGGTCCTGGAAGACCATCTGGAGATTGGCGCGCTCCCGGCGCATCGACTCAGCGTCGAGCCCGGCCAGGTCGCGCCCGCCGAACCACACCTCGCCCTCGGTGATCCCGTTCAGCCGCAGCACCGCCCGGCCCAGGGTGGTCTTGCCACAGCCGGACTCCCCCACCAGGCCGTAGGTCTGGCCCTGCTCGATGGCCAGCGACACCCCGTCCACGGCGCGCACGTGCCCCACGGTGCGGTCGACGATCACGCCGCGCTTGATGGGGAAGTGGACCTTGAGGTCCCTGATCTCCAGCAGGCTCATCCCCGCTCCTCCTCGTCGTCGCCCACCACGGCCGGGCTCTCCAGCACGGCCCGGTCCACCACGTCGGCGTGGCTGATGGGGTTCACACAGCGGTGGACGTGTCCCGGGTCCCCGTCGCCCACACTGACGAGCTGGGGCGGCCCCTGGAGGCACTCCATGGTGTAGTGGTCGCACCGGGGCGCGAACGCGCACCCGTCCGCCCAGGCGATGTTGTCGTTCACCGAACCGCGCACCGGGGTGAGCGGTTCGCCGCGCGGCGCGTCCAGGCGCGGGATGGAACCCAGCAGGCCCACCGTGTACGGGTGCGTGGGGTCGCTGAAGAGCGGCGCCCGCTCGGCGGTCTCCACCGCCCGGCCCGCGTACAGGACGTTGATGTCGTCGCACAGCCCCGCCACCACGCCGAGGTCGTGGGTGATCATCAGCAGCCCCGTGCCCTCCTCCGTGACCAGGTCCTTGAGCAGCTCCAGGATCTGCGCCTGGATGGTGACGTCCAGGGCCGTGGTGGGCTCGTCCGCGATCATCAGGCGCGGCTTGCAGGCCACCGCCATCGCGATCAGCGCGCGCTGGCGCATACCGCCGGACAGCTGGTGCGGGTACTCGTTCAGGCGCCGGGTGGGGTCGGGGATGCCCACCCGGTACAGGAGGTCGGCCGCCTCCTTCCTCGCGGGGGCGCCGCGCATCCCCCGGTGCCGCTTCAGGATCTCCGTGACCTGGACGCCGATGGGGACCACCGGGTTGAGCGAGCTCAGCGGGTCCTGGAAGATCATCGCCAGCTGTGAGCCGCGCAGGTCGCGCATACGGCGCTGGGAGACCCGCAGCAGGTCCGCCTCCCGGAGTTCCTCGCCCCGGTCGGACAGGCGCATGACCGCGCTGCCGCCCACCTTCACGCCCCGGTCCGGCAGCAGGCCCATGAGGGCCAGGGAGGTCACGCTCTTGCCGCAGCCGGACTCCCCGACCAGCCCCGTGACCTTGCCCTCCTCCAGTGTGAAGGAGACCCCGTCGACGGCACGGGTCGGGTTCTGGCCCTTGCGGTGGAACACCACGGACAGCTCGTCCACCGCCAACAGCGGCGTGCTGGAACTCATGGTCACTTCCTCAACTTCGGGTCGAGCGCTTCCCGCAGCGCCTCACCCAGCAGGGTGAAGCCGAGCGCGGTGATGATGATGCCCAGGGCCGGGTAGACGGCCAGGGACGGTGCGCTGGACAGGAACCGCTGGGCCTCGGACAGCATCGTGCCCCACTCCGGATAGGAGGCGTCCGGATTGCCCAGACCCAGGTAGGACAGGGCCGCCGCGTCGATGATGGCGGTCGCCAGGGTGAGCGTGGACTGCACGATCACCGGCCCCATGGAGTTGGGCAGGATGTGCGTCACCGCGATCTTCCGCTTGCGCACGCCCAGGGCCTGCGCGGCCAGCACGTACTCGCGGTTGCCCTGGGAGATCATCGCGCCGCGCAGCAGGCGGGCGAAGATCGGGACCTGGGCGATACCGACCGCGATCATGACCGTGGTGAGGCTGGGTCCGACCAGGGCGGCGACCGTGACGGCCAGCAGCAGGGTCGGCATGGCCAGCATCATGTCGATGACGCGCATGATGACGTTGTCGACCTGGCGTCCCCAGTGGCCGCCCAGGACCGAGCAGGCACCGGCCAGGCCGCCCAGGAGCGCGCCGAACAGGAAGCCGACCAGGGTGGCGACCACACCGACCAGGAGGGTCTGGCGGGCACCGATCACCATGCGGGAGAACATGTCCCGACCGAGGTGGTCCAGGCCCAGCCAGTTCTCGGCGCGCGGTCCGACGAACTCGTTGCGGTTCGGGAAGACCTCGCCGCCCCAGGCCTGGGAGGTGGGGCTGTAGGTCGCGATGAGCGGTGAGAACAGCGCGATGACGAGGAACACGGCGACGATGACCGCGCCGGTGATCGCCATGGGGCTGCGGCGCATCCGTTGGAAGGCCTCGCGCCAGACCCCGGAGCCGTGGGCGCCCGCGTCCCGGTCGCCCATGAGCTCCGCGAGCCGGTCGACCTTCTCGGCCCTGCGCCGGTGGAACGGGACCTTCTCGTCGGCCGCCGCGGTGTCCGGGGCCTCGGACGGGTTCGGTGTCGTAGGCATCACTGGGCCCGCACTCTCGGGTCGAGGAGGCTGTACGAGATGTCGACCAGGAGGTTGATGAACACGTACATGGTGGCGATGAGGAGGATGAATCCGGTGAGCACCGGATAGTCACGGGTCTGTGTCGCCGCGTAGACGAACGACCCGATCCCCGGGAAGGCGAAGACGCTCTCCGTGAGGACCGCTCCGGCGAAGAGGCTGCCCGCGAGCAGACCGACCGCGGTGACCACCGGAAGCAGGGCGTTGCGGAGCACGTGGCGGGTGCGGACCGTGGTGCGGTGCAGGCCCTTGGCGTTGGCGGTGCGGACGTAGTCCTCGCCCATGACCTCCAGGACGCTGGCGCGCGTCATGCGGGTGATGACGGCCAGCGGGATGGACGCCAGGGCCAGCCCCGGCAGGACCAGGTGGGCGAACGCGTCCATGACCACGTCCCACTCCCGCGTCATGAGCCCGTCCAGGACCACGAACCCGGTGATGTCGGTGCGGCTCAGCCCCGGGGAGAGCCGGAACGCCGACGGGAACACCCCCAGGTTCTCGGCGAAGACCACCTTGAGGATGAACGCCAGGAAGAAGACCGGGGTGCAGATGCCCAGGAGCGAGCCGCCCACGGCGGCGAAGTCCAGCACGGTGCCGCGCTTGCGGGCGGCGAGGTAGCCGAGGGGCAGACCGGCGGCGACGGCGAAGATCATCGCGGTCACGGCCAGTTCGAAGGTCGCGGGGAAGCGGAGGAGGAACTCGTCCAGGACCGGTCGGCTGGTCTGGAGGGACGTCCCCAGGTCGCCCTGCACGATGTTGCGCAGGAAGGTGAGGTACTGAACCGCGAGGGGTTCGTCCAGACCCAGGGAACGGCGCAGAGCGGCACGCTGCTCCGCGGTCGCGTCGTCGGGGAGGAGGGCGTACTCGGGTCCGCCCGGCAGTCGTTGGAGCCAGACGAACAGCAGGATCGACAGACCGCCGAGAGTCGGGATCAGCTGTAGGAGTCGCCTGACGATGAATCGCAGCACCTGCGCCGCCTTTCGCCAGTGGTGGGAACGATGGACGCGAAGCGTCCCCCGCCGGGGTGTGGCGGGTTGGACGGATGGATGTGGGGGTACCCGGGGGGGTGCGGCGGGACCGCCGGGGTGGCCGTGCGGCGGGCCCGGCCGGTCGGGGACCGGCCGGGCCGAGCGAGGTCCCCTCCCGGGTCAGGGAGAGGGGTCCGCGCCTACTTCCAGGAGGCCTCGGCGAAGTTCTCCTGGGTCAGCGGGCTGACGTTCGGCGGGTTGACGTCCCCGGAGAACGCGATGGAGGGCGGGGAGCTGGAGATGGGCAGCCCCGGAAGGACCTCCATCACCATCTCGTTGAGCTCCTGGTACCCGGCGACGCGCTCGTCCGCGTCGGGGTTGGTGCTCACTTCCTCCATCTTGTCGAAGAGCTCCTCGTCGTCCATGCCCCAGGCGTTGTTGGGGGTGGAGAACCAGGTGCCGATGAAGTTGTAGGCGTCGTTGTAGTCACCGGTCCAGCCCAGCAGGTACAGCGGGCAGTTGCCGCTGTCGGTCTGGTTGATGTACTCGGCCCACTCGTAGCTCTTGGCCTCCACCGTCACGCCGGCCTCCTGGAGGTCCTCCGAGATGACGTCGAAGATGTCCTTGGGGGCGGGCATGTAGGGGCGGGTGACCTCGGTCGGGTAGCAGAACTCGAGGGTGAGGTCCTCCTGGCCCGCGTCGGCCAGCATCTCGGCTGCCAGCTCCGGGTCGTACTCGAACTCACGCACGTCCGGGGACCAGCCGTCGAGGGTGTCCGGGTGGAACTGCGAGGCGACCTCGCCGCCCTCGGGGAGGATGGTGTCGACGATGCGCTGGCGGTTGACCGCGTGCGAGAGGGCCTCACGCACCTCGAGGTCGGCCAGGGCCTCGTTCTCCTGGTGGTAGGCCAGGTAGAGGACGTTGAACACGTCACGGGTGGGGACCTCGAACCCGGCCTCCTGGAGCGGGCCGACGTCGGCCGGGGCCACCAGGTCGTAGCCGTGGATGTCGCCCGCTTCCAGGGCCTGACGACGGGCGTTCTCGTCCGGGATGGCCCGGATGATCATGTTCTCGAAGCCCGCCGGGTCGCCCCAGTAGTCGTCGAACCGCTTGAGGGTGATCTCCCCCTGGTCCTGGTTCCACTCCTCCAGGGTGAACGGGCCGGTACCGGCGACCGTCCCCGGGACCTGGGTGTACTCGGGCAGGTTGGGGTTGCCCTCCTCGCCCGTGATCTCCTGGCCCTCCATGGCCTCCAGGCTGGTGGGGCTCATGATGCCGAACGCCGCGAGGCTGAAACCACCGGGGTAGAGGGAGGAGAACTCGCTGACCTCGATGACCGCGGTGAACTCGTCCTCGGCCTCACAGGAGACGAAACGCGGGTCGGGCGCCGCGTACGCCTCGTCGTTCTCCGCGAATCCGCCGAAGATCTTCTGCCAGTAGTACGAGTTGTTCGAGCTCTGGTAGGCACCGGTGAGGTTGTACCAGCGGTCGAAATTGGCGCAGACCGCCTCGGCGTTCAGGTCGTCGCCGTCGTGGAACTTCACGCCCTCGTGGAGGTTGAAGGTCCAGAGCGTGCCGTCCTCGGACTGGTCCCAGGATTCGGCCAGTCCGCCGACGATCTCAGAACCGCCGGATTCGTGTTCGAGAAGGGTCTGGAAGACCTGTCGGCTGTAACGGAAGGTCTCACCGTCGCTGGCGAGGAAGGGGTCGAGCGCGGTGATGTCACCGGCGGAGGCGAAGACGAACGGCTGTGAGTCGTCGCCTCCTCCTCCGGCACGGTCACTCTCCGCGCAGGCGGTCGCCACAAGCGTGAGCGACGCCGCGACGGCCACGAGGCCGAGCGGTTTACGGGAAGACTTCGTGAACATGGTCCACCTCAGTGATGGGGGACGGGGGTGTGGGGGCCCGTAACGATGAGTGGACCCTAAACCTCGCCATGACCACCTGGGAAGGTAGACGGCTGGGTATTAATACAACCGTTTCAGATCTGTGCCGTGATCCATAGATCGGATTTTCGATCCGCATGTGTTTAACTGAGCGCCGTCTTCACGGGAGCCCCTGACGCCCCGGAATCGTGACAATGGGTATTCGCGCGAGCACAATTTCCTTTCCTTTATCCGATCATAGGATGAATGAACTTCCTTGCCGAATGTCCGTTTTTCGTTTCCCCTCCCCGCGCCGGGCCCGAGGCGCCGGAGGTGTGCGGTTCGTCCTATGATCTGCGGATGGACACTCCCCTTGACGACGCGGAACTCACCGCGTTCCTCGAAGGCCAGGACACCACCTGGCTGGCCGAGCAGTTGATGCTCGTCGCCGACGAGGACCCCATCACCCGCATCCGCCTGAGCGCGGCGGCCGGAGCGGAGAGCGCGGTGGAGGAGGCCCGAGGCGTCGTTCTGACGCGGGTCACCGCGCACTCACCGCAGGAGGCCGCGGCCGACCCCGACGACGGGGACCCGCTGCACCGGTCGCTGGACCTGCTGGACGACCTCCTCGACTACGGCTTCGAGGACGAGGTGGGAGACATCGCGGACGAGGCTCGCGAGATCTACGTCAACCGCCACGGGGAGGACGGCAGCGAGCACCTGGCCCGCCTGCACGTCCTGGCCGACGGCGAGGAGGAGGACTGAGCGGCGACTCCTGAGACGGGACCCGCGGGACGGCTGGGGCCCGGCGGCGCGTGACCACACGAGTCACGCGCCGCCGGGCCCCTGGTGTTCTCCGTGAACGATTCCCCAAGCGCGGAGAGGAACGCACGGCTTTACGGCGTAGATTTCCGACGCGGACGGAGGGGCGTGCCCCGCTCGAACGGCCGGGGCACCGGACCACCGCGCGAACGGGTGCTAGGAGGAGCACCAGCGGCGGACGCTGGTACTCCACAGGGCGATGTTGGTGACGATGGCGAAGAGGGCCACCAGCAGGGCGACCAGCAGCAGGGGCGTGTCCGCGAGCCGGGCCGCCGAGTTGAGCGCGGAGACGGCCACGCCGAGGGCGACCAGCGCGCCGAACTGGGCGGCACGCCACAGGACGTGACCGGCGCGGCGCACCGGCAACGCCAGCGCGACCAGCCCCAGGGTGACCAGGGACGCCAGGACCACCTGCACCCACAGTTCGCGGACGACCGGGGCGGGCGCGCCCGCGTCCAGGGTCGCCCAGGACTGGTAGGCCAGCCCCGCGAACACGGCGGCCGTGACGAACATCAGGACACAGGTCTGCCGAACGTCCTGCGGGGGCCGCACACCGGGGCGACCCGGGGCGAGCAGGCTCCGCCGGGGGGCCGGAAGCACGCTGAAGGGCCGGGGGTCGGAGGATACGGGGGACGTCTGGGTGTCGTGCATGACGACCAGGGTCGCGCGCCGGGGCGTACTACACAAGTGGAGCGAAATCCCCGCACACCCGGTGCCCACTCCGTGACGGAGTGTCCCTCTACTGTCGGGAGAGGCGTGTCTGTTCCGCCACGTAGTCCAGGGCCTGTCGACTGAGCTCGTCGAGGTTCCCGCGCACGTCGAGCTCCAGCCCCTCCTCGTCCGGGCCCAGGCGTTCCAGGGTCTCCAGCTGGGAGCGCAGGAGCGCGGGCGGCATGAAGTGGTCCTCACGCGCCTCGATCCGCTCCCAGATGACCTCCTCCGTTCCGTGCATGTGGACGAAGCGCACGCCGGGCGCGCCGGCGCGGAGGACGTCCCGGTAGGAACGCCGGAGCGCGGAGCAGGCCATCACGGTGGACTCGCCCAGCACCTCGTGCGCGGCGATCCAGTCGGCGAGCTCGGCGAGCCAGGGCCACCGGTCCTCGTCGGTCAGCGGCACACCGGCCGACATCTTGCTGATGTTGGCCTGCGGGTGGAAGGCGTCGGCCTCCGCGAAGGGCAACTCCAGGCGCGCGGCGATCCGCTCCGCGACACTGGTCTTGCCGCTGCCGGACACTCCCATGAACACGAAATGCATGCTCTCTCCGAGTCTTGGCCCGCCGCCCGTGCGCGACGCCGCCACCAATAGTGATATCAATCAATCCGGCTAGGCTGCTCCCTGACACTGAAAGCGTCACAGGAGATTCCGAGGGCCGAGATGACCACCGAGCACCGAACGCTGCACAACCGGGTGCTGGCGGTGCTCGGTCCGGCGATCGCCGCCGGCGAGTACGCCCCCGGCCACGCCTTCACCCTCCAGGGCCTGGAGGGCGACTTCGGCGTGTCCCGGACGGTCGCCCGCGAGGCGGTCCGGGTCCTGGAGTCCATGGGACTCGTCGTGAGCCGACCCCGGACGGGTATCCGGGTCCGCCCCCAACGGGACTGGAGCGTCTTCGACCCCCAGCTGATCCGCTGGCGCCTGGCCGGTTCCGGCCGGATGGAGCAGCTGCGGTCCCTCAACGAGCTCCGGGCCGCCGTGGAACCCGGTGCGGCCGCCCTGGCCGCCGAGCGCGGGCCCGCCGACGAGCGGGCCCAGCTGGAGGCGGTGGCCGAGCGGATGACCCTCACCGGACAGGCGGGCGAGCTCACCACCTTCATGGAACTCGACATCGCCTTCCACCGCCGTATCCTGGAACTGTCCGGCAACGAGATGCTCTCCGGTCTGGCCGAGGTGGTGACGGAGGTGCTGGTCGCCCGGACCTCCTACGACCTGATGCCGCACAACCCCCGCCCGGAGGCCCTGCGCCTGCACATGACCGTGGCGAGGGCCGTCCGGGACGGTCTGCCCGACGTGGCCGAGGCCGCCATGAGGGCGATCGTCACCGAGGTCGCGGACGCCCTCAGGGACGACGCCCCCGGCTGCTGAGGTCCTACAGGACCAGGTACAGGGCGAAGGCGAAACCGAAGCCGATGAACCCGATCAGGGTCTCCATGACCGTCCAGGTCCTGAGCGTCGTCTTCACGTCCATCCCCAGGAAACGGCCGACCAGCCAGAACCCGGAGTCGTTGACGTGGGACAGCGCGGTCGCGCCGGAGGCGATCGCGATGACGATCAGGGCCAGGTCGATGGAGCTGAGCCCGGAGGTCGCCTGCACGGCCGGGGCGATCAGCCCGGCGGCCGTGGTGATGGCGACGGTGGCCGAACCCTGGGCGACGCGCAGGGCGAGGGCGATGACGAAGGCCGCGACGATGACCGGCATCCCCGTGGACTCCAGGCTTCCGGCGAGGGCGTCACCGATGCCGCTGGTGCGCAGGACGCCGCCGAACATGCCGCCCGCGCCGGTGATGAGGATGATCCCGCAGACCGGACCGAGCGCGCCGCCGACGATCTCCTCGACCCTCTGGCGGGTGAAGCGCCCCTGGCTGAGGACCACCATCGCGTAGAGCACGGTGATGAGCAGGGCGATGGGCGTCTCCCCGAGCAGCCGGAGCGCCTGCACCCAGAAGGAGTCCGCCGGGACGGCTCCGGTAGCGGCGAGGGTGGCGGTGCCGGTGTTGCCGAAGATGAGCAGCATCGGCAGCAGGAGGATGCTGAGCACCGTGCCCAGGCGCGGCGGGTTCTCGTGGGTGACGTCGCCGTTGGACATGATGTCGTCGGGGACCGGGATCTCGAAGCGCTTGCCCGCCCACAGGCCGAACAGGTAGCTGGCCAGGTACCAGGTGGGGATGGCCAGGACCACGCCGACGAGGAGGGTCAGGCCCATGTCCGCGCCGATCTCCACGGCGGCCGTGACGGGGCCGGGGTGCGGCGGTACGAAGGCGTGCATGACCGCGAAGGCACCGGCCGTGGGCAGGGCGTAGATCAGCACCGAACCGCCCACGCGGCGGGCCACGCTGAAGACGATCGGCAGCATGACGATGAGGCCGACGTCGAAGAAGATCGGGAAGCCGAAGAGCAGGGAGGCCACGCCGAGGGCCATCGGGGCGCGCTTCTCACCGAACAGCTTGATGAGGGCGCTGGCCAGGACGGCGGCGCCGCCGGTCACCTCCAGCATGCGGCCGATCATCACGCCCAGGCCCACGAGGAGCGCGACGTTGGCGAGCGTGCCGCCGAAGCCGTCGAGGAGGGTGGGGACCACTCCGTCGACCGGGATGCCCGCGGCCAGTGCGGTGACCACGCTGACCAGGACCAGGGCGACGAACGCGTGCATCTTGAAGCGGATGATCAGGAACAGCAGGAGCGCGATGGCGCCCGCCGCGATCCCGAGGAGGGGACCCGTGCCGTAGACGGGTACGAAGCTCTCCATGACGGAGCCTTCCGGTGGACGGGACGGTGGGGCTTGGCCGTGTGGGGACACGCCCTTGACCTGCTCTTGGACCAGGCTCCGAGAATGGTAATACCATTTGTGAGCATCTGTGAACACCGGCTTGAGATTTTGTGACTGTGACCCAGGCCACACGCACTGGATCGGAGCCCCCGCGAGCGGCGTGACCCGGGCGAAACCGGACCGGAATCTTCACGGCACCGACGGACAAACCAGGTGATCCGTGCGGCCGATGCGACGTCCACGGTGTGCGTGAATTGACACCCGGCCACCCAGACCCCAACCTCATGCCATGAGCGCTGAGCCCACCCCCTCTCTGCACCTCGCCGTTTACGACCGCATGGCCGACTGGCACTACGGCCACACCGTCGCGCAGGCGCGGGAGGGCATCGGTCCCCACCGGACCGGCAGCCTCCCGGTCGTCACCGTGGGGCTCACCGGGGCCCCGGTGACCACGGCGGGCGGGCTCACCGTGCTCCCCGACGTCACACTCCCCCAGCTCAAACCCTCGACCAGCGCGATGTTCCTCCTGTCGGGCTCACCCGACTGGGACACCGAGCCGGAGTCCCTGGCGCCCATGGCCTCGGCGGCGGGCATCCTCCTCGACGCCGGCGTCCCCGTGGCGGCGATCGGCGGCGCGACGGCCGGACTGGCCCGGGAGGGCGTGCTCGACCACCGCGACCACACCAGCTCGGCCCCCGACTACCTCCTGGGCACCGGGTACGCGGGCGCCGGACGCTACCGCGAGCAGCTGGCCGTCACCGACGTGGACCTGGTCACCGCGGGGGGAACCGCCCCGGTCGAGTTCGCCCGGGCGGTCCTGGCCCGGCTCGACCTGCTCAGCCCGCGCGCCCTCGACGCCTGGTACCGGCTGCACGCCCTGCACGACGCGGACGCCTACCTGACGCTGCTCGAAGAGGCCTGAGGCAGGCCTCCTCCAGCCCCCCCCCACGCGCACACCCCGGCGGGGTTCCGGACTCAGGAGGCGACAGCCGCCGCGCTCATGGCGTCCGCGATCCAGACGTAGACGGCCGGGTCGTCGTCGTGGTCCTCGGGGACACCGTTGATCACGGCCACCAGGGACAGGTACCGGCCGTGGGTGCCGTCGTAGCCGGGCTCCTCGGAGACCGCGTCCTCCTCCGCCATCCGGCGCACGAGGTCGGGGATCCGGCGGAACCCGTCGGCCATCCGGTCGCGGACCTCCGGGGTGAGCCTCTCCCCGGAGAGGGCGACCGCCGCCTCCATGAACCGTGTGACGGTGGCCTCCGCACGCGCCGACCGGGGGGACTCCCCCGCACGGTGGGCGGCGAGGAGGTCCTCCATGAGGGGCGTCCCGCTGTCGTGGATGAAGTCCTGGAACGGCTCGGTGGCTATCGTCCGCGCCTCCGGCGCGGCGTAGGTCTCCCGGAGGTGGACGCGGACCGCGTCGCGGAACTCCTGGTCCGACACCAGGTCGGCCAGGGTGATCCAGGCCTCCAGCTGCGCGGCGGTGGGCTCCTCGGGCAGGACCGGACGCATGGCGCGCAACCGGTCGACGAACCCGTCGGGCACGTCGAGCCCCTCCGCGACGTCGTTCCAGAAGTCGTCGATGGTCCGCTCCCGCTCCTCGTCGGTCATCGTCACCAGCTGGTGCATCAGGTCGACCCGCTCAGCCTCTCCTCCCTCCCTGATCAGGGCCGTGAGCACCGCCCTCCTGGACCGGAGGGTGCGCTCCTGCCGCTCGACGACCTCCAGGTGGGTCACGAGCACGCCGTGCAGGGTCGTGTCACCGGAGAGGAGCCTCCGGATCTCCCTGAGGTCGGTGTCCAGCTCGCGCAGCGTGCGGACCAGTTCCAGCGCGGCGATGGCGTCGACGTCGTACATCCGGTGCCCCGCCTCGTTCAGGGCCGTGGGCCGGACGATCCCGGCCTCCGCGTAGTACCGGACGGCGCTGACGCTCAGGCCGCTGCGCCGTGCGGCGTCTCCGATGGTGTAGAGCTCCTCGTCGTTCATGGGGATCACTGTGGCGCCTCAAGCCACTTGAGACGCAAGCCCCCGTCCGGGGCGGCCCGGATTCCGGAGGGGCCGCGCAGTATCGTCGTGGGGCACCCCACGCCGAGGAGTACCCGTGATCGACCTGCGTTCCGACACCCTGACCAGCCCGACCCCCGCGATGCGCCGGGCCATGGCCGAGGCCGAGGTGGGTGACGACGTGTTCGGCGAGGACCCCACCGTGCGCGCGCTGGAGGAGGAGACCGCCGCCCTGCTGGGCCGGGAGGCGGCGCTGTACGTCCCCTCCGGGCACATGGCCAACCAGCTCGGCCTGTACGTGTCCACCCGCAGCGGCGAGGAGGTGTGGGCGCACGAGCACCACCACCTCATCGGCGACGAGCAGGGCGCCACGGTGGTGCTGGCCCGCGCGCTGCCGCGACTGTACTCGGGCGACCCGTTCCCCTCCCGGGAGCTGCTGGAGTCGTGGAGCGCGGGCGTCGGTGACGTGCACCGGGCCGACCCCGCCCTGGTGTGGCTGGAGAACACCTTCTCGGGTCAGGTGGTCCCCCTGGCCGAACAGCGCCGGGTGACGGACTTCGCGCACGCGCACGGCCTGCGGGCCCACCTGGACGGCGCCCGGCTGTGGAACGCCGCCGCCCATCTCGGGATCTCCCCCGCCGACGTGGCCGCGGGCTTCGACACGGTCTCGGTCTGCTTCTCCAAGGGTCTGGGTGCGCCGGTGGGCTCGGCGCTGGTCGGTGACGCCGACACGGTCCGGCGGGCCAGGCGCAGCCGTAAGCTCCTGGGCGCGGGCATGCGCCAGGCGGGGATCATCGCGGCGGGTGCCCTGCACGCGCTGCGCCACCACCGGGAGCGGCTGGTCGAGGACCACGCGCGCGCGGCCCGGCTGGCCGAGCTCCTGGCGGACCTGCCGGAGCTGACGGTGGACGCCCGGACCAACATGGTGCTGGTCACCACCCCCGAAGGCAGCGCCGGACGGTACCTGGAGGCCCTCGCCGCCGAGGGGGTCCGGGCGCTCGGCGGAGGGTCCCGGGTACGGCTGGTGCTGCGCCAGGAGATCACCGACAGCGACGTCGAGGAAGCGGCGCAGGCGATCGTCCGCGCGGTCGCGACCGTCTGAGGTGAACCGACCGCAGGTCAGCGAGGTGGCCCGTCGGTAGACTTGGCCGATCGCGCGCGAACCCGGGGCGCCGACAGGTGTTGCGCATCACATCGCGTAGTAGCATCGGGCGTATGACATTGTCGTACTAGAGAGTGGTAGCACCGCAATGCCGGGAAGAATCCAGTCCATCGAACGCGCCGCCGCGATCCTCCGGCTCCTGGCCAGTGGCGCCCGCGGACTGAGCCTGGCGGAGGTCTCGCGATCCCTGGAACTGCCCAAGGGCACCGCTCTGGGCATCCTGCGCACCCTCCAGCACGTGGGCTTCGTGGAGCAGGACCCCGAGTCGGGCCGCTACCGCCTGGGCGGCGGGATGCTCAGCCTCGGCACCCGCTACCTGGACGGCAACGAACTCCGCACCCGCGCGCTGAACTGGGCCGACACCCTGGCATCGCGCAGCGGTGAGAGCGTGCGCATCGGCACCCTCCACAAGCACCAGGTCCTGGTGGTGCACCACGTCTTCCGCCCGGACTCCTCCCGGCAGACCCTGGACGTGGGCACCCTGCTGCCGCTGCACGCGAGCGCCCTCGGCAAGGTCCTGATGGCCTTCGACCCCCTGGCCGTACCGGAGGAGGTCTCCGCCGTGGAGACCGACTCCCCGGTGGAACTCACCTCCTTCACCCGCCACACCGTGTCCTCGATGGCCGCGCTGGAGGCCCAGCTGTCGGAGATCCGCGACAACGTCTGGGGCTGGGAGGCCGAGGAGCTGGTGGACGGCGAGGTGTCCATCGCCGCACCCATCCGCGACCGGCGCGGGGTCACCGTCGGGGCGATCGGGGTGCGCGGCGCCGTCGAGCGCCTGCGCGGCGAGGACGGCAAACCCGACATGGAGCAGGTCTCCTACGTGCGCGACGCCGCCCGCGCCATCTCCCGTGAGTTGGGTGTCACACCCTACTGAGCCGGGGCTCACTCCCTGAGTTGCCCGCCCCGCTCGTCCTTCCCGGCGCTCGGCCCCCGGGCGGCCGGGTCCCTTCACACGCCTTCCCATACCCCGCCGGGCAACGGCCGGACCAAAGGCGGTCACCGCTTCGCCCCACTTCGGGTCAGGCCCCGGAGTGGTGCTTTCCGTGTCCGTGTCCGTCCTGAGACAGTGTCCGCCCGACCGCGTGATCCACGCAACACGATTGCGTCACACGGCCTTGACATGGGAAGGAAAGACGGTTGAAACTAACGCCTATTCATACGTCAATGTCGTACATCGTTCGGTGAGCACCGCCGATCACACCGTTTCCCACCCCGTTCCAGAGCCGTCCACCTGAAGGCGAGCACCGATGAGTCAGCAGTACGTCGCCGCGATCGACCAGGGCACCACGTCGAGTCGCTGCATCCTCTTCGACCGGGACGGACGCATCGTCTCGGTCGACCAGAGAGAGCACCGGCAGATCTTCCCGAGACCGGGTTGGGTGGAGCACGACGCCCTGGAGATCTGGACCAACGTCGAGGCCGTGGTCCAGGAGTCGCTGCGCAAGAGCGACATCACGCCGGACCAGATCGCCGCCATCGGCATCACCAACCAGCGTGAGACCACCCTGATCTGGGACCGGGCGACCGGCGAGCCGGTCTACAACGCCATCGTCTGGCAGGACACCCGCACCGACGACATCGTGCGCGAGCTCGCCGCCGACGAGGGCCAGGACCGGTTCCGCCCCAAGTGCGGACTCCCGCTCGCCACCTACTTCTCCGGGCCCAAGATCCGCTGGCTGCTGGACAACGTGGACGGTGTCCGCGAGCGGGCCGAGCGCGGCGAACTGCTCTTCGGCACGATGGACACCTGGCTCATCTGGAAGCTGACCGGACGCCACGTCACGGACGTGACCAACGCCAGCCGCACCATGCTGATGAACCTGGCCACCCTGGACTGGGACACCGACGTCCTGGAGGCCATGCGGATCCCCGCCAGCCTGCTGCCCGAGATCCGGTCCTCCTCGGAGGTCTACGGCGAGTCCACCGGCTACCTCGCGGGCACCCCCGTGGCCTCGTCGCTGGGCGACCAGCACGCCGCGCTGTTCGGTCAGACCTGCTTCGACCCGGGCGACGTCAAGGGCACCTACGGCACCGGCACGTTCCTGGTGATGAACACCGGAACCGAGCCCGTGACCTCGAACAACGGCCTGCTCACCACGCTGGGCTACAAGATCGGCGACGCTCCCGCCGTCTACGCCCTCGAAGGTTCCATCGCGGTCACCGGCTCCCTGGTGCAGTGGCTCCGTGACAACCTGGGCCTGATCTCCTCCGCCCCGGAGATCGAGACGCTCGCGCGCACCGTGGACGACAACGGCGGCTGCTACGTCGTCCCGGCCTTCTCCGGCCTGTTCGCCCCGCACTGGCGCAGCGACGCCCGGGGCGTGATCGCCGGTCTGACCGGCTACGTCAACAAGGGGCACATCGCCCGCGCGGTCCTGGAGGCCTCGGCCTGGCAGACCCGCGAGGTCGTCGACGCCATGAACGCCGACTCCCAGATCGACCTCACCACCCTGAAGGTCGACGGCGGCATGACCGCGGACAACCTGCTCATGCAGATCCTGTCCGACGTGCTCGACGCCGAGGTCGTGCGCCCGATGGTCGCGGAAACCACGTGTCTGGGCGCCGCCTACGCCGCCGGGCTCGCCGTGGGCTACTGGCCCGACATCGAGACCCTGCGCGCCAACTGGCACAAGGCCGCCGAGTGGAACCCGCGGATGGAGCCCGCGGTCCGTGAGCGCGAGTACCACAACTGGAACAAGGCCGTGCGGCGCACCCTGGACTGGGTGGAACACGAGGACGCCAGGTAGCACCGGGCCGACGGGGGCGGGCCGGGCACACGGCCGCTCCCGGCCCGCGTGACGAACGCGCCCCCGCGGCTCCTCCCGGTGCCCCGGAGCGCGGACCCGGGGCACCGGGAGGTGTCCCGCTCATCCATCTCGGCAGCCCCGCACGGGGCGGAGGTCTCCATGGAAAACATGTCGGTGTACCTGGCGGAGTTCGTCGGTACGGCCATCCTGATCCTGCTCGGCGGCGGTGTCGTCGCCGGTGTCTCACTCGCCCGCTCCAAGGCCCTCGCCGCGGGCTGGATCGTGGTGACGTTCGGCTGGGGCATGGCGGTCGCCATGGCCGTCTACGTCGTCGGCACCGTCTCCGGCGCCCACATCAACCCCGCGGTCACGCTCGGCCTGGCCAGCATCGGTGAGTTCGGCTGGGCGCTGGTGCCCGGCTACATCGTGTCCCAGATGCTCGGCGCCATCGCCGGTGCCTGCCTGGTCTTCCTCGCGTACTTCGCGCACTGGAGGATCACCGACGACCCCGAGGCCAAACTGGGCGTCTTCAGCACCGCGCCCGGGGTGCGCAACCCGGTCGCCAACCTCACCACCGAGGTCATCGGTACCGCGATGCTGGTGCTGGGCATCCTCGGGATCGGCGGCAACGAGGGTTCGGTCACCAAGGGCGACGCCGACCTGTCCGCCCTGTTCGCGCACGGCCTGGCCCCGCTGCTGGTGGGTCTGCTGGTGTTCGCGATCGGCCTGTCGCTCGGTGGCCCGACCGGGTACGCCATCAACCCGGCCCGTGACCTGGGCCCCCGCATCGCGCACGCGCTGCTGCCCATCCCGGGCAAGGGCTCGTCCGACTGGGGGTACGCCTGGATCCCGGTGGTCGGTCCGCTCGTCGGCGGTGTGATCGGTGCCTGGATCTGGCACCTGACCGGCTTCGGAACCTGAACCGGAGGCGGGACCCGCGCTCGTTGGGGGCGCCCGGCGCGGCCGGGCGCCCTCCGGCGTTCGCGGGGTGTCTCACGTGCTCAGGTGGACCTCCTCCAGGTAGTCGAGGGTCTCCCCGGGCCGCAGCGCCACCAGTCTGAGGTGGTTGACCAGCTGCTGGTAGCGGGCGACCTCGTCGGGCTCCTCCAGGTAGATGCCGTCCGTGGCCGTCTCCAGGTAGACCACCGTGGGATCGATGGCGTGCGGGAACTCCAGGATCACGCAGGAGCCCCCGGCCCCGGGGTTGAGCTTGGCCGCCCGGGTCATCTGCACGGTGACGTTGGGCCGCTGGGCCATCTCCAGGATGTGTTTGACCTGGGATCGACGGACCTCGGGATGGTCGTGCAGGCGCAGCAGGGCGCCCTCGTCGAAGATCGCGTACAGCTCGGGAGGGTCCTGGTCCTCCAGGATGCGTTGGCGGGTCATCCGGGCGTCGATGTCCCGGCGGATCTCCTGGGGGTTGGCCAGACACGCCTGGGCGGCGACCCTCATGTACTCCGGGACCTGGAGCAGGCCCGGGATCACGACGGGCTGCCAGGAGGTGATGCGCGTCGCCTCGGTCTCGAAGCCGACGAACCTGGCCGCGAGCACGTCGCGGTACCGGGACCACCAGCCGCGTTCGAGGGACTGGCGGCACAGGTCGAGGATCTCGTCGAACTCTCTGCCCCGGAGCACCTGGCAGGCGTCCAGGATCGCCCTGATCTCCGGGACGCTGGGCCGTTTCTTGACCCCGGACTCGATGTTGGAGTAGGTGGACTTGGACAGGCCGGCCGCCGCCGCGGCCTCTTCGCTGGTCTTGCGGGCGGCGAGCCGCACCCGCCGCAGTTCGGCGGAGAGCCGGCGCCGCCGGATCGTGGGTGAGTACCTAGTGGCCATGATGGGGTTCATCGTAGGACCGGAGATGCCTCCCAAGCTGGACAATCCGGGGAACTCGAAGTCCAGACATCCATCTTGATTGAGGAATCGGGATATCGACTTCTCCAACTCTGGATTCCAGCTTCCTGGACGAGGAAACCGCTCCTGTCCCACCTTGGGGCGACATGCCCGACACCCCTCCGCCCCCGGCGCCGCCCGTGCCGGGCGTCCACCCCGACACCCCTATCAGAGTTCGACAATGCCGAACCCCAGCGGACAACAAGCGACCGTCCGATCCCCCAGAGTCACACCAGGCACATGCGACACGCCCACGGGCCCACACTTCCCCGACGGATCCCGGCAACCGTGACGCCGATCGACGGCATCGTTCGGCATTGTCGTATTATGCGTACGACACCCACCTGAAACGTGGAGCCCGTTCAGGTACGTGCGGTAACGCCCCCCTCCCCAACGGACGGAGCACCAGCCATGACCGCCAGCGCCCACCGCAGCGACGCCAGCACCCACCGAGGTCGTACGCGCGACGAACTCACCCGGGGCACCTTCGACCTCCTCGTCATCGGCGGTGGGATCCTCGGCACCTCCGTCGCCTGGACCGCCACCCAGGCGGGCCTGCGCGTGGCCATGGTCGACGCGGGGGACTTCGCCGGGGCCACCTCCAGCGCCTCGTCCAAGCTCGTGCACGGCGGTCTGCGCTACCTCCAGACCGGCAACGTGCGCCTGGTCGCGGAGAACCACAAGGAACGGCGTTCGCTCGCCTCCGACGTGGCCCCGCACCTGGTCAACCACCGCCCCTTCCTCGTCCCCGTCTACTCCGGGGGACCGCACGGCGCCGCCAAGATGGGCGCGGGCGTCTTCCTCTACTCCGCGCTGTCCGCCTTCGGTGACGGCGTGGGCCGCCTGCTCTCCCCGCTCCAGGCCAAGCGCCTGGCGCCCGGCCTGCGCACCGAAGGGCTCAAGTCGGTGGCCGCCTACAGCGACCACCAGATGAACGACAGCCGCATGGCGGTGATGACCGTGCGCGCCGCCGTGGACGCCGGCGCCGTGGTGCTCAACCACGCCGAGGTCCGCGGGCTGCGGACCACGCGCGGCCGTGTCACCGGCGCGGACCTGCACGACCGCGTGGACGGCGACGACTTCGGCATCGACGCGCGGCTGGTCCTCAACGCCACCGGCCCCTGGGTCGACCACCTGCGTCGCATGGAGGACGCCGCCGCCTCGCCCAGCGTGCGCCTGTCCAAGGGCGCCCACCTGGTGCTGCGCACCCCGGATCCGTGGCGGGCCGCGCTCACCATCCCGGTGGACAAGTACCGGGTGTCGTTCGCGATCCCGTGGGAGGACCACCTGCTCCTGGGCACCACGGACGAGGCCTACGAGGGCGATCCCGCCGAGGTGGGCGTGGTCCCCTCCGACGTCGACCAGATCCTCGGCGAAGCGGCGCTGGGCATCGACTCCTCCTACCTCGACCGGGACCGCATGACCTACTCGTTCGCGGGTCTGCGCGTGCTGCCGGGAGGCCCCGGGGGCACCAGCTCCGCCAAGCGCGAGACCGTCGTCACCCAGGGGCGCGGCGGCATGCTCTCGGTGGCCGGGGGCAAGTGGACGACCTACCGGCACATCGGCCGGACCGTCCTGGAGGAGCTGCGCAGGGTGTCGGCGGTACCGCTGGCCGAGGACATGGCCGACCCGCTGCGAACCGTGCCGCTGCCCGGTCTGGCCAGCCCGGACGCGGTCGCCCAGCGCCTGATCATCGACCGGGACCCCGGCACCCGCCTGGACCCCCTGGTCGCCCGCCACCTGGCGTCGCACTACGGGAGCCTGGCCCTGGACATCGCCGGGCTGGTGCGCGACCAGCCCGAACTGGGCGAGCGCATCCACCCGGACGGCCCGGACGTGTGGGCGCAGGTGGTCTTCGCCCGCGACCGCGAGTGGGCGGTGACCGTCGACGACGCCCTGCGCCGCCGGACCACGGTCACCGTGCGGGGCCTGGACACCCCGGACGTCCGCGAGCGCACCCGCGCCGTCCTGGAGGCCTGAGCGCCCGCCGGAGGCCCTGAACCCCACGAGGAGGCCTCCGCGCGCACACCGGGAGCCCGGGACCGTCGGTGACGGTCCCGGGCTCCCTCACGTGCGGTTCCGGATCACCGCCGGACCACGGGTGGTCACACGGACCCCGGACATGCGAACGCCCCCGGAGTGATGGACTCACTCCGGGGGCGTTCAGCGACGTTCACGCCCGCGAGGGGCGACATCGCTACGTCTATGCGGTCTTAGATCGCGACGACGTTCTCGGCCTGCGGGCCGCGGGTGCCAGCGACGATCTCGAACTCCACGCGCTGGTTCTCCTCCAGGTTACGGAAGCCCGTGCCCTGGATGGCGCTGTAGTGAACGAAGGCGTCGGGGCCACCGTCGTCGGGGGAGATGAAGCCGAAGCCCTTCTCGCCGTTGAACCACTTCACAGTTCCCTGAGCCATGTTTTCTCCTTCAGCTCGGTGTACACGGACGCATACTCACACGCCCGAAAATTGCCGCGAGCCGACTCCATGAGAAACCGCCCGCCGGTCACAAACTCCGCGGGCAAGACACCAACTGCGAAATTCAACGACTAACAATCTCCAATGAACGTACCACAGCCTCGCCAGCTCGCGAGGGTTTTCGGTGTGGCAACCCGCACGGCCCGCCGAGGAATACCGACGGGCCGGGCGGGGAACGCGTGTGATCCCTGAGGCGGACACCGGAGTGTCACGAGAGCGTCACCCGGGGTTCACCAGCGCGTCGTTGACGCACCTCAGAACGGGTGGCGCCGTCACCGCCGCCGGGTCCAGGGCCGCACCGCCCGACACCGTGAAGGTGTGCGACTCGCCGGGCAGCAGCGTCACCAGAGCGCTGTCCGCGCTCGCTCCGGGGTCGAGTCGGTCGACGTTCAGGACCAGATCCCTCAGGAGCACGCGGGCGCGCACCGTCACCCGCAAATCGGAACCGTCCACCCGCGTTTCCGCCTCGAATTCCGGCTTTCGGTACTCCAGGTCGAGATCACGGGAGAAGAACCACCACGCCCGCTCCCCCGCCCCGTCGACGGTGAGCACCTCGCGGGCGGGGTCCCCCGGCTCCGCGACCCCGGCGGGCACCGGAACGCGCAGCGCCCCGCGCGGCGCCACCCGGACCTCGTGCGCGGAGGCGGCCACCGCCCGCCCGGTCCCGGTGTCCCGGCGGGCGAGGGTCACCTCGGTGACCCACTCCTCGTCGGTGTCGTTGCCCAGGACCACCGCCAGACCGGCGGCGGTGGGCTGGACGGTGGCCACCCGGTCCGCGTACACGCGCCGCAGCGCGTACCACAGGGGCTTGCGGCGCCCCGCGCCGTCCACCGCCGCCCACGACGTGACCGGCCAGCAGTCGTTGAGCTGCCACATCACCGTGCCGGTGCAGTACGGCCAGGTCGACCGGAAGTGCTCGATCCCCACCGTGAGGGCACGCGCCTGGTTGACCTGGGTGAGGTAGTGCCAGTCGTCGAACCCCCACTCGCGGTCGCCGAAGTGCGCGGCCAGCCCGCGGGCGAGCTTGCCGTTGCCGTCGTCGGCCTTCTGGTGGTGCAGCACCCCCGGTGAGGTCGGGGTGAGCGGGTCGTCCGTCACGGCGGACCGCAGGGTGGCGTGGGCGGGCGGCGCCTGGTACCCGAACTCGGCGGCGAACCGGGGCCGGTGGTCGCGGTAGACGGTGTAGTCCTCCTGGTTCCACACGTCCCAGAGGTGCATGGTGCCGTGCGCGGCGGCGTTGGGGTGGACCCCCTCGCCCTCGGAGTAGGGGCTGCCCGGCCAGTAGGGGCGGGTGGGGTCGAGTTCGGCGACCACGCGCGGGAGCAGGTCCAGGTAGTACCCGGCGCCCCAGGCGCGGTCACCCAACCGGTCCTTCCACCCCCAGTCCTCGTGGCCCCAGATGTTCTCGTTGTTGCCGCACCACACCGCCAGGCTGGCGTGCGGGGACAGCCGTACGACCGCCTCGCGCGCCTCCGCCTCGACCTCGGAGGCCAGCGGCTCGTCCTCGGGGTAGGCCGCGCAGGCGAAGAGGAAGTCCTGCCAGACGAGGATCCCGCGCTCGGAGCAGAGTTCGTAGAAGTCCTCGGACTCGTACGCGCCGCCACCCCACACCCGCAGCAGGTTGATCCCGGCGTCGCGGGCCTGGTCGATCCGTTCCCGGTACCGGTCCCGGCCGATCCGGCTGGGGAAGGCGTCGTCGGGGATCCAGTTGGCGCCCCGCACCAGGACGTCGCGGCCGTTGACCCGGACGGCGAAGCCCGCTCCCGCGCGGTCGGGTTCGCTGCGCACCGCCACGTTCCGGAACCCGATCCGCCGTTCCCACGTGTCGAGCCGGGGGGTGTCCGGCCCGGCTCCGGCGAGCTCCACCACCAGGTCGTGCAGGGGCTGGGCGCCGTGGCCCCGCGGCCACCAGAGCGCGGGTTCGGCCACCACGAGGTCCAGTACGGCCTCCGTCTGCCCGGGGGCGAGGGTGACGGCCGCGGTGGCTCCCGCGACCGTCGCCGTGAGCGTGAGGGGAAGGTCCGTGCCGGGCCCGGTCCGTTCCACCTCCACGTGCGCGCTGACCCGGCCCAGCGAGCCGTCCTCGGAGACCGACACGAGGGGCCGCACCGTGGCCAGCCGTGCCGTGGACCACGCGTGCAGCCGGATCGGCCGCCAGACGCCGGAGGTGACCACGGTCGGGCCCCAGTCCCACCCGAAGTTGCAGGCCATCTTCCGGATGTACTGGTAGGGCTCGTCATAGGCGCCGGGGAGGGGTCCCATGCGCTGCCGGTTGGCCTCCGCGTACCGGTAGGGGGAGGCGAACTCCACCTCCAGGGCGGGGGCCGGCCCGCCCTCGGCCAGCGCCCGGGTGACGTCGAAGCGGTACGAGCGGTGCATGTTGGCGGTCCGCCCGACCTCCCGGCCGCCCACCCGGAGCGCGGCGACGGTGTCAAGGCCCTCGCAGACCAGGTCCACGCGTTCGGCCGCGCCCACGGCGGGGAGGAGGCCCTCCAGGGTGCGCGTGTACCTCCAGTCGGTCCGGCCGATCCAGCCCAGCCGGTCCTCGTTGTCGTCGAGGTAGGGGTCCTCGATCAGGCCCCGGCCGAGCAGGTCCGTGTGGACACAGCCGGGCACGGTGGCCGGGATCTCTCCCAGCGCGGCGGCCGGGTCCGGCAGCACGCCCTCGTGTGGCACCGCCGTCAGGGTCCAGCCCTCGCCCAGGTCGAACCAGGAGGTCATACGCGCTCTCTCTCACTACTGCTCGGGTACTGCTCGGTACTCGTCACTGCCGGTACTGGTGGCCGGGGCGGGCCCTGTACTGACCCGGTGCGGACCCGCCCCGGGGTCAGCCCTGGTCGATGCCGACGAAGTGGTTCTCCTCGATCTCGACCAGCGGTGCGGAGTCGTCGCCCTCGGCGACGGTGGGCAGATCCACGTCCTCGGGCGGATTCGCGGCCAGCTCCGCGTCCACCTCGGCCCAGGTGCGGTGCATCTGGGGAACGCACGAGAGCAGGTGGCGGCTGTAGGGGTGCAGGGGGTTCTCGAACACCCTGCGGGTGGGTCCCATCTCCGCGATCGCGCCCTTGCGCAGGATCACCGACCGGTCGCTGACGTAGTTGCCCAGGGACAGGTCGTGGGTGACGAACAGGATGCCCAGGCCGCGCTCCTTGAGATCGACGAGCAGGTTGAGCACGTCGATGCGTGTGGAGGCGTCCAGCATGCTGATGATCTCGTCCGCCACCAACAACCTGATGTCCAGCAGGAGTGCCCGCGCGATGAGCAACCTCTGCAACTGCCCTCCGCTGAGCTGGTGCGGGTACTTGTTCAGCACGTTGTCCGGATCGAGCCGGACCGTGCCGATCACGTCCAGCACCCTCTGTTTCCAGTCCGCGTCCGACATCCCGGGGAAGTAGGAGGAGCGGATCATCGCGAAGACGCGGTCGGCTTTGAAGATCGGGTTGAAGGAGCTGAACGGGTCCTGGAAGACGCCCTGCACCCTGCGGTAGTACTCCTTCCTGGCGGAGAACCCGCGAATGCGCGAGACGTCCTGACCGTCGAAGACGATGCTTCCGGCGCTCACCCCGGTCAGGCCCAGCACCATCTTGCCGATCGTGCTCTTGCCGCTGCCGCTCTCCCCGATCAGCGAGACCACCTTGCCGGGTTCCACGGTCAGACTGACGTCGCGCACCGCGCGCAGCCGCGCGCCGCCGAACGCGCCCACCCGGTACACCTTGTGCACGTGGCTCAGTTCCAGCACGGCACTACCTCCCCGTCTTCCAGCAGGCGGCCCAGTGGCCGGGGTCGATCTCCACCAACGGCGGAGTCTCGGAGCACTCCTCCGAGGCGAGGGGGCAACGGTCCTTGAACCGGCAGCCCGTGGGCGGCCTGAGCAGCCCGGGCGGGGTGCCGGGGATGCCCTCCAGCCGGGTGTCCTCGGTGGTCGTGCCGACCTCGGGCAGCGCCCCGATGAGCATCTTGGTGTAGGGGTGCCGAGGGTCGTTGATGATCGTGCTCGCCGGGGCCTTCTCGGCGATCCGGCCCGCGTACATGACCATGACCGTGTCCGCCATCTGGTAGACGAGCGAGATGTCGTGGGTCACGAAGATCATGCTCTTGACGTAGCCGCGGTCGCGGAACTCCACCATGGACTCGACCACCGAGCGCTGGGTGGACACGTCCAGGGCCGACGTCGCCTCGTCCGCGATGAGCAGGGACGGGTTGAGCAGGGTGGCCATGACCATGACCACGCGCTGCTTCATGCCGCCGGACAGCTCGATGGGGAACCGCTGGAGCACGTCGGGGTCGAGGCCCACGAGCTCCAGGCGGCGGTTCAGCTCCTCCGCGACCGTCGCCGGGCGGACGCCGCGTGCGCGCAGCAGCTCGTTGATCATCCGACCGATCCTGCGGGTCGGGTTGAGCGCGCTCATCGCGTACTGCGGGATGAGCGAGATCTCGTGGTACCGGAACGGGTTCATCGCGCGGTCGTCCGCGACCGGCACGTCCCGCCCGTCGAGCTCGATCGTGCCGTCCACGTGCCGCATCCGGCCGTCCAGCCGGATCAGGCTCTTGCCGAGGGTGGTCTTGCCGCAGCCGGACTCCCCGGCCAGGCCCATGATCTCCCCGTCAGCGAGGTCGAAGCTCACCCCGTCGAGGGCGTGGACGTCCCCGCGCAGGGTCTGGTAGTGGACCTTCAGGTCCTGGACGCGCAGGGTCATCACAGCTCCCGCAGCTTGGGGTTGAAGACCTCGTCCAACCCGACGTTGAGGATGTACATCGAACCGACGAGCAGGGTGATCCCCGCGCCGGGCGGGACGAACCACCACCACATGCCGAGCTGGAGGGCGCTCCACTGGACCGAACTCTCCAGCATGAGCCCCAGCGAGACGCCACCGGTGGGCCCCAGACCGATGAAGTCGAGCCCGGCCGCGATGAGCACGGCCCCGCCGAAGAGCAGGATGAACGACATGACCAGGTAGGAGCTCATGTTGGGGGCGATCTCGGTGGTGATGATCTTCCAGGTCCGGCGACCGCTGAGCCGGGCCAGATCCACGTAGTCGCGGGTGGCCAGGGACAGGGCCTGTGAGCGGACCGCCCGGGCAGCCCAGGGCCAGGACGTCAGACCGATGAACAGGGCCTGTACGACCAGGCCTCGGACGTCCAGGTACGCGACGGCGACGATGAGCACGACGAGCGCCGGCAGCACCAGCACCACGTTGGTGAGCACGTTGAGGATCTCGTCGACGATGCCGCCCTTGTACCCGGCGACGAAACCGATCGCCGTGCCGAGGACGAAGGCGATGCCGCCGCCGAGGAGTCCGGTGACGAACGTGGAGCGCAGGCCGTGGACGAACTGCGCCCAGATGTCCTGGCCGAACGAGGTGGTGCCCATCCAGTACTCGGAGTTGGGGGGCTGGTTCTGCGGGCCGATGTAGACGTTGGGCCCCTCGCTGACGAAGAGCGGGCCGATGAGGCCGAGCAGCAGGAGGGCGAGGACGATGCTCGATCCGATGAGCAGCTTGGGGTTGCGGCGGGCGAAGTGCAGGGTCTCGGAGACCTTGCGCTCGGCTGCTGGTTCGGGCGCGGTAGCGGAGTCGGCCGCTCCGGGAGCCCCGGGGATCGCGCTCATGACGCGCCTCCTGTCATCTGCACGCGGGTGCGCGGGTCGACCAGGACGTAGATGATGTCGATGATGAAGTTGGCGATCAGCACACCGACGACCACGAACAGGAAGATTCCTTGCAGGAGGAACAGGTCGTTGTTGTTCAGTGAGCGCAGGATCAGGGTGCCCAGGCCCGGATAGGTGAACACGATCTCGGTGAGCAGCGCTCCGGCGATGATGGTGCCCAGCTGGACCGCCAGCCCGGTGATCTGCGGCAGCATCGCGTTGCGGAACGCGTAGCGGCGGATCAGTCGGCGGGGCGCGCCCAGGGCCTGGAGGTAGTTGGAGTACTCCGCCTCCAGTTCGTAGATGATCAGGTTGCGCATGCCGATCGCCCAGCCGCCCAGACCCACGACGAACATGGACAGGAACGGCAGGAACCAGTGGCTGACCAGGTTCACGAAGAACGGCCACGACCATGAGGGAGTGAGCGCGAAGCCGTATCCGCCGGCGGTCGGGAAGAAGCCGCCCACGACACCCAGTGCCCAGAGCAGCAGCAGGGCCATCCACATGTACGGCGTGGCGGTCAGGATGTAGCCGACCGGCAGCAGGGTGTTGTCGAGGACCTTGCCGCGCGCCGCGAAGGCGCCGAAGTGGTTCCCGACGATCCAGCTCAGCACGATGGCGGGGATCAACAATCCCAGGGTGTAGGGGATGTGACGCAGGATGATGTCGGTGACCGGCTCGGGGTAGAGCCACACACTGACGCCCAGGTCACCCCGGAAGAGCCCTGACCAGAAGGCGAAGTACTGCTGGTGGAGCGGGGTGTCGAGACCGAAGACCTCGTTGTAGTAGGTGGTCATTCGCTCCAGGGCCTCCGGGTCGGAGATCGACGCCCTGTTGAGCATGCTGCGTACGGGGTCACCCGGCATGAACCGCGGGATCATCCAGTTGATGGTGACCGCGATCACGAAGGTGAGGCCGTAGAAGCCCAGCTTGCGACCCATGTAACGCCACACGGGTGTCCTCCAAGGATGGAGCGCGGGGGTGGAGCGCTCCCGTGGCGGGAGCGCTCCACCGGTGCGCTATTCGGCCAGTTCGATCTCGGCGAGGGTGTGGATGGCGCCGATCTCGAACCATCCGTCCCACATGGCGGCATAACCGTGGTAGCCCTGCTCGCTGGGCCAGTTGGTCCAGACGGAGTTGTTCTGCTGTGACCAGAGGCCGTTGTACCAGAGCGGGATCGCGGGGAGTTCGTCCAGCTGGATCTCCTGGATCCGCGAGGAGACCTCGGCGGCGCCTTCGGTGTCGTCGGCGGGAACAGCGGCGAGCTCCTGGACCAGGGACCAGACCTCCTCGTTCTCGTAGCGCCCGAAGTTGACGGTCGTCTGCTGCTCACGCAGCGGGAGCTGGAAGAGGTAGTCGTAGTAGGTCCATGGCGTGTTGCTCAGCTGCCGCTCGTTGTTGACCACCATGTCGAAGTCGCCTTCGTTGCGGTTGTTGACGAGCAGGTCGAAGTCCGGGTACGCGGCTTCGATGTTGATGCCCACCTCCTGGGCGTTGGCGGCGATGACGCTGGCCGACTCCATCCAGTCGGTCCAGCCCGAGGGGACCTCCAGGGTGAGGGAGATCGGTTCGCCGTCGGGGGTTTCGACGAAACCGTCGCCGTCCTCGTCCAGGTATCCGGCTTCTTCGAGGAGGGCCACCGCCTCGTCGGGGTTGTAGGTGTAGCCCTTCTCATCCACCAGGTCGTGGTCGATGTACTCGTCCCACTGCGGCAGCAGGCCGGTCGGGTTGGCCCCCTCCACCAGGTTGGAGTAGGGGCCCTCGATGATCTGGTCCATGTTGATGGAGTGCGCCAGGGCCCTGCGGAACTCGACGTCGCCCAGCGCCTCGTGCTCGTGGTTGAGCACCAGCCACGCCGTGTTCGCGGACTGCATGTAGGGCGGGCCGTCGTAGTAGCTGGTGATGTTCTCGCCGTCGATGACCTGGTCGATCCCGGGCAGGAAGTTGTTCGACATGTCGACGTCCCCGCTGCGCACCAGGTTCATCGACGCCTCGTTGGACTCGACGACGATGTCGACGATGTACGTCGGCTTCATCTCCAGCCCGAGGACCTCGGTGCCCCACCAGTCGTCGTTGCGCTTCCACACCATCCGGTCGTCGCCGTGCGTCTCGTAGGTGTAGGCACCGCTGCCCACCGGATCGCTGTTGGGGTTGTCGGTGATCTCTTCCTGGCTCTTGTCGGCCCAGATGTGGTCCGGGACGATGACGTGGCTGTAGGCCCAGTTCATCCACTGCTGAGGCCGACTGTCCGAGAAGCTGACCGTGACCTCCAGTTCACCGGTGGCCTCGACGCTCTCCACGTAGTCCCAGACGTGGCTGTAGGAGACGTCCATCTGGCCGATCTCCAGGGTGGTGACCACGTCCTGGGCGACGATCGGCTCCCCGTCGGACCAGGTCATCCCGTCGCGGAGGGTGATGACGTGGGTCTCCTGGTCCGGCCACTCGTCGCTTTCCGCGAGCCAGGGGACGTACTCGCCCTCCTCCGCGTCGTAGTGGAAGAGCGGCTCGTAGGCCAGCCCGACGGTGCCGATGGTGTACGACCCCCGCATGATCGGGTTCCAGTTGACCGGTGGACCCCACAGGGTGCCCACGGTGTACAACGTCTCGTTCCGGGGGTAGCCCCCGGAGTCGCCCCCTGCGCCCTCGCCCGAGCACGCGCTGGCGACCAGCACCAGCGCCGCCAGAGCGGCGGGAAGCCTCAGAGATCTCATCTCGACTCCTCCTTCCACCCGGTCGGCCCTTCGTATGGGGGGAAGCCGATCCTGTCGCGGAGGGCTGGGAGCGCTCCCAATAGAGGGAGCGAAGGACCGTTGCTGAACCGGGTAAGTGACGTTAACAACAACATGGACCGGCGAACCCCGTCAATCCCCGACACTTCGGTGTTATCCGCTTGTAACAGCGGATTCGGGCTCTCCCACCAGCGGGCCCGTGCTCCCGCGAGGGTGCAGCTCCCCCACCGGGGACTCCTCGCTCTCCACCCGCTCGCCGTCCAGGACCCGGCCGAGCATCCCGGCGACCTGGCGACCGTGACCCACCACGTCCCGGCTGATCGCGGTCAGTGAGGGACGCACCAGCCGGCAGAGCGCCGAGTCGTCCCACGCCACGATCGACAGCTGACCCGGCACGTCCACACCCATCTCGGCGGCCACCCCGAGCCCGGCCACCGCCATCAGGTCGTTGTCGTAGACCAGGGCGGTGGGCCGGTCCGCGGAGGCCAGGAGGCGCCGCGTGGTCCGGGTCCCCGCCTCCCCCGTGTAGTCCGCGTTCACCGAGTACGCCGAGGCCAGCCCGGCCCCGGCCGCGGCCTCCTGGAAGGCCGCGCCGCGCACCCGGGTGTGCAAGAACACCTCCGGGCCGGCGATCCGGGCGACGCGCCGGTGCCCCAGGGCCGCGAGGTAGTGGACCACCTCGCGGACCGAGGCGCCGTCGTCGCTGTACACGCAGGGCAGCCCGCCCACGCCGTCCGGCCCGCCGAGGACCACGGCGGGCAGGCCCAGGGAACGCACCGCCTCCGGGCGGGGGTCGTCCGCGCGCAGGTCGACCATGACCACGCCGTCCACCCGGCGCTCCGAGGCCCAGCGCCGGTACACGTCCAGTTCCGCCCCGGCGTCGTCGGTGACCTGGAGCAGGAGGTCCACCCCGGCCGAGGCCAGCTCCGTCTCGACGCCCGAGACCAGTTGCATGAAGAACGGTTCGATGCCGAGCGAGCGGGCGGGCCGGTCCACCACCAGTCCGACGGCGCCGACCCGGCCACCCGGGGCCAGTGCCCGGGCCGCCTTGCTGGGCGCCCACCCCAGGTCGTGGGCGATGTCCAGGATGCGCCTCCGGGTCTCCTCCGAGACTCCGGGGCGTCCGTTGAGCGCGTACGAGACCGCCCCCTTGGACACCCCCGCCGCGCGGGCGATGTCCATGATCGTCGGTCTCCGCATCAGAGCACCCACAGTGCCTCCCTCACGTCCTCTCTCCTCCCGACCCCGGTCGTGGACCGGGGGTGCCGAGCACCGGGTTCGCTGAACCGGTTAAGCGATCGACACGGGATTGTACCCACCGGGGTACCGGGCACCCCAGGAGTTTTCGGAGCGGCGGCGCGGGTGCGGGGCGCGGGGCGGGACGTGCGGGAGCGGGAAGGCCGGGGCCGCGGCTACCTCTGGCAGCCGGGGCACCAGTACAGGGTGCGCCCGGACAGCTCGGTGGCGGAGACCGGCGACGAGCACACGCGGCAGGGGTCCCCGGTCCGGTAGCAGACGTAGAGCGTGTCGGGCCGGGGCACCGGGAGCGCCTCGGGGTCGGGCCGGTCCTCCGGCCGCGTGGTGATGATGTACCCGTCCCGGACGCCGTCCCGCAGGAGCGCGGCGAGGTCGTCCCACAGGGCCTCCCACCGCTCCCTGGTGAGCTCACGACCGGGGGTGAGGGGGTCGAGCCCCGCGCGGAAGAGGGACTCGGCCCGGTAGATGTTGCCGATGCCCGCGATGACGTCCTGGCGCATGAGGAGCACCGCGAGGCTGCTGCGGGACCGGCTCACCACGCGCCAGGCCCGTTCGGGGTCGGCGTCGGGGCGCAGCGGGTCCGGACCGAGCCGGTCCTGGACGGCGTGCTTCTCCTCCACCGTGATGACCTCACACGCCGAGGCGCCGCGCAGGTCCGCCCAGCCCGAGGAGTTGACCAGGCGCGCGCGGACGGCGCCCACCGGCTCCGGCGGGACCACGTGGCCGTCCGGATCGCGCCGCAGGTCGAGGCGGGCGGTTCCCTCGGCGCGGGGCGCGCCCAGGTGGCGCTCGCCGTCGGCGTCGCCGAAGGACCAGGCACCGTAGAGGCCCAGGTGGACACGGAGCCACTCTCCGGAGTCGAAGCCCAGGAACAGGTGCTTTCCGTGCGCCTCGCTCTCGGTGAGGACCCGGCCGTCGATCCGCGCCGCGCCCTCGACGAAGCGCCCCTGGGGGCTGCTGGCCCTCACCGTCCCACCGCCGAAGGCCTTCTCGAAGTGTGCGGCCAGCCGGTGCAGCGTGTGACCCTCAGGCACCCGTGTCCCCTTCTGTGAGCATGTGTCCTTCGCTCCAGGATAGGGCGCGGGCCCGCGCCCCCGACCGGGGCGGCGGCATCAGCAGGCGGACAGGATCTCCTCCACCAGCGTCCGGGGGTCGGTCAGGCAGCGCCAGGCGGGCACCACCACCACGAGGTCATCCGTGGCCCCGTTGAGCGCGTTCCCCCGGGCGAGCAGGCGGCGCAGGGCGGGGCCGTCGGGCTCTCCGTCGAGCAGCAGGAGCACGCGCCGGGCGCCGTAGCCGACCACGAGGTCGGCTGTCCACCCGTCGACACGGCGGTCCACCTCCACGCCGGTCCCGGCCGTGCGCAGGGCGTCGACCAGGGCGAGGCGGGCCGGGGTGGCGGCGGGCCCGGGGCCTCCTCCGAGGAGGTCGCCGAGCGGGCCGTCCCCGCCGGACCAGTGGTCCCGGTCGCCCACCACCACGAGGCGTTCGCGGGTCCGGGTGAGCAGCGACGACCACAGGTGGGTCATCGTGCGCACCCGCCGCTCCGCGATGGCCGGGGCGTCCGCGGCGAGCATCGGGGAGAGCACGGTGACGTCGGCGCGGGCGGCGTCGGAGTCCAGCAGGTCGGCCCCGCCCACCCGGACCCGGCGGCGCAGGTGGCGTTGGCGCAGCAGCCTGCGGAGCAGTGCCACCTGTGGTTGCAGCGGGGCCACCACCGCGAGGTCCGTGGCCTCGGGCAGCTCCCGGTCGAGCTCGGCCACCACCACGGCCACCCGGTAGGCCTCCTCCCGGTTGACGTAGGAGGAACCGGGCGCCGCCTCGCACTCCCCCGCGACGTCGCGCCACTCGAAGGCGGGGCCCGGCCCGCCCCGGGGCGGCCCCGCCACCACGAGCCGCCCGCCGTAGCAGTGCCGGGAGGCGGACGCGGCCAGGTCCTCGGGGGCGCCGTCGTGTTCGTCCAGCCAGAGCGTCGTCGGAGTCGCCGCGCGCACCGCCCGCAGCGCCGAGCCCGCTCCGTGCCGCAGCGCGCGATCGTCCAGCTGGTCCGCGACCAGCCCGGCCGTCGCCAGGGCCCGCCGCTCCTCCTCCGGCTCCAGCACGCTGGCCGGGCCCGGGTGGGCCGGGTCCCCCGCGACGACCGCGCGACCGGCCCGGTAGAGCACCGGCAGGAGTTCGCTGACCCTGGTCCGCTCCGCTCCCACCACGACCACCAGGTCGAACATCCCGGCCTCCGGGGGCAGGGCACGGGCCTGGTCGGTGCGGCAGGCCCACACGGGCAGGGTGTCGAGAAGGTGGGCGGCCGGGCCGGGCCAGCTCCCGTCGTGGTTCCAGTTGAGTGCCTCCACACGGTTCTCGATGGAGGTGCGGCCACGCCGGAGGCGGGAACCGGTGACGGCGGACAGACAGGCGGCGCTGGCCCGGCGGTGCCGGGCCCAGGCGTCGGCCAGCTCCTCGCTGAGTTCGTCCAGGGGCGCGCAGCGGGTTCGGCGGTCCACGGCCTCGCGCCACCGGCTCTCCAGCCGGGCCACGGCGCGGAGCTGGTCGAGCCCCTCGGGGTCGGTGGCCACACCGAGTTCGCGGCGGACGGCGGCACGGTGGTGGAAGCCGCCCAGACCGCGACCGGCCGCGCGTTCGGCCCGGTGCAGCCAGTACTCGGGGCCGCCGTGTCGGGGGGTGAAGAGGGTGTCGGGGGCCCAGCCCCGGGCGATGCTGCGACCGCGCTCCTCGGCCAGGCGGGCCAGGACGTGACCGTCCGCGGCCAGCGTGTCCATGGTCGCCCAGACCCGGCGGACGCGGTTCCACGAGGCGACCAGGTCGTCCCGGTGGCTGGCGCCCTCCTCCCCCGCGGGCTGCGGCCCTGCGGCGGGTGCCGGCTGTGCGTGGCGGGCGAGCAGGCGGGTGAGCTGGCGCTGTTCTGCGGTGCGTTCACCGGTGCCGCCGACGCGGACCACCGGATGCGCGGGGGCGGTGTCGGCGCGGGTCAGGACGGCGTCGAGGTCGGCCTCGGTCCGACCGCACACCAGGACCCGCTGGCCGCAGGCGACGGCGGTGCGCACCAGAGCGTCGACCAGGTCGTGGACGCCGCTGCCGGGAGGGGCGGCCACGGCGGTGAGCTGTTCGCGCATGGCGGCGCTCAGGACCGCGTACTGGGACTGGCTGAGGTCGGTGGCCGAGACCGGGACCGGCGGGGGGTTGTGGTCACGGTCCCGTGGATCCCGGCGGTGGGCGCGGGGGCCGTGGAGCGTCTCGGGAACCGCTCGGGCCCCGGTGGGGTCCGTGGCCCGGGCGGTGGGTGCCGCGTGGGCGGCGCTGCCGAGCAGGGACTCCAGCGCGGTGCCGACGATGGCGCCCGGGTCGAGTCCGTGGTGGTCGGTGGGGTCGAGGTCCGCGAGGACCCCCTCCACCCCCTCGGAGACCCCTTCGGACGCCTCTCCGTCGCCCGTCGCCGAGGGACCGGCACGGAAGAGCACGGCCGTGTTGTGCGCTCCCGAGACAAGCGGATGGGGCCTGCCCCGGGTGCCGAGCGGGGCGATGTCGTCGACCCGTTCGATCTCCAGCCGGGTGAGCAGGGTGCGCACCTTGGTGGCGAGGTCCGCGACGGCGGCGGGCCGGTGGGCGGGATCGGGGGCCCCGGAACGGAGACGGGCGCGCAGCTCGAAGAGGTCCTCGGGGTCGGTGACGCCGAGCCGGGCGAGGAGGGCGGTGTTGACGTCGGGCCTGCCCACGGCACGCACCAGCGGACCCGGGCCGTTGCCCGGGAGGCCGGTCGGACCCACCGCCCGGGGTTCGTCCACGGCCCGGACGTCCACGGTGAGCAGGGGCAGGGCCACACGGTCGGCGCCCTCCCCGAGGATCACCAGGGGGTAGCCGTAGCGCAGCGCCTGACCGTGCCGCACGGCGAGGCGGGTCACCCGGGCGCTCTCGGGGTGTGCGGGCAACGTGTCCCTGGCTCCGCTGAACAGCAGTTCCGGGCCGGCTGGCAGGCAGGCGCAGGTGTCGGTGTCCAGACGCTCGGCGCGCACCACGTGGGTGAGCACCGACTCGCGGCGCAGGCAGGCCCGCAGGTAGGCCAGGAAGGAGCGGATCCCGCCCCGGTCCACCGGCGCCTTCCAGCGCACCGACCCCGCACCGGATCCCGCGGCCCTCCGCTCGCGGACCGTGACCCGTCCGTCCGTGGTCGGGTAGGACCCGAGACCGCCGATCTGCTCGTCGTCCCGTAGTGACCTCACGACGCCCTCCTGACCACCCGACCACACGTGATCAGATGACTACCCCCAGCTATCGTGGCCATTGTGGTGCATTTTCCGCGCCCCCACCCGGCGAACGCCGGAACCGGTGGCGCTTTCCCCGGGCCCCGCTCCGGCACGGCTCAGCGGGACGTCCGGCCCTCGCGGACACGCAGCGCGATCCACAGTTCGGTGCGGTGGTCGGGGTCGTCCAGGTCGCCGGGGAGCAGTTCCCGGATGCGCCGCATCCGGTAGCGCAGGGTGTGCCGGTGCACTCCCAGCTGTTCGGCGGCGGTGTCCCAGCGGCCGGAGGCGGCCAGGTAGGCGCGCAGCGAGGCGAGGAGTTCGGGCGCGGCCCGCTGCTCGTCGATCGGGGCGAGCAGCTCGTCGGCCAGCCGGGCCCCGGCGGAGGTGTCCAGCAGACCGAGCAGTCCGCCCGGGAGCTGGTCGAAGTGCTGGAGCTCGCGTCCCTCCTCCTCGGCGGCGGTCAGTGCCCGCTCGGCCTGGGAGCGGGCGGCGGCCAGGTCCGGGTAGTCGACCGGGGCGCTCACCCCGACCGGCCCGGTCAGGACCTCGCCGAACACGGCCGCCTCGGTGCCCGCGGCGGCCAGCACGGCCGTGCGGCCCTCGTGCTCGGCCACGAGGAGGCCCTCGGGGCGGGGTCCGCCCGGTACGGCCGTCCCGACGGCCACCACCACGGGTGCGGCGGGCAGGACCGACCGCAGGTCGGCGGCGCCCGGGTGGGCGGGGTCGAGGGCTCCGCCGAGCAGGGCCGTGAGCACGCCCGCCCCGGTGCCCGCCCCGGGCGTGGGGCGTTCGAGTTCGAGGGAGAGCAGGGAGACCGCTGCGTTGACCAGGGTGCGGTCGTCGGAACCGGACACCCGGACCCCGCCGACGGCCAGGAACCCCCGCGCCCGGCCGCTCGTGGCCAGGGGCTGCACGGAGACGCGGTCGCCCTCCGAGGCCACCGAGACGCTGGCCCGGGGCCCCGCTCCGCGCAGCCGGGCGAGCTCGTCGGCCAGGCCGGGGGCGCGGGCGGCGGCCGACGCCGGAGCCGCGTGCCGGACCGCTCCGTCCGGGGACAGCAGCAGCACCCAGCCGCCGAGTTCGCGGGCGAGCCGCTCCACCACGGCGGGGGCGCCGGTCAGCGCGGCCCGGGTGAGTGCGCGCTGGGCGGCGAAGGCACGGTTGAGTCCCTCGTACTCCTCCTGGGCGAGCAGCCGGGAGACCTCCTTGCCGACCGCCATGAACGGGGTCAGGCGGTGGACCTCCAGCAGGGCCACCCCGAACTCCTCGGCGGCGGCGACGAGCTCCTCGGGGGTGTGGTCGAAGTTGACGGCGGCGCCGAACCCGATCCCCGCGATGTCGCGTTCGGCCAGGCGGCGCACGTAGTCGCGCAGGTCGGGGAACCGGTCCACCCACCGCACTCCGGTGGTGAGCACGAGCTCTCCCCCGGCGAGGTAGGGGGTGGGGTCGGCCAGCTCGCTGACCGCGACCCACTCCACCTGGCGGTGCGTGCGGTCCTGGCCGGTGAGCAGGCGCAGGCGCAGGCTCGGCGTGCGCAACAGCGACCCCAGTGTCGGCGGCATCCGGTCTCCCCCGTAGCTCTCTCCCAGGCGGCCCCGTCCCTGACGCAATGGCACAGGACGCTCACCTGATTATCCACTGTGTCCATGGGTGTCCGGTTCGACGCGATCTAGTGTCGTGCTCGTCCGCACCGTCGCACCGCACAAGGAGGCAGCCGCATGGAACCGACCGAGGTCGCCCAGTCCCGCAGGATCGTCACCGAGATCCCCGGCCCCCGGTCCCGCGAGATCCAGAAGCGCCGTTCGGCCGCCGTCGCCCAGGGCGTGGGCAGCGTCCTGCCCGTGTACGTGGAGCGCGCGGGCGGCGGCATCGTCGAGGACGTCGACGGCAACGCGCTGATCGACTTCGGCTCCGGGATCGCGGTGACCAACGTCGGCAACGCCGACGCGCGCGTGGTCGCGCGCGCCGCCGAGCAGCTCGGCCGCTTCACCCACACCTGTTTCATGGTCAACCCGTACGAGGCCTACGTGGAGGTCTGCGAGGCGCTCAACCGGGTCACCCCGGGCGACCACGAGAAGCGGTCCCTCCTGCTGAACTCGGGCGCGGAGGCCGTGGAGAACGCGGTCAAGATCGCCCGCAGCGCTACCGGACGGCAGGCCGTCGTGGTGTTCGACCACGCCTACCACGGCCGCACCAACCTCACCATGGGCCTGACCGCGAAGAACATGCCGTACAAGCAGGGCTTCGGACCGTTCGCGGGAGAGATCCACCGCGTGCCGATGGCCTACGCCTACCGCTGGCCGACCGGTCCGGAGAACTGCGGCCCCGAGGCGGCGGCCGCCGCGATCGACCAGATCGTCAAGCAGGTCGGCGCCGAGAACGTGGCCGCGATGGTCATCGAGCCCATCCAGGGCGAGGGGGGCTTCATCGAGCCCGCCCCCGGGTTCCTGCCCGCGATGGTCGAGTTCTGCCGCGCCAACGGGATCGTGTTCGTCGCCGACGAGGTGCAGACCGGCTTCGCGCGCACCGGCGACATGTTCGCCTGTGACCACGAGGGGATCGTCCCGGACCTGATCGCCACGGCCAAGGGCATCGCGGGCGGTCTGCCGCTGGCGGCGGTGACCGGCCGCGCCGAGCTCATGGACGCCGTGCACGGCGGCGGTCTGGGCGGCACCTACGGCGGCAACCCGGCGGCGTGTGCCGCCGCCCTGGCCTCGCTGGAGGTCATCGAGACGGAGGACCTCACCGGCCGCGCCCGCGAGGTCGGCGCGCTCATGCTGGACCGCCTGCACAGCCTCGCGGACCGTTTCGACGTCGTGGGGGACGTGCGCGGCCGGGGCGCGATGGTCGCCATCGAGCTGGTCAAGGACGGCAAGGAGCCCGCCCCCGAGGCGGTGGCCCAGGTGCTGGCGCACTGCCACTCCCGGGGTCTGGTCCTGCTCAGCGCGGGCACCTACGGCAACGTGATCCGGATGCTGCCGCCGCTGGTCATCGGGGACGACCTGCTCCGCGAGGGCCTGGACATCCTGGAGGAGGCCCTGGCCGGGCTGTAGGAGGTCGACGGGAGCGGCTCGCGCCGCACCGGCGGTCAGGGGGTGTCCCGCACCCAGGCCACCCCCTCCGGAAGGGGGTGGCCCTCCTCGCGCATCGACAGGAGGAGGGCCAGGAAGGCCTCGGCCGCCGGTGCCATGCGCCGCTCCCCGTGGACGATCACGTCGACCCGCCGTTCGACGGCGGGCCCACCGAGCGGTCGGCAGGCGTGGTCGGCGAAGCTCATGAGGATCCGGGACAGCGCGGGGAGCGCCGCGACCCCGAGGCCCGCGGAGAGCAGGCCTCCGATGGTGGAGATGTTGCCCGCCTCGATGGTGCGCGCCGGTCGGAGCCCCGCGCTCCGGAAGGCCGCGTCCGTGACGGGGCGGACGCTGGAGTCCCCTCCGGTCACGATGAACGGTTCCGTGGCCAGGTCGGCCCAGGTGAGCTCGGAGTTGCGCGCGAGCGGGTGCCGGGACGGCACCACCGCGAGGAACCGGTCCCGGAACAGCGGCCGGGCCCGCAGTCCCTCCTGGGGTCCCGGGGCCGCCACCAGCGCCATGTCGCACTCCCCCGCCCGCAGACGCTCGATCGCGCTGCCCGCCATGCCGTCCAGGACGTGGACGTCGATCTCGGGCGCGGTCTCCCGAAACCGAGCGATCACGGCCGGGAGCAGTGCGGCGGCGAGTGAGGGCAGGGTCGCCACGACGACCGTGCCCCGGGTCCCCCGCAGGAAGCGTTCGAGCCCGTTCATCTCCGCGCGGTGCGCCGCGATCAGGCGCTCGGCCACGGCGAGGAGTGCGGTGCCCTCCGCCGTGCACCGCACGTGCCGCGTCGTGCGTTCGAGCAGGCGGACGCCGAGGTTCCGCTCCATCGTCATCACGGTCCGGCTCAGCGAGGACTGTGCGACGTGCAGCGTGTCGGCGGCGGCGGTGAAACTCCCGTGCCGGGCGACGGTCGCGAAGACGGACAACTCCCGCAGCGTCAGATCCATGCTTCGAGAGCATAGCTTCTTGCTTTATTCATGCTGGACACTCAAGGAATCTTCAGGGAAACATGAGCGCGAGTGCCGTAGGTCACTCTCGTCCCCTCCGAGGAGCGCTCCTGATGTTGACCGTCATGGGATTCGCCACGATCACGGTCGTGCTCGTGCTTCTGCTGTCCAACCGCGTGGGCGCGGTCGTGGCCCTGGCGGGTGTGCCCGTCGCCGCCGCCCTCCTGATGGGGTTCGGCCCGGGTGAGGTCGGCGCGTTCGTGACCTCGGGCATCACCGGGGTGGCCACCACCACCGCCATGTTCGTCTTCGCGATCCTGTACTTCGGGGTGATGCGCGACGCCGGGCTCTTCGACCCCGTCGTGCGCCGCGTCCTGCGGTTCGCCGGTGACAACCCCGTGACCATCGCGGTGGCCACGGTGGTCCTGGCGATGGTGGCCCACCTCGACGGCGCGGGCGCGACCACGTTCCTCATCACGATCCCGGCGATGCTCCCTCTCTACGACGCTCTCGGGATGCGCCGGGTGGTGCTCGCCGCGCTCACCGGCCTCGGCGCGGGCATCATGAACATCGTCCCCTGGGGCGGCCCCACCGCCCGAGCGGCCACGGCGACCGGCATCCCGGCCAACGACCTGTGGGCCCCGCTCATCCCGGCCCAGCTCATCGGCATGGTCACCTGCCTGTTCATCGCGTACTACCTGGGTGTCCGCGAGCGGAACCGGCTGCGCTCGACGAACGTCGGGCGTCCGGTCGGTGCCGGGGTCGGTGCGGCCGGTGACGGAGCCCCGGGCGGCGGAACGGTGCCCGGGGAGTACGAGTCGGAGCGTCCGGAGCTCCTGCGGCCGCGCCTGTACTGGGTGAACGCCGTGCTCACCCTCGCCACGGTCGCCGCCCTCGTCTCGGGGGTGATGCCCCCGGAACTGGTGTTCCTGATCGCCCTCGTCCTCGCGCTGGCGCTCAACTACCCCGGGATGTCGGCGCAGACCGAGCGGATCAACGACCACGCCCGCGGGGCGATCCTCATGGCCAGCACCCTCCTGGCGGCCGGTGCCTTCCTCGGCGTCATGGAGGAGAGCGGCATGATCGAGGCGATGGCGGTGTCGATGACCGGCGCCATGCCGGACTTCCTCGGACCCGGGCTGCCGCTGCTGATCGGTGTGCTGGCCGTCCCCATGAGCCTGCTCTTCGGCCCGGACGCCTACTACTTCGCCGTCATGCCCGTGCTGGCCGCCGTCGGGGACGGCTTCGGCGTCGCGCAGATCGACGTCGCACAGGCCTCGATCACCGGTCAGGAGACCGTCGGCTTCCCGATCAGCCCGATGACCGGTTCCTTCTACCTGCTGGTCGGCCTCTCCGGGGTCCCCATCGGCACCCACATCCGGTTCCTGTTCCCCTGGGCCTGGCTCGTCAGCCTGGTCGTGTTCGGCTCGGCCGTGGCCATGGGCGTCATCACGCCGTGGGCGGCCTGACCGACCGGCCGCACACGTCGCGGACCCGAGGTCCGCACGAACCCGAAGGAGTACCACGTGACCCTCACCCGGATCGGCTGCGGCGCCGGATTCGCCTCCGACCGGCTCCAGCCCGCCGTGGACCTGGTCGAGCGGGGCGAGCTCGACACGCTCGTCCTGGAGTGCCTGGGAGAGCGGACGGTCTCGCTCGCCTCGCTGCGCGCCTCCGAGGGGTCGGGGCCGGGGTACGACCCGATGCTCCGCCGCCGCCTCGAACTCCTCCTGGAGCCGCTGCACCGCCGGGGCACGCGGCTGGTCACCAACGCGGGCGCCGCCGACCCCGTGGCGGCCGGGGCGATGGCCGCGGCGCTGGCCGCCTCGCTGGGCCTGCCGACCACCGTGGCCGCGGTGACCGGAGACGACGTCCTGGACCGCGTCGACCCGTCCGCGCCGTGCTGGGAGGACGGCGAGCCGCTGGAGTCCCATGGGGAGCTCGTCTCGGCCAACGCCTACCTGGGCGCCGAAGCCCTGCTCCCCGCGCTGCGCGGCGGCGCGGACGTGGTCGTCGCGGGCCGGGCCGCCGACCCCTCCCTGTTCCTGGCTCCGCTCCTCCACGACCTGGGATGGGACCCGGGGGACGACCGGCTGTTGGCGGCGGGCACGCTGGTGGGCCACCTGCTGGAGTGCGCGGGCCAGGTGACGGGCGGGTACTTCGCCGACCCGGGCCGCAAGGAGGTGCCCGGCCTGGCCGACCTGGGGTTCCCGCTGGCCGAGGTCGACGACGAGGGCCGCGCGGTGGTCACCAAGCTCCCGGGGACCGGCGGCAGGGTGGACCGCATGACCGTGACGGAACAGCTGACCTACGAGGTGACCGACCCCCGGGCCTACCTGACCCCGGACGTCTCCCTGGACATGACGGGTGTGCGCCTGCGGGAGCTGGGCGGGGACCGCGTCCTCGTGGACGGCGCGCGCGGCCTCGCCCGGCCGGACACGCTGAAGGTCAGCGTCGGCTACCGCGCCGGGTACCGGGGCGAGGGGGAGATCTCCTACGCGGGGCCGGGTGCCGTGGCGCGGGCCCGGCTCGCCGGGGAGGTGGTGCGCGAGCGCCTGGGGGGCCGGGTCCGGAGCCGGGTCGACCTGATCGGGTCCGGGCCGGGGCCCGACGGCGGGGACCCCTTCGAGTGTCGGCTGCGCGTCGCGGCCCTGAGCCCGGACCGGGCCGGGGCCCAGGCCGTGGAGGAGGAGGTCGGCGCCCTCTACACGTGCGGCCCCGCCGGAGGCGGCGGGGTGCGGACCCGGAGCGGGGAGGTCGTGGGAATCCTGTCGAGCACCATCGCACGAGAGGCCGTGGAACCGGCGGTCAGCTGGTTCGGGGAGGAGCGACGATGAGCGTCCCGCTGTACGAGATCGCCAGCGCGAGGGCCGGGGACAAGGGAAACCTGAACACGATCTCCGTCGTGGCCCGGGACCCGCGCTGGTATCCGGTGCTCCTTGAGGAGTTGACGCCCGAGCGGGTGCGCGCCGTGCTGGGCGAGCGGTTCCGGGGGCCGGTCACCGTGCACCGGATGGACAACGTGTACGCCCTGGTCCTGGTGTGCGCCCGGGCCTCCGACGACACGGTGACCACGTCCCTGTACCTGGACGCCCATGGCAAGACCCTGGCCTCGGAGCTGCTGGGCATGGAGGTCTCCGGGGTCCCCGGGGCACCCTGAGGTCCGCTACCGCGCACCCCGGGCGCGGCCCCGTTCGCGGGGCCTGAGGTGGAGGAAGGTCTCGGTGCTCCACACGGTCTCCACCGCGCGGATCGCGGCGACGACGTCCAGCAGGCGGGCGTCGTCCTCCGCGACGACCTCGACCATGAGGTCGAAGGAGCCCGCCGTGACGACCACGTACCGGACCCCGTCCAGCGCGGAGACGGCGTCGGCGGCGGTGGCGGGGTCGCCGTCGGTGCGGACGCCGATCATCGCCTGGCGTCGGTATCCCAGGACCACGGGGTCGGTGACGCCCACCACCCGGACCGCGCCGGACTCCAGGAGGCGCTGGACGCGCTGGCGGGCGGCGGCCTCGGAGAGGCCCACGGTCTTGCCGATGGCGGCGTAGGAGAGTCGGCCGTCCTGTTGGAGGAGCTCGATGATGCGCCTTCCCGTCTCGTCCAACACCACCCCGTTGACCCGCCGTGCGGGTCCGGGGCCGGGGAGCTCGGTCACTGTGGCCTCCACGCGCCGGAATCAGGAATCCCTTGCCGACGCCGGGATTCACGACGGAATCCAACGTACTGCACCGGCCGTGACGGGCCACTCCCGTGCTCTGGGGGCGCCTAGTGCTGGTCCCGGAGGGAGTCCAGGGACAGCAGGGCCACGTGGAGGGACAGGCAGGTCTCCACCGACTCCAGGTCGGCGTCGAGCACGTTGCCGATCCGGCGCAGCCGCTCGTAGAAGGCGGGGCGGGACAGGTGCGCCCGGCTCGCGGCCAGCGCCTTGTTGCGCCCCGCGCCCAGGTAGTGGCGGAGCATGTCGGCCAGGTCTCCGCCGTGCCGGGCGTCGTGGTCCAGGAGCGGGCCGAGCTCGCGCTCCACGTAGGTCTGGAGGCGCTCGTCGTCGCGGAACAGGTGGAGCAGCCCGCGCAGGTGGAGGTCGGGCAGGCGGTAGAAGGGGCGCCGGTCGCTCTGCTTGATCGCCACGTCGCCCACCTGGCGGGCTTCGAGGAAGGAGCGGCGCACCTCGCGGACGTCGTCGGCGGTCGAGCCCACGGCGAGCACCGCCGCGTCCCCCACCGCGCCCCGGACCCGGTCCGCGAGCAGGTGCAGGGTGGCGTCCAGCCGCCTGCGGTCGGGCAGGGCCAGCAGAATCCCCACGCGCAGGTCGTCGAGGGAGCCCACCAGCGCGGGGAGGCGGAGTTCGCGGCAGGCGCGGGCGGCGCCCTCGGCGGTGTCCGAGAGGCGGGCCTGGGCGGCCAGGCCGGTCCCGCTCTCCCGCAGGCGCAGGACCAGGCCGACCATCTCCCGGTTGTGCAGGGGAACCCCCACGGCGCGCGCCCGGACCAGCGCCTCCTCCGGATCGGAGTAGGCGCGGTCGATGATGCCCGTGATGATGGTGCGGTGGGTCTGGCGCTCCAGGCTCTCCTGGTGGCGTTCCAGCAGGCGGCCGAGGGCCAGTGTGGTGGCGGCGCGCTCGATGAGCATGGTCTGGCGGGCCGTGGGGGTGGCCCCGACGATGAGGATCAGCCTCCCCCAGTCCTGGCCCCGGGCACCGACCGTGGTGACCAGCCAGCCGGAGGCGGGCGCGTGCACCGTCCGGGTCCCGGTGCGGACCGCGCGCGAACGGCTCTCCCACGCGGTCAGCAGGGTGCCGGGATCCTCGCCGTTGAGGTCGCAGGCCAGGACCTGGTGGGTGAGGTTCTCCAGGACGACCGGGCACCCGGAGAGCTGGGCCACCTCGTGCAGGATCTGCGCGACGTCGGCGCCCTCCACGGACAGCTGGGTGAAGACCGAGTGGAGCTTCTCGGACTCGCGCAGCTCCTCCAGCTGCTCGTTGACCACCCGGATGTGCACGGCCTCGGTGATCTCGACGAAGCGGGCCTCGCGGTCGAGCAGGATGACCGGGACACGGGCCTCGCGGGCGGCGTCGAGGAAGGCCGCGGGGAGTTCGGCGTGGTACTTGCGGCCGAGCTCGACGGCGATCCCGCTGACCCCGGCGTCGGCGATGTCCTCGATGTAGCGGCGCAGGGCGTCGGGGTCGTCGGGCATGGCGATACCGGTGCTGAGCACCAGCTCACCGCCGCGCAGCAGGTGGGCGAGGTCGGTGACCTCGGCGATGTGGACCCAGCGGACGGCCACGTCCAGGTACTCGGAACCGGCCACCACTCGGGGCCTGGCCTTCTGGAGCGCGGGCAGCTGGAGGACCTCGGCGAGAGTGGGAAGCACAGGCGACAGTCTAGGACGCTCTGTCAGATTCGAGGGCGTTTCGCTTTACACCGTGCTGAGCCGTCCTCTCCCGTGAGCTCCGAGGAGACGCCTCCTCGGGTGCTTTACAACCTGTAAGGCCACCCAGCATGTTGTCAACATGGTGATTCTGGATAAGCCCCTCGGCGCTGGGGAGACTGAGGGCATGTCGGAACTCCTTGCGCGCCACCGCGCGGTCATGCCCTCCTGGTTGCCCCTCTACTACGAGTCCCCGCTGGAGATCGTGAGCGGGAAGGGCGCCCGTGTCACGGACGCCGAAGGCCGTACCTACCTCGACTTCTTCACCGGCATCGTGACCAACATGCTCGGCTACGACGTCGCGGAGGTCCGCGAGGCCGTGGAACGCCAGCTCGCCAAGGGCGTCGTCCACACCTCCACCCTCTACCTCATCCGCTCCCAGGTGGAGCTGGCGGAGCGGATCGCCGGACTGTCCGGCATCCCCGACGCCAAGGTCTTCTTCACCAACTCCGGCACGGAGGCCAACGAGACGGCGCTGCTGCTGGCCACGCACGCGCGCGGCAGCGACGAGGTCCTGGCCATGCGCGGCAGCTACCACGGGCGCTCCTTCGGCACCGTCGCGGTCACCGGCAACCGCGCCTGGAAGAACTCCTCGCTCTCCCCCCTCAACGTGCACTACCTGCACGGCACCGACCACGCCTCCCCCGCGTTCCGGAACCTCACGGAGCAGGAGTACGTCGACGTCTGCGTGGCCGACCTGCGCGAGGTCCTGGACACCGCGGCGCCCAACGTGGCCTGCCTGATCGCGGAGCCGGTCCAGGGCGTGGGCGGCTTCGCGATGCCCCCGGACGGCCTGTACGCCGCCTACAAGGAGGTCCTGGACGAGCACGGCATCCTCTTCGTCTCCGACGAGGTGCAGACCGGGTGGGGCCGGACCGGGACCAGCTTCTTCGGGATCGGCAACCACGGGGTCACCCCGGACGCCATGACCTTCGCCAAGGGGCTCGGCAACGGCTTCGCGGTGGGCGGCGTGGTGGCGCGCGGCGACCTCATGGACGGCCTGACCGCGCTCGGCGTGGCCACCTTCGGCGGCAACCCGGTGTCCATGGCGGCGGCCGGGGCCACCCTCGACCACGTGCTGGAGAACGACCTCCAGGGCAACGCGCTCCGTCAGGGAGCCACCGTCGTCGAGGGGCTGCGCGCGCTGCGCGAGCTCGCCTGCGTGCGGGACGTGCGCGGCAAGGGCCTGATGTTCGCGATCGAGATGGTCGACCCCGCCACGGGAGCGCCGTCCTCCCCGCTGGCGGGGCAGGTGCTGGAGGCCGCCCGTGAGCGCGGGCTGCTGGTCGGCAAGGGCGGCGTGCACGGCAACGTGCTGCGCATGGCCCCGCCGCTGACCCTGTCGACCGAGGAGGCCGCCGAGGGCCGCGACATCCTGCTGGACGCCGTCCGCGCCGTCGCAGACCAGGCCTGAGCCCGCCCCCCACCAGGAAGAGGAAGCATGAGCAAGCACGTCACCCACTGGATCGGCGGCGGTGCCCACGAGGGGCCCGCCGAACGGACCGGTGACATCTACGATCCGGCGTCCGGCACGGTCACCGGGACGGTGGCCCTCGCCGGGGCCGAGGAGGTCGGGCTCGCCGTGGCGACGGCGAAGGCGGCCTTCCCCGGCTGGCGGGACACCTCGCTGTCCAGGCGGGTCCAGGTCCTGTTCCGGTTCCGGGAGCTGCTGCGCGCCAACAGCGACCGGCTTGCGGCGGCCGTCAGCTCGGAGCACGGCAAGGTGTTCTCCGACGCCCAGGGCGAGGTGGCCCGTGGCCTGGAGGTCGTGGACTTCGCCTGCGGCATCCCCCACCTGCTCAAGGGCGGGTACTCCGAGAACGTGTCCACCGGGGTGGACGCCTACTCGATCCTTCAGCCGTTGGGCGTGGTCAGCGGTGTCACGCCGTTCAACTTCCCGGCGATGGTCCCGATGTGGATGTTCCCGGTGGCGATCGCCTGCGGCAACACGTTCGTGCTCAAGCCCAGCGAGAAGGACCCGTCCGCGTCCCTGATCCTGGCCGAGCTGTGGGCCGAGGCGGGCCTGCCCGACGGCGTCTTCAACGTGGTGCACGGGGACAGGGTCGCCGTGGACGCGCTCCTGGAGCACCCCGACGTGGCGGCGGTGAGCTTCGTGGGTTCGACGCCGATCGCCAGGTACGTGTACCGCAACGCAGCCGAGCACGGCAAACGCGTCCAGGCACTGGGCGGCGCCAAGAACCACATGGTGGTGCTGCCCGACGCCGACCTCGACCTGGCGGCGGACTCGGCGGTCTCGGCGGGGTTCGGTTCGGCGGGCGAGCGCTGCATGGCCATCTCGGCGGTGGCGGTGGTGGACTCGGTCGCCGACGACCTGCTGGAACGGATCCGCGAGCGGGTCTCGCGGCTGCGGGTCGGTCCCGGGGACGACGACCGCAGCGAGATGGGACCGCTGGTCACCCGGGAGCACCGGGACAAGGTGGCCTCCTACCTGGAGTCGGGGGTCCGTGAGGGGGCGACGCTGGCGATCGACGGCCGGGTCCACCCGGTGCTGGGCGGGAAGGCGGACGGCTTCTGGCTGGGCCCCTCGGTCCTCGACCACGTCGACCCCGGGATGTCCTGCTACCGCGAGGAGATCTTCGGCCCGGTGCTGAGCGTGGTCCGCGTGCGCGACTACGACGAGGCGGTCCGGCTGGTCAACGGCAACCCGTACGGCAACGGGACGGCGATCTTCACCAACGACGGCGGGGCCGCGCGGCGGTTCCAGAACGAGATCGAGGTGGGGATGGTCGGCATCAACGTGCCCATCCCGGTGCCGATGGCGTACTACTCCTTCGGCGGTTGGAAGCAGTCGCTGTTCGGGGACTCGCACGCCCACGGCACCGAGGGCGTCCACTTCTACACCCGCACGAAGGCGGTCACGGCCCGCTGGACCGACCCGGGACAGCGCCCCGAGGGCGGCGTCGACCTGGGGTTCCCGACCAACGGCTAGCTCCGCGCCGGTCGAATTAACGGACGGATGTCTCTCACTGACGGTCGAGGGCGGGCCACACGGAGTATCGTGGTGCAGCGACGCCCTTCACCGGGCGCGACCGCGCGCCGAGCGCGCCACGAGAGACCATCCTGGATAGACGCACTCAATTCCCCTCCTCCCCATGGAAGCGGGTGCGTCAACGGAAGCGCTCCGGGTCCTCATGACTCCCCCTGGACCCGGAGCGCGACCGTCGTCACCGGCCGCCATCGCCTAGCGTGCCGCGATCAGCGACCCACCCGCGGAGACCGGCTGGTGACCGATGATCCCCGCGCACTCGTCGCATCCGTACACGTGGCTGCCGTCCGGCAGTTCACCCAGGACCCGGCGGGGCCGCGGCCACTTGACGTGGCAGACGACGCAGGCATCCCCCATGCACTGCGCCCCGCTGAGCCAGCTCGGGTCGTAGACGTGGATCTCGGATGCGGTGTCAGGCCTCGTGTCCCGTTCGCACATCATGCTCGTTCCGCGCAATGTCCTTGCTCCCCCCGTGGTTTAGGACAGTCTGGCGGGCCGATAGTTACCGGCTCTTAATTGAATCAGAAGCTCTCGGCACCTGGAAGGGTCCGGACCGATCTAAATCACTCCGTGCAGGGAGATCATAACCCTAAGTGACGAACCCTGGGAAGACCCCAGTTCATAGATGGTCTTTCCTGGGAAGTACCGGACATGTCCTGCCCCGTACGGGGCTGGGGCTCAGTCCCGGTCGTGCGGAATCACCGAGAATCGGCGCAGGGACAGCGCCGGGTTCGTGACACGAACCGCCTCCACGCGCGCGGCCGAAACCTCCGCCGACGTCACCTCGAAGGTCTGCTCCCCCAGGGACGCCAGCGCGGTCCCCATCGGGTCGACCACCACGCTGTTGCCCGCTCCGCCGGGCGCCGACTGCCCGGAGGCGGCCACGTACACCGTGTTCTCGATGGCGCGGGCCCGGGCGAGGGTGCGCCAGTGGTCCTCCTTCAGCGGTCCCGGAACCCACTGCGCGGCCAGCAGCACCATGTGCGCCCCGGCGTCGGCGATCCTTCGGGTCACCTCCGGGAAGCGCAGGTCGTAGCAGGTCTGGAGACCGAAGACCACGTCGTCGACGGTGAAGGTCTCCGGATCGTCGATCGGCCCGGGGGCGACCACGTCCGACTCCCTCGCGCCGAAGGCGTCGTAGAGATGGACCTTGCGGTAGAGCGCGACCCGCTTCCCCTCGGGCGAGAGCGCCACAAGGGTGTTCGTGAAGTGGGTGGCGCCCTCCCCACCGGCCTCGTTGACGCCGAGCACCAAGTACACGCCCTCCCGGCGGGCGGTGTCGGCGGCGTCGGCCAGGAACGGCCCGTCCAGGGGTTCGGCGGCTTCCACGAAGCGGTGGTCGGTGCGCGGCGCGGTGAACATCGTGTACTCGGGGAACAGGACCACCCGCGCGCCCCGGGCGGCGGCCCTGGCGGTCAGCTCCGCGACCGACCGCTGGTTCTCGGCCTTGTCCTGACCCGGCGCGAACTGGGCGACCGCGACCTGCACCATCGAACTTCCCCCTCGTGACCTGGGAGCCGAACCGGAGGCCGACCCCGAACGTGCCCCGAGTGTACGCCCGGCCTCCGGCCTTCCAGAGCTACTCGTCGACCAGGACGTCCCAGTTGACGTCGCCACCGTCGACCGAGGTCACGGTGAGGGTCACGCCGAGCGACTGCCCCCCGTGGGTGAGCTCGCAGCGCATCTCCGCGCCCTCCTCGGCGGGGAGGTCGCCGGGGCAGGTGAAGTCGTCCGGCGCCTGCCCGACCTGCTCGGCGAGCCGCTCGCTCGACTGGCGTTCGACCTCCGCGACGTCCACGGCGGCGGCGTCGCCCCCGGCGGTCTCCTCACCGGACCCGGCGTCGGAGGCCTCCGTGGCGTCGCCTCCGCCCACGGGCTCGGTGTTCCCGATGCTCCACTCGAAGGAACATCCGGTGGCCAGGAGCAACGCTCCCAGCGCCGTTCCGACGGCGATCCCACTACGTCCGGCCCGCATCGCGGCCTCCTTGGTGCTCGGTGATCAGGCACAGGAAGAGACGCCGACCGACGCGGTCCGGTTCCGGGACGGAGGGGCCGATTTCCCGGCGGGGCCGTCAGGGCAGGAAGGACAGCGCCCAGGCGGGGGCCAGGACCAGGATCAGGAAGCGCGCGAAGCGGGTGACGAGGGTGACCGCGCAGAAGAGCACGAGGTTCATGCGCAGCACCCCGGCGAGGACGGAGACGACCATGAACGGCGGGACGCTGGCGAAGGAGCTCAGGGCGAGCAGGCCCGCGCCCCAGGCCGGGCGCTCCTCCGCCCTGGTCCGCCAGCGGGACATCCGCGCCGTCCACCGGCCGGGCGTGGCGGCGCGGCGCCGGAGCCACGGCGTGGAGAGCGTCCCGTAGCCCACGTAGTAGTACGGGATCTTGCCGAGGGTCTGGCCCAGCGCGGCGGCCAGGGCCATCGCCACCAGGGCGCCGTCGTCCACGAGGGCGACGGCGCCCAGCAGGTACAGCTCGATGTTGATGAGCGGGACCAACCCGGCCGCGGTGGCCACCACGAAGGCCAGGGCGGTCTCGACCACGTCGGTCTACTTCTCGGCGGCGGCGAGCTGCCCGCAGGCCCCGTCGATCTCCTGGCCGCGGGTGTCGCGGACGGTCACCGAGACGCCGTGGGACTGGAGGCGCCGGACGAACTCGCGCTCGTCCTCGGGGCGCGAGGCGGTCCACTTCGACCCCGGGGTGGGGTTGAGCGGGATGAGGTTGACGTGCACCAGGTGGCCCTTGAGGAGTTTGCCGAGGAGGTCGGCCCGCCACGCCTGGTCGTTGATGTCCTTGATCAGCGCGTACTCGATGGACACGCGGCGTCCGGTGGTCCCGGCGTAGCGCCAGGCGGCGTCCAGGACCTCGTCGACCTTCCAGCGGGTGTTGATCGGCACCAGCTCGTCGCGGAGCTCGTCGTCGGGGGCGTGCAGGGAGATCGCCAGGCGGACCTGCATCCTCTCGTCGATGAGCTTGTTGATCGCCGGGACCAGACCCACCGTGGAGACGGTGACGCCGCGCTGGGAGATGCCCAGCCCGTCGGGGACCGGGTCGGTGATCTGGCGGACGGTCTGGAGCACCCGCTTGTAGTTGGCCATGGGCTCACCCATGCCCATGAACACGATGTTGCTGATCCGCCCCGGGCCGCCGGCGACCTCGCCGCGCGCCAGGTCGCGGGCGCTGGCCACGACCTGGTCGACGATCTCGCCGGTGGACAGGTTACGGGTGAGACCCGCCTGGCCGGTGGCGCAGAAGGGGCAGTTCATCCCGCACCCGGCCTGGGAGGAGATGCACAGGGTGACGCGGTCCGGGTAGCGCATGAGCACCGACTCGAACATCACCCCGTCGAAGGCCTTCCACAGGGTCTTGCGGGTCATCCCGTTGTCACAGGTGATGTGCCGGACGGGGGTGAGCAGGGTGGGCAGCAGCGCCTCGCCGAGCCGTTCCCGGGAGGCCTCGGGGAGGTCGGTCATCTTCGCGGTGTCCGACTCCAGCCCGCCGTAGTAGTGCTTGGCGATCTGCTTGGCCCGGAAGGGCTTCTCCCCCAGCTCCCTGACGACCTCCAGCCGCTCTTCGGGGCTGAGGTCGGCCAGGTGCCGGGGCGGCTTGGCGCGGCGGGGGGCGACGAATGTGAGCTCGGCGGGCATAAGGATCCGTAAGGAGTGGAGTCGGTGGTCTGCGCCCGGTGCGGGAGGGAAGTGGCGGCACGGGTCGTTATACGACCTATACGCGACTGCGGTGCTGCTCCGACTGTCAGGGCACTACCGTCGATTCTACTTAGCTCGTGGACAGGCCGGACGGCTCCGCCCGCTTCCGGCGGACACGACGACATGACAGCCCGTCGGCGCGTGGGAGGGCCGGTGACCGAGATCGACGTCCTGCTGGACGAGATCAGCCCCTACCAGAGCCGCCGCGTCGTCGTCGAGTGCGACTCCCACACCACGGCCGCCTACCTGCTCGACGCCCGTGAGCGCATCCGGGTCCCGGTGTGGCTGGCCAACCACGAGGCGGCCCCCCGCGAGAGCGGGTCGGGCGGCCTCCACCGGGGGCAGGCGCCGCTCATGCCGGAGGCCCACACCAAGCACCCGCAGGGGCGTCCGCGCTTCGACCCGGCCACACTGCGCGCGGTGTGGTTCGAGGAGGGCGACGGGGTGGCCCTGGTGGACGAGGAGGGTCTGCTCGCGGTGATCCCGGGCTGGGCGGAGGCCGACAGCGGCCTGCCCGGCTACGCCCGTGAGGCGATCGGGCGCAGCGCCTACGCGTGGGAACTGGACGCGGTGCGCGACCAGCTGTGGCCGCGTGTGGTGCACGCCGAGGCCTACTGGGACTGGCGGCGCGCCTCCGGGGCGTGGCGCAGCGTCCAGCGGACCGTGCTGAGCCACCTGAACCGCCGGGTGGGCGAGCCCGGACACTACTGGGACGTGTCCGACGGCCACCCGCCCCTGCTGCGGGTCTCGGAGCGGCCGCCCTCGCACGACCGGCCCTTCACGGTGCTCTCCACCGTGGGCATGTGCGGGCAGCGGATGCCCACCCTGGACCGGTACATGGCCGACACCTCCAACCACGCGCGAGTGGAGCTGGCGCTGGCCACGACGCTGCCCGCGCACCACGCGGCCCGGATCTTCCGGTGGATCGGGGCGTTCCCCTGGCGTGCGGTCACGTGGTTCGGGACCGGGCACACCATCAAGTGGCTGGACAACGCCGAGGACCGCTCCATGCGCGGCGGCGCGGGCGCGGTCCTGCTCCTGGAGGACCCGACCCCGCTGGTGACCGATCCCACCAGGATCCCGCCGGACACCTCCGGCCTGTCCTTCCAGGGCGACCCCGTGCGGTGGCTGTGGATCGTGCCGATCACCCGCCCCGAGCACCTCTTCGCCAAGGAGCACGACAGCGCCACCCTGGTGGAGAAGCTGGCCGCCGAGGGCCGCAGCTGGGTCCTCGGCCGCTGAGCGGTCGGCCCGGAAAAACCGGTTGACCCGCGCCCGCGCGTCGGAGAGGGTTCCCCGGTCGACACGGTGAACCGGAGGGCGGACCCTGATGAACCAGAGGCACGGATGACCGGGCCGCGCACGTCGGGCCCCGGATTCACGGCGCCCCTGGCGCACGCGCCCTTCCGCCTCCTGGTGACCGGCCGGGTGCTGATGCTCTTCGGCAACGGCATGGCGCACGTGGCGCTGGCCTTCGCCGTCCTGGACGTGACCGGTTCCCTGGCCCAGGTGGGCCTGGTGGTGGGCGCGCGGTCCCTCGCCAACGTGGCGCTCCTGCTGTTCGGCGGGGTCCTCGCGGACCGGCTCCCGCGCACCGTCGTGATCCAGGGCGCCTGTCTCCTGGCCGCGCTCTCCCAGGGGCTCCTGGCGCTGTCCCTGATCAGCGGAGCGGCCACCCTCGGACTGATGGTGGCGCTGAGCGTGCTCAACGGGGCCGCTGCCGCCGCCAACCTGCCCGCGATCGCCGCGCTGACCCCGCAGACCGTCCCCGGGTCGCTTCTGCGCCAGGCCAACGCGGTGGCCGGGGTCGCCAAACAGGTCGGCATGTTCGCCGGGATGTCGGCGGGCGGCGTGCTCGTGGGCCTGGTCGGACCGGGCTGGGCGATCGGTGTGGACGCGCTGCTGTTCGCCGCCGCCGGGGTGGTCTTCCTGTTCCTGCGGGTCCCGTCCACGGCGGCGCGGAGCCGTGGGGTGCTCCGCGACCTCCTGGACGGGTGGGGCGAGTTCGTGGCCCGGCCGTGGGTGTGGATCATCGTGCTGCAGTTCATGGTGGTCAACGCCGGGTGGTCGTCGGTCACGGCGGTGTTGGGGCCGGGGATCGCCGACGACACGTTCGGGCGGACCACGTGGGGTCTGCTCATGGCCGCCAACAGCCTGGGGCTGCTGGTCGGCGGTGTGCTCGCGGCTCGCTGGCAGCCGCAGCGGGCGCTGCTCTACGGAACGGCGCTGGTCACGCTCCAGACCCTGCCGTTCTTCGTACTGGCCGGGCCGTCCCCGCTGGTCCCGCTGCTGTTCGCGGCGATGTTCGCGGGCGGGGTCGCCGTGGAGCAGTTCACCGTGGCCTGGGAGGTGTCGGTGCAGGAGAACGTCCCGCCCGAGCGGCTCTCCCGCGTGTACTCCTACGACGCCCTGGGCTCCTTCGTGGCGATGCCGGTGGGACAGATCGCGATCGGTCCGGTGGCGGAGGCCATCGGACCGGAACGGTCCCTGTTGATCGTGGCGGGGCTGACCCTGGCGGCGACGCTCGCGGCGGTCGCCACCCCGAGCGTGCGTTCGCTACGCCGTCGGTGAGGTGCGGGTGCGACCGGGGCCGCGCCGGTCGCGCACCTGGCGGAAGACGTGGTGCAGCCGGGCCATCTCCTCGTCGCTGAAGCGCTCCACGAAGCGCAGCAGGGTGGCTCCGGGGTCGGGCCCCGTCTCCAGGACCTCGCCCATCACGCGGGCCGTGTACTCGGCGTGGGTCTCCCGGGCCCAGTAGACCCAGGCCCGGCCGTCCTTCTCACGGTCCACCAGGCCCTTGTGGAAGAGGATGTTGGCGACCGTCATGACGGTCGTGTAGGCGACCTCGCGGTCGTAGACCATGTGGTCCCGGACCTCGCGCACGGAGAGCGGACCCTCCGAGCTCCACAGGGCTCCCATGATGGCGGCCTCCAGTTCTCCGAGTCCCTTCATGGTCCTCCCACCCGACATGCCGCGTTCGTAGGCCGATCGTAGGCTCGGGGGGCTCCGCCATGGGGGAGAACTGGGAAGAGCGCGCAGATCCGGGCATCCCCGCCGCCGGTCACCGGCGTTTCACCGTCGGACGCCGTCCGGTCGCCGTCGGTTGCTGTCCGGTGGCCGCGCTCACGGGCGCCGACGGGAAACGTGGTGCGCGCCACAGGGGCCCTGGCCGGAGGCGGTCACAGGAATGCCCACCGAGAACCCCGACAAACAGGAGTAAACGCATCACGTTGACCACGCAACGCAAAGTAACCAGCACGTAGAGACAAGGTTCGTGTGAAAGATTGTTAGGTATCTCCCAGTTTCAACTACACCGATGTTCCCGTCAGGGAGGTCGGTACAAGTAGCCTTGTACCCGACGAGTGCTGGCCAGGACAGATTCTTCCCTGCGAAGGGGAGCGACTCCGTGCTTCTTCGAGCCCGCCTTGCCAGCAGCCACCCGTCTTTCCTAATCATTCACAAGCGAGCTGCGGAAGTGGGCGATCTCCGCCGTGTCGTCTGAGGCGTCTCAACCCCTGACAGATTTCGGCCCGAACGAGTGGCTGGTCGAGGAGCTTTACCAGAAGTACCTCACCGACCCGAATTCGGTTGACAAGGCTTGGTGGAACTTCTTCGCGGACTACAAGCCCGCGGACTCGGCCAACGGGAAGGGTGGGGGCACTGCGACCGCAAAGGCGCAGACCGAGAAGGCCCCCGCCGCACCCGCGCCGAAGAAGAAGGCCACCGCGGCCCCTGCACCCAAGAACACCGACGATGCTCTCCAGGTCAACGAGGAGCGGCTGCGTGGCGCACCCGCCCGCACCGCGACCAACATGGAGTCGAGCCTGACCCTGCCCACCGCGACGAGCGTGCGCGCGGTGCCGGTCAAGCTGCTGTTCGACAACCGCATCGTCATCAACAACCATCTCCGGCGCGGCCGCGGTGGGAAGGTCTCCTTCACCCACCTCATCGGCTACGCCATGGTCAAGGCCCTCAAGGCCCTGCCCTCGATGAACCACTCCTACACGGAGATCGACGGCAAGCCCGGCGTCGCCAAGCCAGAACACGTGAACTTCGGCCTGGCGATCGACCTCCAGAAGCCCGACGGCTCCCGTCAGCTGGTCGTGCCCTCCATCAAGAAGTCCGACGAGATGGACTTCAACGAGTTCTGGAGCGGCTACGAGGACCTGGTCCGCAAGGCCCGCAACAACAAGCTGGGTGTTCCGGACTTCCAGGGCACCACGATCAGCCTGACCAACCCGGGCGGGATCGGCACCGTGCACTCCGTGCCGCGCCTGATGCCCGGTCAGGGCACCATCCTCGGTGTCGGGGCCATGGAGTACCCGGCCGAGTTCCAGGGCGCCTCCCAGGACACCCTGAGCGAGCTCGGCATCAGCAAGGTCATGACGCTCACCTCGACGTATGACCACCGGATCATCCAGGGCGCCCAGTCGGGCGAGTTCCTGCGACGCATCCACCAGCTGCTGCTGGGCGAGGACGGTTTCTACGACGAGATCTTCAACTCGCTGCGGATCCCGTACGAGCCGGTCCGCTGGGTCCAGGACATCCACGTCAACAAGGCGACCCAGCTCGACAAGACCACCCGGGTCCAGGAGCTGATCCACGCCTACCGCGTGCGCGGCCACCTCATGGCCGACACCAACCCGCTCGACCACGAGCAGCGCAAGCACCCGGACCTGGACGTGCTGGAGCACGGCCTGACCCTCTGGGACCTGGACCGCGAGTTCCCCACCGGGGGCTTCGGCGGCAAGCAGGTCATGAAGCTGCGCGACGTGCTGGGCGTGCTGCGCGACACCTACTGCCGCACGGTGGGTATCGAGTACATGCACATCCAGAGCCCGGAGGAGCGGGAGTGGATCCAGTCGCACGTCGAGCGCGAGCACGAGAAGCTCGACCGTGACGAGCAGCTGCACATCCTGCACCGCCTCAACAGCGCCGAGGCGTTCGAGACCTTCCTCCAGACCAAGTACGTCGGTCAGAAGCGCTTCTCCCTGGAGGGCGGCGAGTCGCTGATCCCGCTGCTGGACGGCGTGATCTCCAAGGCCGCCAAGGCCGAGCTGGACGAGGCCGTCATCGGCATGGCCCACCGCGGTCGCCTGAACGTCCTCGCCAACATCTGCGGCAAGTCCTACGGGCAGATCTTCGGTGAGTTCGAGGGCAACCTCGACCCGCGCAGCGCGCACGGCTCCGGTGACGTCAAGTACCACCTGGGCACCGCGGGCACCTTCCAGACCCGTGACGGCGAGTCCATCGAGATCTCGCTGGCCGCCAACCCGTCCCACCTGGAGACGGTCAACCCGGTCGCCGAGGGCATCGTCCGCGCCAAGCAGGACGTGCTGGACAAGGGCCCGCACGGCTTCACCGTGCTGCCCATCCTCATCCACGGTGACGCGGCCTTCGCCGGTCAGGGCGTGGTGGCCGAGACGCTGAACCTGTCCCAGCTGCGGGGTTACCGCACCGGTGGCACGGTCCACGTCATCGTGAACAACCAGGTCGGCTTCACCACCTCGCCGACCGACAGCCGCTCCAGCGTGTACGCCACCGACGTCGCGCGGATGGTCCAGGCGCCGATCTTCCACGTCAACGGGGACGACCCCGAGGCCGTGGTCCGGGTCGCCCACCTGGCCTTCGCCTACCGTCAGGCGTTCAACAAGGACGTCGTCATCGACCTCGTCTGCTACCGGCGCCGTGGGCACAACGAGGGCGACAACCCCGCGTTCACCCAGCCCCTCATGTACGACGTCATCGACGCCAAGCGCTCCACCCGCAAGCTGTTCACCGAGTCCCTCATCGGGCGCGGCGACATCACGGTGGAGGAGGCCGAGCAGGCCCTGCGCGACTACCAGTCCGAGCTGGAGAGGGCCTTCACCGAGACCCGCGAGGTCGAGAAGAAGCCGATCGAGCCGGGCGCCGTGGTCAAGCCCGAGGTGTTCACCGAGGCGCGTCTGGACCACTCCAAGGTCGAGACCGCCATCAGCACCGAGACGGTCAAGCGGGTGATCGACACCCAGGTGACGATGCCCGAGGGCTTCACGCCGCACCCGCGGCTGGCGCCCCAGCTGACCCGTCGCGCCACGATGGTCGAGACCGACGCCGTCGACTGGGCCACCGGTGAGCTGCTGGCCTTCGGCTCCCTGCTGCTGGACGACCACCCGGTCCGTCTGATCGGCCAGGACAGCCGTCGCGGCACCTTCGGTCAGCGCCACGCCTCGCTCATGGACCGCGAGACCGGCGAGACGTACACGCCGCTCAAGCAGTTCGACAACGGGACCACGAAGTTCCTCGTGCACGACTCGCTGCTCAGCGAGTACGCGGCGCTGGGCTTCGAGTACGGCTACTCGCTGACCCGGCCGAACGCGCTGGTCATGTGGGAGGCGCAGTTCGGTGACTTCGTCAACGGCGCGCAGACCGTCATCGACGAGTACATCAGCGCGGGCGAGCAGAAGTGGGGCCAGCGCTCCAGCGTCACCATGCTGCTCCCGCACGGCTACGAGGGCCAGGGCCCGGACCACTCCTCGGCCCGCATCGAGCGGTTCCTGCAGCAGTGCGCTCAGGAGAACATGACCGTCGCGATGCCGAGCACCCCGGCGAGCTACTTCCACCTGCTGCGCTGGCAGGCGAAGTCGCCGTTCGAGCGTCCGCTCGTGGTGTTCACGCCCAAGTCGCTGCTGCGCCTGAAGGCCGCGACCTCGGCCACCGACGACTTCACGTCGGGCCACTTCCAGCCGCTGATCGGGGACGACTCGATCTCGGCGGACAAGGTCCGTCGCGTGGTCATCTGCTCGGGCAAGATCTACTACGACCTGGACGCGGCCCGCCGCAAGAGCGGTGACAAGCACACCGCCATCATCCGGGCGGAGCGGCTCTACCCGCTGCCGATCGAGGAGATCCGCGAGCAGCTCAAGGCCTACCCGAACGCGGGCGAGGTCCTGTGGGTCCAGGAGGAGCCCGCGAACATGGGTCCGTGGCCCTTCGTCGCGCTGGTCTTCTCCGAGCAGCTCGACCGCCCGTTCACCCGGATCTCGCGTCCGGCCTCCTCCGCGCCCGCGGCCGGTTCGGCCAAGCGCCACGAGGCCGAGCAGCGTGCCCTGGTGGACACGGTGTTCCCGCCCGCGGAATAGGACCGGTTCCATGTACTACACCGATCGCGGGATCGAGGAGTTGGAGAACCGCCGCGGCGAGGAGGAGGTCAGCTTCGCCTGGCTCGCCGAGCAGCTGCGGGTGTTCACCGACGTCAACCCCGAGTTCGAGACCCCCGTCGAACGCCTGGCCACCTGGTTGGCCCGGTTGGACGACGAGGACGAGGAGTAGTCACGCGGAGCCGCGCCGAGCGGCGTCATCCGGCCGAGGGGCCCGGGTCTTCACCGACCCGGGCCCCTCGGCCGTTCCCGGGGTCCGACCCCGAACCGTCCCTGACACGACCCTGAAATCCGCGACATATCTTGAGTTCGGCCGACTCGCGACATATCGTGAAGTCATCGAGAGCGAGCGGAAGGGATCCACGATGGCACGTTGGTCCATCGACAGTCCGACGACCCACACCCTGGACGGCATCGTCGCCCTCAAGGTGCGCATCGTCAGCGGACAGGTCAACATCATCCCGACGGACGACCCGGTCACCTTCGAGATCTCCGAGATCGAGGGCGAGCCCCTGGAGGTCACCCAGGAGGCGGGCATCCTCACCATCCACTACCAGGACCTCACCGGTCAGGGGCTGCTGGACCGGCTCAAGCCCATCCAGCTGGGGCGGTACCGCAACATCGCCTCGCGACGGGCCACGGTCGACCTCCGGGTCCCCCGTGACTGCCCGGTCGAGGTCACCACGGCCGGGGCCCCGGTGGTCGTGGCGGGCCTGACCTCCCGCACCCGTGTGCGCACCGCCACCGGCGAGGTCACGCTGGACGGCGTCTCCGGGGAGACCGAGGTCAACACGGCCTCCGCCAACGCCTCCGTACGCACCCCGGGCGGCACCCTCTCCTTCAACAGTGCCAGCGGACAGCTGGCCGTGGCCGGTGGCCGCCTGGCCGAGCTCCGCGCCAAGACCGCCTCCGGCCACGTACTCGTGGACACCGACCTCGCGGCCTCCGCCCGGGTCCGGGTGACCACGGTCTCCGGCGAGGTGGCCCTGCGGGTGCCCTCGGAGACCTCGGCCTCCGTCGAGCTGCGCACCGTCACCGGCAAGGTGGACTCGGACTTCGGTCTGGACCGCCGCAGCGCCCCGGCCCGCACCGCCCTGACCGGCAAGATCGGCGTGGGCGTCGACCCGGCCTCCATCAGTGTCAACACCGTGTCCGGGCGGACCGCGCTGCTGCGGCGCGCGCCCGAGGCCCCGGCCGCGATCCCCGAGGGGGCCTCCGAATGAGCACCGTCTTCGGCCACGGCAGACTCCGGCTCTACCTGCTCAAACTGCTGGACGAGAGCCCGCGCCACGGCTACGAGATCATCAGTCTGCTCCGGGACCGCTTCCTCGGCGTGTACTCGCCCTCTCCCGGCACCATCTACCCCCGGCTCGCGCGGCTGGAGGAGGAGGGGCTGGTCACGCACACCGAGAAGGGCGGCCGCAAGGTCTACAGCCTCACCGACAAGGGGCGCGAGGAGCTGCGGGCCCGCGAGAGCGACCTGGACGACCTGGAGAGGGAGATCACCGACTCGGTCCGCGACATCGCCCGCGCCGTGAAGCAGGACGTCCGCGAGACGATCAGCTCGCTGCGCGACGAACTCAAGTTCGCCTCGGGTGAGGGACGCCGTGAGGGTTCCGGCGGTGAGCGGCGGACGGAGTCCGAGGACCGGGACCGGGACCGGGACGACAACGGTGTCTGGGCCCGTGAGTGGGAGCGGTTCGCCCAGGGGTTCGGGGCCTTCGGCGCGGCCTGGGGAGGCCGCGGAGAGTCCGGGGGCTCGGAGCGTTCCTGCTCCGGCACCGACTCCGACGACGGGCCGAAGCCCGGCGGGCCGGACCGCTCCGAGTTCGAGCACGCCCTGCGGGACTTCTCCGTGAAGGTCCGTGACATGGTGCGCGGGGCCGGACAGGTGGGCGAGTCCGCCAGCAACGACCTGCGCCGCATCCTCGACGACACCGTCGAGGTGATCCGACGCGACATGGGCCGTTGGGGGCCGCCCGACCGCGAGGAGGGCCCCGCGTCCTCCGACGGGTCCGGGGCCGCTGACCGGCCCGAGGCCGAACCGGAGACCGCGCCCGACCCCGGGCCGGAACCGGAGGCCCGACCGATGCCGCCCTCCGGCGGGGACCCCTGGTCCACCGCCACCGGCGAGGACGACCAGAAGAAGGACTGACCGAGACCGGCCCGGCACGGGGCCCGGAGGACCGCGCGGGGGCGTGGTCCTCCGGGCCCCTCCGTGCACGCGGGTCGGCGAAGGAGGAGGAACCCCGTGTTGGTTCCGTACACGATCGAGCAGGACGAGGACGGGGTCTGGTGCGCCCGCGCCGTGCTCCGCGCGGGGGTCTCCGCCCACGGCGAGGGGGACACCCCGGACGCCGCCCTGGCTGACCTGCGCACGGCCTTCGCCCTGCTCACCGAGGAGTTCGGCTCCCCCGCCGAACTGCTGTGAGGGCCCCGGGCGCTCACACGAGGGCCAGGGCCACCAGCAGGACCAACCCGGCCAGCGCGGGCGGGGCCGTGGACAGCCAGCGCGCCCAGGGCCGTGGCCCGCGTGCGACCGGCAGCCGCTCCCACCGGTGGACGCTCACCAGCACCGCCGCCACGGCCAGGCCCGCGCCCGTGGTCCACACCCACGGCGAGACCAGGTGCCAGAAGCCCGCCGCGTGGGCGTAGGCGAGCAGGGCGACCGCCACGGTCCCGTGGGACACCGCACCGAGGCGGTCCGCGGGACGGCGCACCCAGCGTCCCGGGCGGCGGCGTGCCGCGAAGCCCAGCCATGCCAGCACCGGGAGCAGGGTCAACGCCACCGTGGCCGCCGAGTACACCCGCTCCCCCGCCGCGTTGTCGGGACTCGGTTGGTCCACCCCCAGGAGCCGGATCCCGACGTCCTCGCTGAACCGGTGGGTGTTGGACAGGACGACGGCGCCCCGGTCACCGGACCAGCCGATCCAGGCGGTGTGCCCGTTGGTGGTGGCGTTGCCGCCGTGGGAGGTGATCGCCCGGCCGCCGAGGGTCTCCACGTACCACCCGAGTCCCTGCTCGCGGCGGTCGACGTCGCCGGGCGCGATCGGCTCGGCCGACCACGCTCCGGGCGCCGAGCCGTCCATCATGGCGGCCAGGAGGAGGCCGAGGTCGTGCGCGGTCGTGGTCACCCCGCCCTGAGGCCCGTGGGCCGACCAGCGGTCCAGCTCGATCGGGCGCCCCCGGTCCGCGTCGTGCACACGGGGGTCGGGCACCTCTCCGCCCACCCGGGTCCACACCTCGGTGTCCGCCATGCCCAGTGGGTCGAGGATCCGCTCCCGGACGAGGTCCGCGTAGGTGGTCTCCAGGTGTTCCGCCAGTGCGTGCCCGAGCAGGGAGAAGCCGGTGTTGGAGTAGTGGTTGGCACCCCTCAGCGCGGGGTCGACCACGGCGTCCTCCGCCGTGGTCCGCAGGAACCCGTCGACCGACGTGGGCGGGGAGGGGTGCCGTTTGGCGGCGAACTGCCAGAGAGTCTGCGGCGGGGTCGTGTCCTCGCGGGACAGCCCCGAGGTGTGGGTGGCCAGCTCCTCCACGGTGAGGGCGGCGACCGCCGGGTCCGTGAAACCGAGGTCGGGCAGCAGCTCCCCGACCGTGGTGTCCAGGCCGACCTCGTCGCGGTCGACCATGTCGGCCAGCAGCATCCCGGGCAGGACCTTGGCGACCGAGGCGGAGCCGAACGGGGTGCGCCCGTCCACCGTCTCACCCCGGTCCCCCTGTTCTCCGAGCCCGGCGGAGCGTACCCGGAGGTCCCCCTCGGGGCCGGGTTCGACGACGGCCACGGACAGCCCGTGGAAGCCGGTGGTGTCGTCGATCCCCTGCCGCACCAGCGCGGCGAGCTCCGCGTCCCCGCTGGTCGCGGCGGACAGTTCGTAGGGCCGGGGTGTCAGCAGCAGCGCCGAGACGGCGGCGAGCACGACCGCCGACGCCGTCGCGATCCGACGGGCGGTACCGCCCGCACGGAGGGCGGGCGGGGCTGGGGAGAGAGCGTTCACGGGGTGTCCAGGGGGTCGTGTGGCCGCAGGCGGCGCGGGATGTCCCTGGAGAACCTACGGACGCGGCCCCCTCCCGGGCACTGGCCCGCTCCCCCGCTTCCGGGTACCCGTGTCACCCCGGCTCCCGGTGGACCTGGCCCCACCGCGACGGGGCCCGGAGACCGCGCGGTCTCCGGGCCCCGTCCTGTGCCACGACCTAGCGTCGGGCGACGCCGTCCTCGCGGGCCTGGGCGGCGACGGCGGCGGAGACCGCCGGGACCACCCGCTCGTCGAAGGGACTGGGAATCACGTAGTCGGCACTGAGGTCGTCACCGACCAGCTCGGCCAGCGCCTTGGCGGCGGCCAGCTTCATGTTCTCGGTGATGTCGGTGGCCTGGACGTCGAAGGCGCCACGGAAGACACCCGGAAAGGCCAGCACGTTGTTGATCTGGTTCGGGAAGTCGCTGCGCCCGGTGGCGACGACGCTCGCGTACCTGCGGGCGACGTCCGGGTGCACCTCCGGGTTGGGGTTGGCCATAGCGAAGATGACGGCGTTCTCGGCCATCGTGGCCACGACCGACTCGGGGACCTCACCGGCGGACAGGCCGACGAACACGTCGGCGCCCCTGAGCGCGCTCTCGATGGAGCCCTGGAGCCCGGCCCTGTTGCTGATCTCGGCCAGCTCCTGCTTGACCGGCGTCAGGCCCTCGCGGCCCTGGTGGATGATGCCCTTGGAGTCGGCCACGGCGATGTCACCGATCCCGCCGTCGATGAGCATCTTGGTGACGGCGACCCCGGCGGCGCCCGCGCCGGAGACGACCACGCGCAGGTCGGCCAGGGTGCGGCCGGTGAGGCGGGCGGCGTTGTGCATCGCCGCGACGGTCACGATGGCCGTGCCGTGCTGGTCGTCGTGGAAGACCGGGATGTCCAGGCGCTCACGCAGCTTGGCCTCGATCTCGAAGCAGCGCGGCGCGGAGATGTCCTCCAGGTTGACGCCGCCGAAGGACGGCGACATGCGCACGACGGTCTCGACGATCTCGTCGGCGTCGGTGCAGTTGAGCGCGATCGGCACGGAGTCGACGTCCGCGAACTGCTTGAACAGCAGCGACTTGCCCTCCATGACCGGCAGGGAGGCCTCCGGGCCGATGTTGCCCAGGCCGAGCACCGCGGTGCCGTCGGTGACGACGGCGACCAGGTTGCTCTTCCAGGTGTAGGTCTCGACCAGCTCGGCGTTCTCGGCGATGGCGTCGCAGACACGGGCGACACCGGGGGTGTAGGCGAGGGACAGGCCCTCCTGGTCGCTCACGTCCACGGAGGAGGTCACGTGCAGCTTTCCGCCACGGTGCATGGCGAAGGCCGGGTCCTCGTCCAGCGGGGACGTGTTCTGGGTACGCGAAGAAAAGGTGGTCACTACTCAAACCCCTCGGTCTGCTGTACGTCCGCGTCGGCCATGACGTGGACGGTGGGCCACGGAGCGCGCGCGAAGACGTCAGGGTGCCAGGGGGCCCTCGTCGGCACCGGTCGGCCATGACCGGGTGTGCGCCGGGAGGGATGGTCTTCGCCGGACTCTTATACGAGTACTGCGCGTCCGCATCTCACGGGGATGACCCGTTACGCAATTCTCTCACAACGGTGACCGGAGGAAAATCGCGGGTCGACAGAATGGAACGTCACCGACGTGTCGCCCACGGCGCCGCATCCATCCCATATCACCACTGGTCGGTCCCGCGAGGGCGCGGACCCACCCCTCGACCAGGCACTCCGTGCTCCCCGAAGGAGACCCACCATGGCCCTGCGCAAGCCCCTGTCCGAGCCCCGGACCTACCTCACCGCCCTCGCAACGGCCGGCGTCCTGGCCCTGGCGGCTTGCGGCAACGGCGAGGGGGCCTCCGAGGACGCGGACGCCCCCCAGGCCCCCGACGTGGCCGTCGACGAGGAGCTGGCCGCGCTGCTGCCCGACGCGGTGGCCGAGGCCGGTTCCGTCACCATCGGCGTCGAGGCCTCCTACCCGCCCGGCGAGTACCTGGACGAGGACGGCGAGACCGTGCTCGGCTTCAACGTCGACCTCATCGAGGCGGCGCTGGGCAAGCTCGGCCTGGAGGCCAACTGGGAGCCCACCACCTTTGACTCGATCATCATCGGCGTCGACACCGGCACCTACGACCTCGGCGCCTCCTCCTTCACCGTCACGGAGGAGCGCATGGAGGCGGTGAACATGGTCAGCTACTTCTCCTCCGGCACCCAGTGGTTCGCCCCGGCGGGCAACCCCGACGGCGTCGACCCGGACAACGCGTGCGGCCTGCGCATCGCCGTGCAGACGGGCACCACCCACGACACCGACATCGAGGCCCGCAGCGAGGCCTGTGTCGAGGCGGGCGAGGAGGCCATCACCATCGAGAAGTTCCAGACCCAGCCCCAGGCCACCGAGACCATCGTCTCCGGCCTGAACGACGCCTCCCTGGCCGACCTGCCGACCGCCCTCTACGCGCTCCAGCAGACCGGCGAGCAGCTGGAGTTCATCGGTGAGCAGTACGACGCGGCGCCCTACGGCGTCGTCGTCAACCAGGAGCAGGAGGAGCTCTCCGAGGCCGTCGCCGCGGCCTTCAACTCCATCATCGAGGACGGCTCCTACGAGGAGGTCCTCGCGGAGTGGGGCATCGAGGGCGGAGCCCTCGAAGAGGCCGAGGTCAACCCGGCCGTCTAGGGTCCCGCGCACGTCCGTACACCAAGCGAAAGTCTGACTGTGACCTCACCGAGCGAACCGGTGGGCGGCCCGGGGTCGAAGGAACCGACCCCGGGCCGTTCGGCCGCACCGATCACCGCCGTCCCCGTCCGGTACCCCGAACGGTGGGTGGCCGCCGGGATCATCCTGGTCCTCGCCGCGATGTTCGTGCACATGCTGTTCACGAACCCCGCGTTCAACTGGCCGTTCATGTTCGACAACATGTTCTCCGACCCCGTGCTGCGGGGCGTGTGGGTCACCCTGAGCGCGACCGTGCTGTCGATGGTCATCGGTGTCCTCCTCGGCGTCATCCTCGCGGTGATGCGCCTGTCCGGTAACCCCGTGCTGGTCACGGTCTCCTGGCTGTACACGTGGTTCTTCCGCGGAGTGCCCCGGCTCGTGCTGGCGGTCCTCTTCGGCAACATCGCCATCCTGTACTCGACCATCCACATCGGGCTGCCGTTCGACAACTACTGGATGCCGTGGCTGGGTCTGGAGGGCGACGCCCGCTTCTTCGAGATCGACGCCCGCACCCTCCTGACCGGCTACACGGCGGGCCTCCTCGCCCTCTCGCTGTCCGAGGGCGCCTACATGGCCGAGATCATCCGCGCGGGCCTCCAGTCCGTGGACAAGGGCCAGACCGAGGCGGCGCAGGCGCTCGGCATGAGCCGGAGCCGGATCATGCGGCGGATCACCCTGCCGCAGGCGATGCGGGTGGTCATCCCGCCGACCGGCAACGAGACCATCGCCATGCTCAAGGACACGGCGCTGCTCGCCTACGTACCGGTGACCATCGAGCTCTTCTACCAGCTCCAGGCCATCGGCACCCGGAGCTACCAGATCTTCCCGATGCTGGTGGCCGCGTGCCTGTGGTACCTGGCCATCACCAGCGTCCTGATGGTGGGCCAGTACTTCATCGAACGCAGGTTCAACCGGAGCGGGCGCGGGGTCCGGCAGAGCATCGTGGGAGGGGCGCACTGATGGCCGACCAGACCAAGGACCACGGCGTCGTGGAGACCGCCGAGGGCACCGAACTGCCCGCGGACGCCCTCGTCGTGGCCGAGAACGTCCACAAGAGTTTCGGGCGCCTGGAGGTGCTCAAGGGCATCGACCTCCAGGTCAAGCGCGGCGAGGTCATGTGCGTGGTCGGCCCCTCGGGGTCGGGCAAGTCCACTTTCCTGCGCTGCGTCAACCACCTGGAGAAGCTGACCGCGGGGCGCCTGTGGGTCAACGGCGAGCTCATGGGCTACCGGCAGAAGCGCGGGCGCCTGTACGAGCTGCGCGACACCGAGATCGCCGCGCAGCGCAGCGACATCGGGATGGTCTTCCAGCGTTTCAACCTGTTCCCGCACCTGACGGTGCTGGGCAACATCATCGAGGCCCCGGTGCAGGTCAAGAAGGTGCCCCGGGCCGAGGCCACCGAACGCGCCCGGGAGCTGCTGGAGCGGGTCGGCCTGCCGGACAAGGCGGACGCCTACCCCGAACAGCTCTCCGGCGGCCAGCAGCAGCGCGTGGCGATCGCCCGCGCCCTGGCCATGGAGCCGTCGCTGATGCTGTTCGACGAGCCCACCAGCGCGCTGGACCCGGAGCTGGTGGGTGAGGTCCTGGACGTCATGCGCGACCTCGCCCGGGGCGGCATGACCATGGTCGTGGTCACCCACGAGATGGGTTTCGCCCGCGAGGTCGGGGACTCCCTGGTCTTCATGGACGACGGCGTCGTCGTGGAGTCCGGCACCCCCGCCGACGTCCTGACCAACCCCCAGCACGAGCGCACCCAGGCCTTCCTCTCCAAGGTTCTGTGACCGACGCTCTCCGCGCCCCGTGACCCGGACACCGGGGTCACGGGGCGCCGTCGTGTCCCGGTTCACGGGGACGTGCTCCCGATGCCCTTGACCCCGGGGGCTCCCGCCCCCAGAGTCGTCACGTGACATCCACCTGCCCGGGGAGAGGCATGGACGCGCGTACGGAGAAGGTTCGCGAGCTGTGGGAGAAGAGGGCGGGAGGTTACGACACCGGATCACGGCTGGAACCGTCGAGTATCCGCCGCACGCGTCGGCTGCTGTGCGGCGGCGCGCGGGGGCGCACCCTCGAAGTGGCCGTGGGCACCGGGATCAACCTGGAGTACTACCCGCCGCAGGTCATGCTCACGGGGGTGGACCTGAGCCCCGCCATGCTCGCGCGGGCCGGGGAGAGGGCCGAGGAACAGGGCCGCCTGGTGCACCTGGTGGAGGGCGACGCCCAGCGGCTCGCCTTCGCGGACCAGTCGTTCGACACCGTCCTGTGCGCGCTCGCGCTCTGCACGATCCCCGACCAGGGGCGCGCCCTGGCGGAGATGCACCGTGTCCTGGTCCCCGGCGGGCGTCTGCTGCTGGTCGACCACATCGAGTACACGCGGTTCCCGTTCCGGCTGCGTGAACGCCTGCGCAAGCACCCGCGCAGGCTGCCCCGCGCCGTCGCGGAGGAGGTCGGGTTCGAGGTGGGACACCACGACCGGCTGATGATGGGCATGGTGGAACGGGTGGTCGCGCACCGGCCCCGCTGAGGTCGTCGGCGCCCCGCCGACGCGGCGCGTACCCTGGGAACGCCCCCCAGGGATGTGTTGACGGTCCGTCGCCCGGACGGCGACGCGCTGACCGCACTGGCTTCCGCGAGGGGCCCGGGCGGACCATTCGTCTCGTGTTCGCCCTCCGAGGGCTGGACACGATCCCTTCTCCCTGCGTCAGTGGCAGGGTGAAACGAGATACATTGCTCTCAAGCGGCAACCTCGCCCCCCGAAGGAGGGACGTGACCGAAGAAACCGCTGTGCCCACGGCCGACGCCACCGGTGTACGCGACGCTGTCACCGTCAACATGCCCGCCGACAGCGCTTATCTGTCTGTCCTGCGCACGGCGACGGCAGGGCTGGCCGCCCGACTCGACTTCACCCTCGACGAGATCGAGGACCTGAGGATCGGGGTTGACGAGGCCTGCGCGATGCTCCTCTCCCAGGCGCTTCCCGGCACAGAACTGACCACGGAATTCGAACTCACCCCCGACGGGATGCGCATCTCGGTCTCGGTGATGACGGCGGACGGACGCCTGCCCGCACGTGACACCTTCGCCTGGACCGTGCTCTCCGCTCTCGCCGGGGATGTCGACGCGGGCGTCGGTCCGGACGACCGCGTCTACATCGTCCTGTACAAACGCCGTGGCGCCCTGGAGCCGGCGTGAGCGAAAGGGGGCCCGCTCTGACAGCGAAGACCGAGCACGCGGTGCCCGACCGGGCGCGCGCGAGAGAGTTGTTCGAGCGCCTTAACGACCTCGACGCGGACGCGCCCGAGCGCAGGGCGATCCGCGACGAACTGGTCGAGCTCCACCTGCCCTTGGTGGAGTACCTGGCCCGCAGGTTCCGTAACAGGGGCGAGTGGCTGGACGACCTCACGCAGGTGGCCACGATCGGGCTGATCAAGTCCATCGACCGGTTCGATCTGGAGCGCGGGGTGGAGTTCTCCACGTACGCGACCCCCACGATCGTCGGTGAGATCAAGCGCCACTTCCGGGACAAGGGCTGGGCGGTGCGGGTACCGCGCCGTCTCCAGGAGCTGAAGCTCTCGCTGACCAAGGCGGTCAGCGACCTGTCGCAGCGCGAGGGGCGCTCCCCCACCGTCGCGGAACTGGCCGCGCACCTCCAGATGACCGAGGAGGAGGTGCTGGAGGGCCTGGAGTCCGCCAACGCCTACTCGACGGTGTCGTTGGACGCCCCCGACAGCGGGGACGAGGACGCCCCGGCGGTGGCCGACTCCCTGGGGATCGTCGACGAGTCCCTGGAGGGCGTGGAGTACCGGGAGTCACTGAAGCCGCTCCTGGAGCAGCTGCCGCCCCGGGAGAAGCGCATCCTGCTGCTGCGCTTCTTCGGGAACATGACGCAGTCGCAGATCGCCCAGGAGCTCGGGATCTCCCAGATGCACGTGTCGCGTCTGCTCGCGCGCACCCTGGCCCAACTGCGTCAGGCGCTCACCACGGACGACTGACCGGTGCGCGGCCGACGGCCGCGGTGACCGTTACCGGCGCCCCTCGGTGTCGGAGAACAGCACCGCGGTCGTCGGCGGCGCCAGGACGGCGGCCGCCGCGGCCACCGCCACGGCGAGCATGACGGCGCAGATCACGTACTGCTCCCCCGTGTACATGTAGTACGCCACCACGGCCATGAAGATCTGGGTGACGACCACCGGGGTGCGGGCCCAGTCGCGCAGGTTCCAGAGCCCGTACGCGACGAAGACGAGCAGCGCGCCGACCCCGACACCGATCACGGTGAGCGGGAGTGCCGAGGAGACCGGATCGGTGGCCCGCCCGGCGATCGCGGTGTACAGGCTGTAGATTCCGGCGACCGCCGAGACCAGCCCGATCAGGGCCTCCAGCACGGCGGCGATGACGATGGTGAAGGGACGCGAAGACACCCGACGAGCCTATACGCGCTCCCGGTGTCCCCCTCTCCGGCCCGCCCCTCGGGTGCCCTCCCGACGCCCGGCCAGCCCCACACCGCGTGACGCGCGCTCCTCTGGCTCCCGTCCGCTCCCCCTCACACGCACCGCACGCCCGGGGCGTGTTCCCGTGGATGCTTCCACCTGCGGGGGGGGAGCCGCCATCAACGCGAGCGCGGGATGATCCAAGGAACACGCCCTAGACTGGGCGGGTGCGAGCCCTATTCATCGTGAACCCCCAGGCGACCACGACCACCTCCCGCTCCCGCGAGGTGATCCTGGCCGCCCTGGCCTCCGAGCTGGACGTCACCCCCGTCGAGACCGCCTACCGCGACCACGCGCGCGAGCTGGCGCGGGGCGCCGCCGCCGACGGGTACGAACTCGTGTTGAGCCTGGGCGGTGACGGCACCGTCAACGAGGTCGTCAACGGGCTCCTCACCACCCCGGAGGGCCTGCCCCGCCCCCGGTACGCCGTCATCCCGGGCGGAAGCGCGAACGTCTTCATCCGCTCCCTGGGGGTCCCCGGCGACCCGGTCGAGGCGACCGGCGCGGTCCTGGAGGCGATCCGGGCCGGACGTGAGCGCGAGATCGGGCTGGGCCGGATCACCGGCGACCAGGACGACCGTTACTTCACTTTCTGCGCGGGTTTCGGCTGGGACGCCGATGTGGTGCAGCAGGTGGAGCAGGAACGCGGCAACGGCCGCAAGGCCACTCCGGCGCTGTACGCGGAGACGGCGGTAAAGCTGTTCTTCCGAGGGGATATCCGCGATCCGTCACTGAGCGTGTCCAACGACGGAAGGTCCCTGGAGGACGTCTATTTCGCGCTGGTCACCAACACGACTCCCTGGACGTACGCGGGAGCGCTGCCACTTCAGCCCACCCCGGCCTCACGATTCGAGCTGGGCCTGGACGCATTCGCGCTGACCCAGTCCTCGCACGCGCTGACTGGCTGGGTTCTTTCCCAAATGTTCTTCCCGAAGGGCCTTCCCGCACGTGGGGACGGCTACGTGACCTGGCACGACCAGGCCTCGCTGCGCATCTCGTCGTCCCATCCCCGGGCCTTCCAAATCGACGGTGAATACCTGGGGGAGCGTGAAGAGGTCAACTTCCACTCGGTACCGAAGGCATTACGAATCTTCTGTTAATAACGTCGAAAGCCGCCATTCCCAGCGACTGTGACGCACCCGACACGCCGAACAGGACCTTTGGCCTCGGGGACTCTTGCGTGCCTCCGGCGTTCCTGTCACGCTCAAGTTATCGCCGCGAGTTACGGGCGAGTTAATTTGGGCGCTTCCCACGTGGCCGTGGGGTGAAACCTCACTTACCTCGGCCTTGACGACCCTCCGGTGGACCCCCTCCGCCGGGCGCCCTTGCACATTCCGATCGTGAAAAGCTTCACAAATGATCGCCTCACTGTGAGGAGTGACCGCATGGACTGGCGCCATGACGCAGCCTGCCGTGACGAAGACCCCGAACTCTTCTTCCCCATCGGCGACCACGGCCCCGCACTGATCCAGATCGAGGAGGCCAAGGCGGTCTGTCAGCGCTGCCCGGTCAGCTCCGCGTGTCTGAAGTGGGCGCTGGAGAGCGGCCAGGACGGCGGCGTCTGGGGAGGCACCTCGGAAGAGGAACGACGCCGTATCAAGCGCCGCGGCACCGCGCTGCGCCCCATGGTCCGCAGCTGACCAACCGCCCCGGCTGAACGACGACCCCCGCGGGCGCGGCGGGGAGTCACATCCCCGGCGCGGGAGGCCGGGCCGGAAGCGACGCCCCCGCCCCTCGCCCCCTCAGGGAACCTCGCGCTCCTCGTGCTCCAGGGGCAGGCTGATCGCCACCTCGGTCCCGCCAGCGTCCTTCGGCTTGATCGCCAGGGTCCCCCCGAGCTCGCCCACGATCAGGGTCCGCACGATCTGCAGACCCAGGCTCGTGGTGCCCTCCAGGTCGAAGTCCTCCGGCAGACCGCCACCGTCGTCGGAGACGGCCAACTCCAGGCTGCTCGGCCCCGGGTGGGCCGGGCCGGTGTCGAACCGGCGCACCCGCACCTCGATCAGCCCCGGGCCCTGCCCCAGGCCGTGCTCCACCGCGTTCTGCACCAGTTCCGCCAGCACCATCGACAGCGGCGTGGCCACCAGCGCGTTCAACAGCCCGAAGTGGCCGTCGCGCCTGGGCACCACCGCCTGCCCCGTCGAGGACACCTCCGCCGCCATCTGCATCACCCGGTCGGCGATGTCGTCGAAGTCGACCACCTCGTCCGGGGTGTGCGAGAGCATCTCGTGCACGATCGCGATCGAGCCCACCCGGCCGACCGCCTCGTCCAGGGCCGCCCGCGCCTCGGGGATGTCCAGGCGCCGCGACTGGAGCCGCAGCAGAGCCGCCACCGTCTGGAGGTTGTTCTTCACCCGGTGGTGGATCTCCCGGATGGTGGCGTCCTTGGTCATCAGCTCGCGCTCGCGCCGCCGCAGCTCGGTGACGTCGCGGACCATCACCAGCGCGCCGATCCGCACCCCGTCGATCACCAGCGGTATGGCCCTCAGCTGCACGGTGACCCCGCGCGCCTCGACCTCGGCCTCCTGCGGAGCGCGCCCGCTCGCCGTGTAGGTGAGGTTCTCGTCGCGGGCCTCCCCCTGGGCGGCCAGCTCCAGCGTGGTGCGGTCCAGGCGGGCACCCACGAGGTCGGCGGTCAGGCCCAGCCGACGGTAGGCCGAGAGCGCGTTGGGGCTGGCGTAGACCACCTCGCCGTTCTGGTCCAGGCGCAGCAGGCCGTCGCCCACCCTCGGCGAGCGGACCATGAGCGGTCCCTGGTCGCTGAACGGGAAGGCGCCCTCCGCGATCATCTGGGCGAGGTCGCCCGCGCTCTGGAGGTAGGTGAGCTCCAGGCGGCTGGGCGTGCGCGCCGAGCTGAGGTTGGTGCTGCGCTGGATGACCGCGATGAGGTTGCCCTCGCGGCGGACCGGGATGGTCTCCTCGCGCACCGGGACCCCGCCGGACCAGTCCGGGTCGCCGTCGCGGCAGATCCGGCCCTCGCTCCAGGCGCGGTCGATCAGGGCGCGGCGTCCGACCACACGGGGCGCCGTCCGGGACGTGACATCGGTCATGTCGTCCCGGAGCACCGCCTCCACCAGGTCGTCCTGGAAGGCGGTCGGGCCGGTGGTGGGTCGCATCTGCGCGATGGCGATCCATCCGTCGTCCTCCCGCAGGCGCACCCACAGCACGAGGTCCGCGAAGGAGAGGTCGGCCAGGAGCTGCCAGTCGGAGACCAGCGAGTGGATCCACTCCAGGTCCGCCTGCTTGAGTGACGTGTGGCGGCGAATGAGGTCGCTGAGGTGAGGCACTCACAAATCATCCCATGAAGCCGTGCATACTCAAGGGACACGCACTCGACCAGTGGTCCACACCAATCGACGGCCGGAAGGCGGCCGCACCGACCACGTCCTGGCGGGGCGCGGAACGCGGCGGAGGAGACTGATGACTGGTCAGCACACACTGGACGGCAACCCCAGAGTGCCCAAGTACTACCAGGTCAAGAAGCAGCTGCTGGAGCTGATCGAGGCCATGCCGGCGGGGAACCCGGTCCCGCCCGAGCGCGCCCTGGCCACCCAGTTCGGCACCTCGCGCACCACGGTGCGCCAGGCCCTGACCGAGATGGTCGTCGAGGGTCGGCTGCTCCGCATCCAGGGCAAGGGCACGTTCGTGGCCAAGCCCAAGGTCGCCCAGATCCTCCAGCTGACCAGCTACACCCAGGAGATGCGGGCGCACGGCCTGCACCCGGCCACCCGCATCCTGGACGTGAGCTACATCAACGCGGACGACCAGCTCGCTGAGCTCCTCGCCATCCGTTCCGGCGGTCGCGTGCTGCGGATCGAACGGCTCCGGCTGGCCAACGGTGAGCCCATGGCCGTCGAGACGGCCCACCTGGCCGCGCGACGCTTTCCCGGGCTCCGGAGGCAGCTGGACCGCTACGCGTCGCTCTACGAGGCTCTCGCGAGCGCCTACGACGTCTCCCTCGCGGAGGCGGAGGCCTCCATCGAGACCGTGCTCGCGACCCCCAACGAGGCCCGCCTGCTCGGCGTGGACGTGGGCCTGCCCCTGGTCCTGCACTGCCAGCACAGCTTCGACGGCGACGGGCACCCGGTGGAGTGGGTGCGATCGCTCTACCGTGGCGACCGCTACAAGTTCGTCACGCGCCTGCGTCCGCCCCGGGACTGAGACCCCTACCCCGCCCACCGCGACCGTCCCCCGGCCACCGGGCGCCCCCGAGCGGCGACCCCTCGGTGCGGTCTCCCGCCGTGGAGTGGTGCCCCCACGATGCCCCCGCCCCCGTCCAGCGAGCTGTCTCCCGCACTTGGAGAGGGACGCCGTGGGCCACCGCGTCCTCACGCCGGAGGCCGTCGCGGACCCGGCCGAACGGGTCACCGCCGAACGCGGTCACGGGGACGCCAGGATCGTGTCGGCGGCGTTCCGCCCACGCGGTACCCGACGCCGCACGGGAGCGGGTGCCGGGCGACAACCGGAACCACGGGGGCTCGCGAGCACCGCGGTCTCTCGGTCAGCCGCGGGCGAGCACGCAGGCGAGGGCGTCGACCACCCGGGGGTCGTACTCGCTGCCGGTGTCCATGCGCAGGCGCTCCACGACGGCGGCCCGGCGCTCGGCGTCACCGTTCTCCCCGACCAGGTCGTCGAAGGCGTTGGCGACCTTGATCACGCGGCTGCCCAGCGGGGGCACGCCCTCGTCGCCGTCACCGGCCAGCGGCTCGCACTGGCGGCGGACCATCTCCGCCACGTTGTCCAGCACCCCGGTCTCCCGGATGATGGCCGAACCCAGTTCCGCGATCCGGCGCTGCTCCCTCGGCGAGGAGAGCACGGTGGCGCCGCCCGCGATGGGCTCGCGCAGGGAGAGCTGGCCGATGTCGTGCATCAGCGCCGCGTACTCCAGTTCCAGCAGCTCCGCCTCGGCCAGTCCCAGTTCGCAGGCGATGCCGTGGGAGAGCTGGCTGACCCGCCGCGAGTGGCCGTTCTCCACGTAGCCGCCCACCTCGGTGACCCGGGACAGCGCCCGCACCGTCTCCAGGTAGGTGCGGCGCACCTCGGCGTGCCTGCGGAAGGCCACCTGTGAGACCAGCAGCGGAGCGAGGAAGACCAGCAGCCCGACCAGACCCGTGACCGTGCAGGCCAGGGCGATCAGCACGCCGCTGGAGGCGATCGCGCCCCCGGTGGCCACCTGTGCGCGGGCCTCGTCGCGCGTGGCCACGACCAGTCGGGTGCGCAGCCGTTCGGCGCGCAGCACGGCGGAGACCGCGACGTCCAGCGCCCACGCCAGGGCGACCAGGACCGTCATCAGCAGGGCGACCACGACCGAGGGCCCCGTCAGGGACAGGGCCTCCACCAGGGGCCGGAAGGCGACGGCGAGCAGCAGTGCGGTGAGCACCCTGCGCGCGACGTCCTCCAGCCGGGGGCCGTGGCCCACCGCCACGTGGGGGAGTTCGCCCAGGGCCACCCCCAGGGCGACCACCGCCACGACCTGCCAGGCCGTGTGGTGGATCGGCTCACCGCCCAGACTGAGCAGGAACGCGTACGCGATCGCCCCGGCCAGGGCGATCGGCGCGGACTCCCGGTGCCCGGGCAGGGTGATCCTGGCCAGTTCGCCACCGGCGATGACCAGGCAGAAGGCCAGCGCCACGTAGGGCTGGTGGAACCCGGTCGCGGCGGTCCACACCAGGGCGGCCAGGGAGGCGGCGCCCACCCCGCCCACGAGCAGGGCCCGGAAGGGTCTCGCGGTACGCCAGACCGGCCCCCAGGAACGCTCGTGGCCCAGTGCCCCGCCCTCGGGGCCGCCGGGGTGCGGTCCGGGAGGAGTCCCGTCCGACTGCCTCTGCGTCATCACCGCTCCTGGCCCCCCGTCACCGCGGCCGCCGACGTGGACTCGGCCACCGTCGTGGTTCCGCTCCGCTGCGGGGCGGACGCCACCGTCGCGTCCGTCTCACCGGACTCCGGAGTCCCGGACGCGCCGTAGCAACCGCCCGGCGGCTCCGCGATGTCCGGCGTCTCCCATCCCTCGCGGGTGACGGCCCGGACGAGTGCCTCCACCATTCGGGGGTCGAACTGACTGCCCGCGCAGCGCCGGAGCTCCGTGATGGCGTCCTCCACGGACCACGCCTTGCGGTAGGAACGCGTGGAGGTGAGGCAGTCGAAGACGTCGGCCACGCTGATGATCCGGGCGGACTCGGGGATCTCCATCCCCACCAGCCCCATCGGGTAGCCGCGCCCGTCCAGGCGCTCGTGGTGGTGCCGGATGCCCGCGAGGGCCTCGTCCAGGAAGCTGATCTCGCGGACGATCTCGTACCCGCGCGTGGGGTGCAGCTTGATCGCGGCGTACTCGTCGTCCGTGAGCTTGCCGTTCTTCTGGAGCACCTTGGTGGGCACCCCGAGCTTGCCGATGTCGTGCAGCATCCCCGCGTACCGGATCTTCTGCACGCGCTCGGCGGGCATGCCCAGCTCGGCGGCGATCATCGCGGAGCCCTCGGCCACCCGCATGCAGTGGCCCCGGGTGTAGTAGTCCTTCGTCTCCACGGCCTGGCACAGGGTGGCCAGGGTGGCCTCGTGCGCGCGCGCCTCGGCGGTCTGCTGGCCGAACACCCACCGCGCGATGAACAGCGGCAGCAGGACAAGGAGCGGGGCGATGATCCCCACCGCGCCCCAGATGGCCGCGATCGCCAGGCCCAGCATCTGGTAACCCACGGAGGCGACCTCCAGGGCGGCCAGCGGGCGCCAGCGCATCGGCCCCGCACCGGCGGGCCGGGTGACGCCCAGGCACCACATGAGCGCGCCGATGAGCAACGAGTTGAGCAGCGTGTGCGTCAGGACCGCGGCGACGTACGGCAGGACGATGCCGGGGAAGTCGGACTGCCCCGGCACCCCCACCGTGCCTCCGAGCAGGAGGTAGACCTGTCCGGCCACGTAGGCCGCCAGCGCGAACTGGGCTCCGTTGAAGGCTCGCTTCACCAGGCCCTGTCTGCGGACCGCGAGGCAGGAGGCGAATCCGACCACGGCCGCCCCGGCCGGGCCCACCAGCACGACGGCGGCCAGGGCCACGGCCGAGCTCGGTGAGATTCCGGCTTCCTTGACGTCGACGACGACGACGTGTGTGCTTATCGACTCCGCGACGACGAAGAGGACCGCGATGAGTACCAGGGTCCCCAGGTCGATCCCCGCGTAGGGACCGACGAGCATGATGGCGACAGCACTGACAACGATGATCCCGACGTAGACACGCGCGCCCCAAGGAAGAGCCCGCACCCCCGTTCACCCCCCACCGACGACGACCGGACTGTCATGGTTTCACCGGTTCTGTTCTACCACCAAGCCCATCCGGTAAAAGTGGAAGCCACAAAAACGGCGGACATCATCGAACCGAACATGGTGACGAGCATCGTCGACCCCCTTCTCCCCGTGGCGCCTGCCCCCTCATCCACCGGGCACGCCGCGCAAATGACCTTATTCGTTGGATAAGGCCTCCAGTTTAACGGGCCACGACACCATCCTGATTACCCCCAACCCGAACCGAGGGCAGAGACGAAGCCAGAGAGGACGTGAAGTTCCGGAGCGTGGAATTACTAATTCAATTAGTCATTCCAGATGGTTACACAGAGTGACAATAGGTCACAGGTGCGACGCCGGGGACCATCGGCGCCCCGGGCGATCCTGGACGCGGGGTCGGCCAACCTCATCAGGCATGACTACCCATCGTGAGCGATCGAAACGGTCTCTCACAAGTTCAAGGAAATTCATTCCGACTCGGTCACGACCGAAAACCGATTCCAGGCATCGGGCGTGTCGAACCCCTCAGGAACCGCCAACTCGGCACCCCTGTGACCAAAACCCCCCGAGTTCAGGGGGATGCGGCGAACTCTTTCTACAAAAGCACACAAATAGCCCAGAACGCATCAGAACACAACAAGCATCCCTGGATACACAAAAAGTGGCGAAAGCTGGAATTCCAGCTTTCGCCACCCTCGTCCCGGGCGGCCCGGGGCCGCCGACGGATCGGACCGGTGTCAGGCGGGCGCCCCGGGGGAGTCCGCCCTCGCCTCACGGGCCAGCTGCTCGTTGCGCGCCTCCGCGAGCCGCCCGAGGACCTTGTCACGCAGGTCCAGCGGGACCGGATCGCAACCGCAGTGCTTGGCGACGAGCTTCTTCACGGCCTCTTCCAGACCGTACTCGTCCAGGCAGGGGCTGCACCCGTCCAGGTGCGCCCTGACCTCGGGGCAGTCGCTCTCCGCCAGCTCACCGTCAAGGTAGGTGTACAGCTTGTCGAGCACCTCGCTGCACGGGGTGTCCGTCTCCGACTTGTCGTGACCGCCGCTCATTGCCGATCTCCTCGATCCGACCCGCTCACCTGTGCTCGACCCCCCGCCGCCGACCCCGACGCGACGGCCGACGCCTCCGCGGCTCTGGTCGCGGCGAGGAAGCCACGGTCCACCGCGTACTCCTCGAGGTGGGAACGCAGCTGGCGCCGCCCTCTGTGCAGCCGGGACATGACCGTCCCGATGGGGGTGCCCATGATCTCGGCGACCTCCTTGTACGCGAAGCCCTCGACGTCCGCGAGGTACACCGCGATCCGGAAGTCCTCGGGAAGCTCCTGGAGGGCGCGCTTGACGTCGCTGTCGGGGAGGTGTTCGAGCGCCTCGGCCTCGGCGGACTTCAGCCCCGCCGCCGTGTGCGAGGCGGCCTGGGCGAGCTGCCAGTCCTCGACGTCCTCGGTCCCGGCCTGCTTCGGCTCCCGCTGCTTCTTGCGGTAGGAGTTGATGAAGGTGTTCGTGAGGATGCGGTACAGCCACGCCTTGAGGTTGGTCCCCTCCTTGAACTGGTGGAAGGAACCGAACGCCTTGGCGAAGGTCTCCTGCACCAGGTCCTCGGCGTCCGAGGGGTTGCGTGTCATGCGCAGCGCCGCCGAGTAGAGCTGGTCGAGGAAGGGAAGCACGTCCCTCTCGAACCGCTCGTCCCGTTCCCCGGCTGTCTCCTGGCTCTGGTCCAAGCCCTTCGGCCTCCTCGCGCTGGTCCCTGGTGGGGTGTCCGTATCCCAACGATACGTTCCCACACCCCCGACCTGCGCGTCGACGCCGCGTGGCGCCAACGCCGTTTCCCCGCGCTCCAGGCACGCACCAGCGGTCGGCATGCTCCTGATCCAACCCCTTCCCTGCTCCCGAGTTCCCGCTCCGGAACCACGTCCCGGACGGTGCTGGTGACAACAACGACCTCCGCGAGCTGATTCCGCCCTGGGAGCGGGACGGGGTCCCGGATCCGAAGTTTGTGGTTTGACCGCGTCGGTGAAGGTGAGGCATGGCAGAGTGCGGGTAGGACTCACTGAAGGATGGGAGAGGAGTGCACGTGCGACCGTCCTCGACTCCGGCCTCCGACCGCCCCCGATCGCCCGCCGCCCAGTTCGCCACCACGGACCGGCTCTCGGACTACTGGCGTTTCTACTGGGCGGTCGCGGAGGCGCAGATCAGCCGCTGGCTGCCCGAGCGGCCCGCCCGGCTCCTCGACCTGTCCAGCCCCGACTTCCAGGGCACTCCGCGCGCCGTGGCCGCCGGACACGACGTCGTCACCCTGCTGCCCTCGGTGGACATGGCCATGCGCCGTCCGCTCACCCTGGTCAACGGTCGCGCCGTGGTACCGCCCCCCACGCCGCGCGGTCGGCTCCGGCACGTGGTCGGTGACTCCGCCTTCCTGCGCGCCTTCAGCCCCGAGTCCTTCGACGGGGTCATCGCGGACAACCGGGTGTTCTCCCGGCAGCTGGCCACCGAGTCGTCGATGTCCGAGGTGGCCCGGGTGCTGCGCCCCGGCGGCCGGGTGCTGGTCTGCGTCGACTCCGTGGTCCTGGGCATGGCGCTGCTGGCCGAGCAGGACGCCTGGCCGGAGCTGAGCCACGCCCCCAGCGCGGACGTGCTCCTGGTGCCCTGGCCGGACGGTTCGATCACCCGCTGCTTCACCGCGGAGCAACTGACGGAGATGGTCACCGAGGCCGGTCTGGAGCTGGAGTGGATCAAGCCGCGCACGGTGCTGTCGGCCTCCACCGTGGAGCTGATGCTGGCCCGTGATCCCCGTTCCATGGCACGGCTGGTGGAGATGGAGCTGCGGGCCGCCGACTCCGACGACTACGTCGGCGTCCACCTGGTCGCCAGTGCCCACAAGCCCGCATAGGGCCCGCCGCCCCCTGCGGAGCGACGGGCCCGTCACGCCCGTCGACTAGTCGGCGAGCGGGAGGTAGACGCGGTTGCCGCCCTCGGCGAACTCGGCGGACTTGTCGGCCATGCCCCTCTCGATCGCCTCGACGGTGTCCAGGCCGTGCTCCTCGGCGTACCTGCGCACGTCCTGGGAGATCTTCATCGAGCAGAACTTGGGTCCGCACATGGAGCAGAAGTGCGCGGTCTTGGCGGGTTCGGCGGGCAGGGTCTCGTCGTGGAAGGCCTGCGCGGTCTCCGGGTCCAGCGACAGGTGGAACTGGTCCTGCCACCGGAACTCGAAGCGCGCCCTGGACAGCTCGTCGTCCCACTCCTGGGCGCGGGCGTGGCCCTTGGCGACGTCGGCGGCGTGGGCGGCGAGCTTGTAGGTGATGACGCCGGTCTTGACGTCGTCGCGGTTGGGCAGCCCCAGGTGCTCCTTGGGGGTCACGTAGCAGAGCATCGCGGTGCCGTGCCAGCCGATCTGCGCGGCGCCGATCGCGGAGGTGATGTGGTCGTAGCCCGGAGCGACGTCCGTGGCCAGGGGGCCGAGCGTGTAGAACGGCGCCTCGCCGCACAGCTCCTCCTCCAGGCGCACGTTCTCCTTGATCTTGTCCATCGGCACGTGGCCGGGGCCCTCGATCATCACCTGCACGTCGTGCGAGCGGGCGATGTGGGTGAGCTCCCCGAGGGTCCGCAGTTCGGCGAACTGGGCCTCGTCGTTGGCGTCCGCGATGGAGCCGGGGCGCAGGCCGTCACCGAGGGAGAAGGTGACGTCGTAGCGGCGGAGGATCTCGCAGAGCTCCTCGAAGTGCGTGTAGAGGAAGCTCTCCCGGTGGTGGGCCAGGCACCAGGCGGCCATGATGGAGCCGCCGCGCGAGACGATGCCGGTCACCCGGCGGGCGGCCAGCGGGACGTACCGGAGCAGGACGCCCGCGTGGACGGTCATGTAGTCCACGCCCTGTTCGGCCTGCTCGATGACGGTCTCGCGGTAGATCTCCCAGCTCAGCTTGGTGGGGTCGCCGTCGACCTTCTCCAGAGCCTGGTAGATCGGGACGGTGCCGATGGGCACCGGCGCGTTGCGGATGATGCGTTCGCGGGTCTCGTGGATGCGCTTGCCGGTGGACAGGTCCATCACGGTGTCGGCGCCCCAGCGGGTCGCCCACACCATCTTCTCGACCTCCTCGGGCACCGAGGAGGTGACGGCGGAGTTGCCGATGTTGGCGTTGATCTTCACGAGGAAGTTCTTGCCGATGATGGTGGGTTCGGACTCGGGGTGGTTGCGGTTGACCGGGATGACCGCGCGGCCGATCGCGACCTCGTCGCGGACGAACTCGGGGTCGGCCCCCTCGCGGGCGGCCACGAAACGCATCTCGGGGGTGATGGTCCCGGCCCGGGCGTGGGCCAGCTGGGTGACCGCGCCGTCGACGGGGGCCGGTGCCCAGGACGCGCGGGTGCGCGGGAGTCCCCGGTGGACGTCGATGTGTGCGGAGTCGTCGGTGTACGGGCCGGAGGTGTCGTACAGATCGAAGTGGCTGCCGTTGCTGAGATCCACCCGGCGGCGCGGGACGCGGAGGGTCGTGCCCCCGGGGGTGGTGATCTCCTCGTGGACCTTACGAGATCCCATGATGGGACCCGTGGTCACCCGGTGCTCGTCGGTGGTGGAAACGTCACGACCGTCGATAGCCGTCATGGCATGCCTCCCTACGTCGGAATTACCCGAACAGGTTCTGCGGTCGGCGACACCCTTGAGTCGCCCTCTCAGCCCGCCATGGCGCGAGCTCCCGCGTTGCGTATTCACATGTGCGCACGTCGAACGTGCCGGGACATCTCGATCACGGTGTCCCGGGCCGGGGGAAGCACTCCCCCGTGGCCTCGCACACCATACACAGGCCGTCCCCGGGCCTGTCCAGCCTCGCCCGGGTCAGAAAAGTGTCTCCGGTTCGGCGGGGACGGCGTCCTCCACCGGTTCCAGCAGGTCGGGGCGGTTGTTCCTGACGCTGTTGACGTCGGTGGAGACCTCGTCCACCGCGAACCGGTCCACCGGGGTCCGGTCCAGCAGGTCGGCGAGCTCGTCGGCGCCCGTGGTGGGATCGAGCCAGACGGCCCAGTCCTCGCGCGGCACCACGACGGGCATGCGTTCGTGGATGTGAGCGAGTTCGGGCGCGGCCTCGGTGGTGATGACGGCGCAGGTCCACACCCAGGCGGCGGGGTCGTTCTGGTCGTCGACCTCGGGGTCGCGCCAGCGCTCGAAGATCCCGGCCATGGCGAGCGGCTCGTCCCCCGGGTAGTGGACGGAGAAGGGCTTCTTGGCCGCCTTCGCCTTGCGCTTCCGGTGCTGGGGGTCGGTGACGGGCGACGTGCTGGCCTCGGCGGTGCCGTCCCTGTTGAGCAGCTGCCACTCGTAGTAGGCGTCGGCGGGGATGAGGCAGCGGCGGCGCCGGTAGGCGACCCGGAAGGCGGGCTTGTCCGCGACGGTCTCGCCACGGGCGTTGATCATCCGGTAGCCGACGTTGCGGTCCTTGGCCCAGGAGGGCACGAGGCCCCAGCGCATGGTGTGCAGGGAGCGCGGCCCGGGTTCGCCGGTGGGGTGGCCCTGGGGCGGGGGCCCGAGCACGGCGTACACCGGGCTGCCCGGCGCGACGTTGTAGTCCGGGTCGAGCTCCTCCAGAGGGGGCCAGGCGCGTGGGTCCCCCGCGGCGCCCACTGCCTCCTCGGGGAGGGAGAAGGCCAGCTGGAGTTGGTGCACGTTCCTGGACTGGGCATAGCGACCGCACATGGCCGCGATCCTATGCGATCCGCCCACGGTCCCCCGCGCGGTCAGGCGGTTCCGGCGTCCTCCCGCGCACGCTCCCCCGGTTGCTCGGGGGGCCGGGCACGCCAGGCACCGAGCAGCCCGGCCAGGACCGCGACCGCACCGACCGGGCCCAGGGTCCAGGGGGCCCAGAGGTCGAGTCCGCGCAGCAGCAGCGACCGCACCCGGGCCTGCTCGGCGTACCCGGAGACCTGTCCCTCCGCCAGCGCCAGCTCGGCGTCGAGCAGTTCCACCTCGCCCGAGCCGTTCTGCGGGCGCAGGGTCTCGGACCTGCTCTCCTCCAGGTTCACCAGGATGCCGGTGGTCGGCTCGACCCAGAAGGTCCGCTCCGCCGTGAGCCACCGGTTCACGCTGACCGTGCCCTCGGCGTCTGGGTCGAACAACGCGGCCGGTACGTCCCGCGCGGAGTCGGGGACCTGGGTGGCGTCCACGGTCTGTGTGTAGCGGCGCACCGCCACCCCGGCGACCTCGTCGTCCTCCTCGAACACGACCGAGGGCGCCGAGCGCACCTCGGCGTCGTAGAAGGAGTGGTCCCCTTCGGGCGCCCCCGGCGGCCAGTACAGGACCAGCCCGGCCTGGCGCACCGCGCGGTCTCCGTCGACGTGCTCACCGCAGCAGTTCACGGCCCGGCCGGTCTCCCGGTCCACGATCACCCGACGGCTCCAGTGGTCGAGCACCCGCTCCGAGGAGGTGGTGTTCACCGTCATCTCCCAGGCCGACCAGTCGGCGCCGTGCGCGGAGGCCTCCACCCGGGTGTCCCGTTCGAGGTCGACCCCCTCCGCCAGGGTCCAGGTCGCGGTGTCCAGGAAACGGGCGTCGTCGTCGACCATGCGCAGGCCGAGGGAGGCGTCGGCCGGGTGCGGGGCGACCCGGTCGTGCACGTACAGCGGCAGGAGCAGGGCCAGGGTCAGCAGGAACGCACCGGCCGCCACCAGGACCGTGCCCCGGGGCAGGCTCCGTCCAGGCTCCTGGGCCGTCCGCGTCGGGATCCTCACCCGCGCACCTCCTCGACGTCGTGACCGGCCTCGGGCAGGCGTACGGTTCCGTGGCTCGGCCCGGATCCGTTCTCGGACGGTGCGGTCTCCCGGCGCTCGCCGTCGGCGTCGGCCGTGGCCCCCTCGGCGCCCTCCTCCGGGGTGCCCGAGGGGGGATCGTGCTCGGCTCCGCGCTGTCCCAGTGCGAGGACGAGACGGGCCATCGCGGGCAGGCACAGGACCTGCGGTACCCAGCCGCGCAGCGCCGTGCCGAGGGTCTCGGTGATGTCGTGGAAGGGCATGTTCACCACGAGGTGGGTCCCCGAGGCCATGGCCAGTCCGGCTAGGGCCAACGACACCGTGACCACCCACGGACCCGCCAGGTGGGGCAGGGCCCGGCCGCCCAGGGACGGTCGCCCGGGCTTCGCGTGGCGCAGTCGCCTGGGGGCCCGACGGGCCAGCCACCACAGGGTCAGCAGGATCACGCCGACCGCGGCCGCACCGGCCCAGCCCGCGATCCACACCCCGTAGGCCAGGCCCAGCGGCAGCACCACGCGCCGGGGCAGCCATCCGGGACCGGTGCCGGGCAGGGCGCGCGCACCGCGCGGGGGCTCGGCCGTGAGCCGCCTCCCGCCCGGCAGCCAGCGGCGCGGCCACAGCGCCAGCACGACGAGAAGGGCGGCCAGGGCCCCGCCCGCCACCAGCACACGGTGGTACACGGCGTCGGGGGTGTAGGTGAGGGTGACGGTGCCCGAGCTCGCCTCGGGAAGCACCCAGGCCTGTTTCCAGCCCTCCAGCCGCACCGGTTCGAGCGGACCGTCGCCGCCGTCGATCCGGGCCTCCCAGCCCTCGTTGAAGTTCTCGTTGACCACCAGGAGGCTGTCCTCGTCGACGTCCACGTCGAAGCGGCGCTCCCCCGGCCCCCAGGAGTGCACGGTGTCGACCTCGGCCATGCGGACCTCGGGCGTCCCTCCGGCGGTGCCGGGGCCGTCTCCGGTCCCGACGAGTGCCGAGCGCACCTGGTAGCGGTTGCCCGGGTCGACCACGATCCGGTTCTCGCCCTCGGTGAGGTCGAGGTCGGTGCACGTCTCGTAGCGCAACGGACGTCCGGTGAGCTGGTCCGCGAGGGTGCCGTCGCTGATCCTCGTCTCCACGCGCCGGTCGTTGACGCGCAGGGTCGGGCCCAGACCGCAGGTGGTGGACGCGTCGCCTTCGGGGAGCGGGTCCACGGCGGGGACCCCGGGGAGGTCGACCGTGCCGATCTCCAGGGCCTGCCCCTCGGGGCGCTCGAAGGTCACCCGGAGGGACGAGGCGGTCAGTTCCGCGAAGTCGACGCGACCGCTGCCGTCCAGCCATCCCTCACGGACGGTGCCGCCTCCCTCCACGGTGACGCGGATCGGCCGCATCACGCTGTCGGCGCGGGGAAACTCGACCCTCATGTGGTCGATCGAGGTCGGCTCGCCCAGCTCGACGTCGAGCCAGGGGGCCTTCTCCTCCGGGTCGGGGTACCAGACGGTGGTCTCGTCGTCGTCGAGCGCGCCCCGGCCCATGGCGGCGGGGTGGCCGACGGCCGTGGAGGAGCCGGTCACCCGGGGGTACCCGTCGGCGCGGTTGGCGGCGTTCTCCGCCTCCCGGGGGTCGGTGAGCACCACTTCGCCGGAGATGGAGTGCGGTCCGGCCGCGGCCTCCTCGGAGAGTTCGAAGGTGCGGTCGAGCCTGCTGGAGTCCTCACCGCTCACCTCCAGGCGCGGGTTGCACACCCACACGTGCGACCCCTCCATGCAGCCGGGGGCGGTGCCCGTCGACCCGGTGAAGAGGTGGGATCCGGCGTCGGCGGGCCCGGGCACCCGCAGGGTGCGGGTGGCCTCCAGACCGGGCAGGGAGATCATGGAGATCCCGACCCGGGTGCCGAAGCGGTACTCCGGTTCCCAGGCCAGTTCGTCGATCCGCACCCGCAGCGTGGTGGTGGGTCCCGGCGGGGCGGCCAGCTCCTGGGGCTCGTCGGTGGCGGCCACGGCCGCCTCGGTGCGCCCCTCGTCGGTGACGAGGGTGACCCGCGAGGGCGGCGGCTCTCCGGACAGCTGCTCGAAGGCCACGCTCAGACCGCTGAGGTCCCGGGGCTCCTCGAACTCGACCTCGATCCACTGGCCGATGGCTCCCGCGAACGCGCTGGAGCGCCAGGCGGTGCCGAGGTCGGCGTCCAGGGCCGCGTGGGGGGCGTGCCCCGGGTCGCGGTCGCTGGCCCGGGACTCCACCCCGGCCTCGGAGCTCGACGCGGTCACCCCGGCCACGCCCAGGTCCTCGGCGTGGGAGACGTACTCCTCCCAGGCGGGGTCCATGATGTCGGGCGCGGGGACGTCGCGCTCCAGCTCCTGGTCCTCGGTCAGGGTGGCGGAGACGTTGCGGCGCACGTCGGAGTAGACGACCTCGCGGCGCCGGACGGTGTCGGTGACGATCGTGTCCTCGGCGGCGACGGCGTCCGCGCCGGGGTCGTCCCCGATCAGGATCGGGCGGTCGTCGTTGACCATGCCCTGCTCGGCCAGGTGGAGGACGGACTCCGGGCCGCCGGTGACCCTGAGCGCGTCGCCCGAAGGCACGGTGCCGACCGTGGGCGCGGCGTCCTCCACCTCGTAGACGGTGAGGGACGGGTACGGCTGGTCGAACCACTGGGAGGCGGACGAGTGGTCGACCGAGCCGATCACCGGCCCGAACTCGGCGGCCTCACTGATGCCCGGGGAGTTCTGGAGCGACTGGTGGACACGGGCGGGCCAGCCGCCGTTGTTTCCCACCCGCTGGAGGTCGTTGCGGACGATCAGGTGGGTGACGCCCAGCCGGGCGAAGGTGTCCGCGAGCCCCTCGGACCCCCGCCCCGAGGAGACCCGCTGGTCGATCTCGTGGTTGATCCGCGAGATGCCGGAGGAGCCCCACGGGATGATCTGGTGGTTGGTCCAGGCACCGGAGAGCAGCGGCTGCACGGGTTCGTCGAGCGGGCGGCCCCACTCGTACTCACCGCGCGCGGACCCGGGCAGCGCCATGGTCATGCCGCGCTCGTCGCCCCGGTCCTCCAGCCACTCCACGGCCTCGTACCAGTAGTCCGGGATCTCCTCGAACCCGCCTTTGGGGGCGATGCCGACGGTCGCGATGGGGGCGAGCGTGACGAGGAAGACGGCGGCGCTGGCCCCGGCCACGGTCCTGCGGACCCGGGCGACGGCCCCGGGGTCGCCGACGCCACGACGATCGGCCCAGTCGCGGGCGACCACGACCGGCAGGTGGGCGAGGCCCAGGACGATCGGCAGGCGGATGAGCGCGTCGAACTTGTGGACGTTGCGGAAGGGCGCGAGGGCGCCGTCGAACAGCTCGCGCATGGTCGGAGCGAAGGGGCCGGTGAGGGCACCGGTGTACCCGGCGACGACGATCGCGGTGCCCACCAGCAGGCAGCTGATGAGGAAGAGGCGTTCGGGCGTGCGCCGGTTGATCAGCCCCGCCAGGCCCAGCCCGGCGACCAGCGCGGTGACCGCGACCAGCCAGGGGGTCAGGGAGAGCTCCGCGCCCGAGGGCAGGGCGGTGTTGCCCATGTCGGGCAGGAAGCCCATCCAGTTGGAGGTGCCGCGCAGGGCGTTGAACAGGGACGTGATCCCCGTGGTGACGGCGGCGTCCTCCGTGTAGGGCATGAACGAGTACACGTACCGCGACATGATGAGCAGCGGGACTATGTACCAGAACGACGCGAGGACGAGCGCGCCCGACCACCACAGGATCAGCCGCCACTTGCGCGGCCCGCCCGCCCGGGTCAGCAGGTAGAGGCCGGGGACGACCAGGACCGCCAGTTCGGAGGCGGCGTTGGTGCCGCCGCACAGGAGGAAGGCCAGCCCGGAGAGCAGCGCCATGCGCGCGGGCGGGTAGCCGTGCCGGGCGCCCAGGACGAGCGGCAGCAGGATCCACGGCATGAGCAGCATGGGCTGGAGCTCGGCCGAGTTGTACGAGAGCAGGGTGAGCACGCGCGGGGCGAGCGCGTAGGCCACACCGGCGATGATGCGGGTGTTGACGGTGCCCAGGCCCAGGGCCTCCGCGACCTTGTACACCCCCACGAACGCGGCGATGAGCAGCACGGCCATCCACAGGCGCTGGATGAGCCACTCGGGCATGCCGAGCACGTCGAACAGCAGGTGGAAGGGGCCGTTGGGGAAGAAGTACCCGTAGGCCTGGTTCTGGAGCTGGCCGAAGTACGCGGCGTCCCACAGGTGCAGGGCGCGCTCCATGAACCCCAGGGGGTTGACCGTCAGGTCGATCTTGGTGTCGCTGACGATCCTGCCGGGGTCGATGCTCGCAGCCAGTGCTCCCAGGAGCAGACACACCGCGAGGACCTTGAGCCGCGCCAGCAGCCGCTCGTCCACTCCGCCCGGGGCGGTCGGTGTTCTGGAATCCTCCGGTTCGCGCCTGGCGGTGGATTCCGCCGAAGTCACATCTTCGCTTTCTTGCCTGCTGTGGGGTCGGGGGTGCCGGGGGCGGTGCGGGCGGGGGCGTCCAGACCGAGTTCGGCGGCGACCAGGCGGGTCATGCGGGCCCCGCTGGCCTCCCAGGTGAACCGGGACGCCCAGGCGCGGCAGGCCCGCCGCACCTCCTCGGAGCGCCGGGGGTCGGACAGTTCCGCCAGGGCACGGGAGACGACGTCCTGGAGGGTCTGGCCCTCGCGGACGAGCCATCCGGTCTCGCCGTCGCGGACCGAATCGCGAAGTCCGTCCACATCGTAGGCCACGGTGGGCACGCCGAGCCGTGCGGCCTCGATGACGGTGAGGCCCCACCCCTCGAACTCGGAGGCGGTCACGTGCAGGTGGCAGGAGGCCAGGACGGTGTCCTTGTCCTCCTCGGAGAGGAATCCGTGCAGGTCCACGCGCTCCTGGAGGCCGTCCCGCGCCACCTGCGTCGCGAGGTGTTCGCCCTCGGGCCCCCTGCCGATGATGTGGACGCGCAGGCCGGGGTGGGCGCCGTCGAGCGCGCGCACGAGGTCGACGACGCGGGAGACCCGCTTCTGCACGACGAGGCGGCCCAGGCTGACGAGCGCGGGGGCGGTGTCGGCGGTGAGCGGGGGCGGGGCGGTGTCCGTTCCGGGCGGGGCCGCGGGCAGGCCGCCGTTGTGGACGATCTCGATGGGCGCCCGCCAGCCGAGCTTGTCGCGCATGGCGGCGCGGGAGGACTCGGAGACGGTGACGGTGGTGCAGTTCCGGTAGACGCGGGAGGCCACGGCCGACTCCAGGAACCGCCCCAGCCAGGCCAGCGGCGCCGGGAAGTAGGCGTTGAACTGGAGGTCGTGGACGTGGTGGACCACGCTGACCACCCTGGTGCGGCGGCGCAGGACCAGCCGGGAGAAGAACGGGACGCCGTTCATGCAGTCGAAGGCGAGGTGGTACTCGCGTCTCCACAGGGCGAGCCAGGCCATGACGCGCGGGTAGACGGTGAACCGGCCGCCCATGCGACGGATAACGATGCCGTCCTTGGTCTCGACCCGGGCCTGGTGGGGTTCGCGGCTGGTCAGGAAGGTGACGATGGCGCCGCGTTCGGCCAGGTGGCGGCTGATCCGCCAGGCGTACTCCTCGGCGCCGCCGGCGGTGGACTGCCAGGGGTCGCGCCAGTTGATCATGACGATCCGGACGCCGTCGAGGCGGGGGCCGGGGTCGGTCCCGGGGTCGTCGGGTTCGACCCGCGCGGAGGTCGTGGCGGACTCGGGGGCCACGGCCGGGGAGGGAACGGTGGCCTGGGCGGGGGTGACCGTGGGGAGGTCGGGCTCCACCCGGGCTGGGACCTTCTGGAAGACCACACGCTCTCCTTCCGCGCGGTGCCCGGCGGACCCTGGCGCGCACTCGGAGAACACGCGTGCGCACGCTGGGCGAGCACTCGGGGGAAGCGTCGAGCGCACGCCGAAGGGGCCCGTCGACCGGGCGTCATTGGGGATGGTCGGTCACGAGGGGTGCGACCGTGGGGGCGGGGCGGGCGCCCCACTGGCGGCGGGGCGCCCGCCTGCCTCGGCAAGTACGGACGTCTAGCGGTCGCCGTAGTTGTAGAGGGTTTCGTTCACCGGTTCCGCGGTCGCCGTGGACTCGGTGGCGAGGTTGGTGGCCACCACGGTGGCACCCCCCGCCAGAGCCGCGCCGATCACGCAGGCGGCGATTACCTTGATCACTTGGGGATCTCCTTCCGCGCGCCCCGCTCCGTTCTTGGTTGGGGACGCTGGAACCCGAGACTAGAACCTGATCTAGCCATAGACCAGATGATTGCCCCAACTGTAACTAACCCACTGGTAACTTCCAACCCCGATCGCGGGTCTTTGTCCGCATTGATGTGCTGGTCATCCACTTCCAGAAGAGCCAGATCGGCACCTTCGACCACCGGGGAAAGGAACTCCGCCCCAGACCAGAACCGGTTCTCGACCGGCGCCGAGACGACCACGAAGCGGACCCCGAGGGCACCGAGGAGCTCCGCCAGGGCGTCGGGATCGGAGCGCCACCGCTCCCCGGGCAGGCCGGTCGCGGGATCGGGTTCGAGCAGGCGCGCGACCTCCCGGGCTCGGGCGTCCTCGCCGGTCACCACGACCCGGCCCCCGTCGGCCGTGCCGACGCTGAGGTCGTCATTCCAGATCGTGCGGCGGTCGAACAGCTTCGTCGCCGGGTCGAGCACGACCACGGGCGTACCCGACCACTCCGGTCCCCGGTAGGCGCTCCAGGGCAGGACCAGCACCGCCCCCGGGCGGTCGTCGGCCGCCACCACCTCCTGGGCCGCCACCCACTCCCTCGGATACTCCACCGGTGTCAGCCGTCCCCCGGCCCCCCACAGCAGTCCTGGCAACACCACCACGGGCGCCAGCACCACCAGTACCGCCGTCACCACCCGCCACAACGGGACCGGGGAGCCCCCGGGGCGTTCCCCCTCCCCGGTGGCCCCCGCTCGATCCCGGCCCGCCCCCTCATGGGCGGGCAGGACACGCAGCAGCCACAGCACCACGGCGCCCGCTCCCAGCGCCTGCACCAGGGAGAGCGGCGCCAGGTACAGCTGGCCGTCACGGAGCGGACCGAACCCGGGCCACAGTCCGATCAGCGCGGCCAGGAACTCCCGGCCCGGAGCGGAGACCCCGAGGAGCGCGATCCCGAACCCGACCGCCGCCGACACCGACAGCCCGACCCCCACCACCGGGCGGGCCCGCCACAGCCACCAGACCCAGCCCGCCAGGGAGAGCGCGCACACCAGCGCCCGGGCCGTGGCGGTCACCGGTTCGCCGTAGCCGGGCGGCACCGCCCCCGCGTTCCACACCCCGCCCAGCAGGAGCAGCGACCCCACCGTGCCGAAGGGCGTGTCCGAGCGCGCCGCGAAGGCCTCCACCCCCGCGGGGTCCGTCGCGGCGCCGCTGGTCAGGGACGGCAGCAGCCACGGCAGCGACACCAGGACCAGAGCCAGGGCGAACAGGCCCGCGTTCCGCAGACGGCGCGGGCCGACCAGAGCCTGGGGACCGGCGGTGAGCGCGCTCAGCACCACCGAGGAGAACCCCCCGACGGCCGCCGGGACCAGTGCGCGGACCACCCCGGCCAGCCCCGTCCGGTCCGACGCCAACCGCACCACCGCCCACAGGACCCACGGCAGACCCGCGTACCCCAGGAGCACCGCCCACTGCCCCAGCAGCAGCCGCTCCGCCACGAACGGGTTCCACACGTACAGGACACCGGCGGCCCCGGCGCCCAGCACGCGCCCGCCACCGGCGGACGCCCCGGGCGCCAGGCGGACCAGGAGCCGGAAGGCGCCCGCGCCCCCGACCATGAACACCGCCAGCAGGGCCAGCGTCTGCACCGCGTCCCCGGGAAGCACGAGGGAGAGGGCGGCGACCACAGCGTCGCTCGGGATCGCCCTCGGGAAGCCGTCCGCGCCCGCCAGCACCGTGGGCAGCGAGAGTCCGGGGACGAAGAGCATGTCGTACCGGAGCACGTACCCCGGGCCGAGGGCGGGCCCCAGCGCGAGCGCCCCGGCGAGCAGGCCCACCAGCCAGGGCAGCGCTCCGACCGCCACACGCGCAGCGGTCCGCATCAGTGCTCCGAGAGGACGACGCTGCCGGAGTAGCCGCCCTCCACGTGGTCCCGGTGGCTGCGGACCACGATCTCGTGGGGACCGGACACCGACGCCGCCCAGCGCGGCCTCTCACCGACGGAGCCGAGGGAGCGCCAGCCGTCGCCGGATCCGGGACCCCGCCCGTCGAGGGGAGCGCAGGACTCGCGGGGTGCGGGGGCCGCCGGGACGGAGGGTTCGGGGGCGGGTTCGGGGTCGACACGGGGCGGTTCCGGGCGCAGGGTGGGGGTCGGGCCCGGCTCCTCGACCCCCGGTTCCGTGCCGCCGGGGACCTCCTGGTCGTCGGTGGCCGGGTTCCCCGGACGGGGGCCGGTCAGGTCGCGCGGGGTGGTGAACACGCGGCGGTCACCGGTGGCGGCCCGCCGGTCCGGAACGCACTCCAGCTGCCGGAGCCACACCTCGTAGTGCCCGGCCTCGGCCACGTCCTCCCACGTCACGAGGGACCCGCCGTCGTGCACGCGGACCCAGGAGGGTGCGGGCGGGGGGTCGTCGTCCCACACCAGCTGGAGGGGTTCGGACTCGGTGCCCTCGTCGCGGCCCTTGAGCGGACGCACGACGAACTCGTACCGGGCACCGCTGAAGAGCGATCCGACCAACACGAACCGGTCGTCATCGGCGCTCTCGACGTCGGCGGGGATCACCCCGGCGTCGTCGGGGTCCGGTTCCACCCGGCGCTGCACCACGCGGTAGTCGGTGGCCCCCGGCACGTTCTTCCAGCTCAGCAGCAGCCCGTCGTCGGTCTCCTCGTACTCGGGCTCGGGCGCGGTCAGCGGACCGGCGGAGAGCTCGGGCAGGGGGCGCGGGAACCCGTCCCCCACACCCAACGGCGCGGCCAGCGCGTCCGCGAAGGCGGCGGCGATCTTGAGTTCCCCGCGCACGTTGGGGTGGGTGGCGTCCCAGTTGTCGAAGGCCGGCGCGTACTCCCTGGCGACCTGCGCGACGACCACGGGCGAGGTGGCCGAGGTGAGCTGACCGGCGAGGTCGACCAGCCCCATGTTGAAGCGGGCGATCTCGTCGTTGATCCGGCGGTCGTCGTCGGTGCCGTCCACGTCGGGGAGCTCGCCCACCACGAAGCGGGCGTCGTCCAGCACCACGCGCACCGTGGAGACGGTCTCCGCGACGCCGTCGAGTGCCTGGTCCGCCCCGCCCCCGGCGAGGATGTCCTCGGTCCCGGCGAGCAGCAACAGGTACTGGGGGTCGTGCTCCGCGGCGACCTGCGCGATGTCGGAGGACAGCTCCCGCGCGGTGGCGCCCCAGCGCGCCGCGTGGTCGGTGTCGAAGTCGGGTTCGGCGTAGTTGAGGTCGCCGGGTTCCTCGGAGTCGAGGGAGTACATGTCGTCGCTGGGGCCGACGAAGTCGAACTCCACGTCCTGCTGGGACAGGTGGGACCACAGGTGGTAGCGCCAGGTGTGGTCCCCGCTGCTCCCCTGGGTGGCGGCGTCGCCCACCATCATGATCCGCAGTTCGCCGTCGGGCGGTCCGGGCACCGGAACGGGGGCGTCGTCGGCGGCGTCCCGCCCCCCGTCGAGCCCGCCCGAACCGGTCTGGAGGAGCAGCATGGTGACGGCCATGGCCGAGAGCATGACGCCGAGCAGGCCGAGCGGGCCCGGCTCGAACCGGGAGCCGGGGCGGCGCCAGACCACGAGGTCGCGCCAGTCGCGGTCACGCCAGTAGTCGGCGGTCAGCCGGTACGGAAGGCGCCACGACCAGCGGTTCCGACCGGCCTGGGCGGGGGCGTCGTCGTCGGCGCGGGGCGCCCGTCCGTCGGGGTCGCGCTGCTCGGGGATGGCGTCCTCGCCCGGGTCCTGCACCGTGCCCCATCTCTCGCCGCCGCGATAGCTACAGGTTCCTGTTCAGCACCGGAGCGACGACCCCCCTCGTCAGCCCACCAGGGGGTAGTCACTCGCCAGACAAGACTAGAACTGGTTATATGGATGCCGTCAACCTTCTGGCCCAGCCTGGTCCAGCGGCACCGAGCCGAAAGGCCCCCACCGTGATCGGACTCCTGGTCGCGCTGCTCTCCGCGCTGGTCTACACGATCGGCCTGACCGTGGAACAGCGGGCGCTGCACGGCTCCGAGTCGATCTCGATCAACCGGCCCCTCCACCTCGCCAGGGTACTGCTGGGTAACCCGAGGTGGGTGTTCGGATGCGTCTTCGCCGCCCTGGGCAGCGTGGGCCTGATCGTCTCCCTGGGTCTGGCCCCCGTGTCCGTGGCCCAACCCGCCTTCGCCGCCGGTGTGGCCACCACCCTGCTGATCGTCACCCTGGTCGGGGGCGAGCGGATCACCCGGGGCGAGTACGTGGCGCTCGGCGTCATGCCGGTCGCCCTCGGCCTGCTCAGCCTGTCGACCGTGGACGGGGCCGAGACCGGGACCACGGCGAACACCCCGCTGCTGGTGGCCGTCAGCGTGGTCACCGTCGTGGCGTGCGTGGCCGTGATGGGGTTCGTGGGCGGCCGGGGCCGGTACGTGTCGGCGGCCGCCATGGGCGCCGCGGCCGGGCTCGCGCAGGGCAGTGCCGGGCTCCAGGGCAAGGGGCTGGGCGGTCTGCTGGCCGACAACGGCTTCCTGTCCGCGATCGTGCCCGCCCTGCTCTCACCCTTCCCCTACCTGTACGCGCTGGGCTGGGCGGTGGGGATCGTGCTCTTCCAGACCTCGCTCCAGCGCTCCCGGGCCTCCATCACGGCGCCGGTGTCGAACGTGGTCGGCAACGTCTTCGTGGTCGTGGTCGGCACGCTGCTCTTCGGTGAGCAGCTGCCCGAGGACCCGCTCACGCTGGCGCTGCGGGTCGGCGGGTTCGCGCTGACCCTGGTCGTGGTGGTCCTGGTCCGGGGCAACGTGGCCCAGGCCGAGGCCGACACCAGCCGGCTGCGCGGCGAACCGACCCCCACCGGGACACGGGATCCGGGCGGGGCCGACCCCACCCGGACCACGGACGTTCGCTAGGCGGCGACGGAGACGGCCTGGCGCAGGCCGGGAGCGGCCACGTCGGCCCAGGCGCGCACGACGCTCTCGGGGCTGTGGGTCTCGTCCGAGGCCAGGATGAGGCCCGGCTCGGCCACCCAGGCGCCCAGGTCGGCCAGGAGGATGCGCAGGTCCTCCTCGATCCCGTGGCTGTTGCGCAGGTCGTCGACGACCGCCAGCGGCACCGCGACGGTGTGGCCCAGGCCGAGTTCGGGCAGTCGGTCCAGGAAGACCTTGAGCAGCCCCGTGTAGGTGCCGTGGACCTGGGGCGAGGCCACCAGGAGCACGTCGCTCCGGCTCACCCTCTCCAGGGCCTCGGTCACCGAGTCGGCGGACTCGGCCAGCAGGTCCTGGCCGAGCGCGGCCAGGTCGATGACCTCGGGAGTCGAGGTGACCCCGGCGCGGGTGGCGACCTCGGCGGCGGCGCGCAGCGCGGCGGTGTGCACGGAGGAGTGGGTCTGGGGAGCGGCGACTAGCACAGTGAAGCGAGTCATGGCGGAGAACTCCTGGGTTCGGTCAGAGCGAGCCGGATCGACCGGAAGGAACGCGGGGGGCGGTGATCGGAAGACACCGGAGGGGAACCGCTGTTCCTCGTGGACCTCGACCGAGTGGGACCTCGTCGTCCGGGACTCGTGTGCGGTGGTCCAGTCGGGGGTGCTCACACGGACCGGGAGAGATGGTCCGGGACCCAGGTGGGAGTCATGAGCGTCCGGTGTCTGCGTAAGGGCACGGGGGCACGGGTCAGAACCGTGGCGGGGCGGGGCCCCGCGGGGCGCTAGCTACGACAGAGCGCGCTCGCCTGCTGTCGAAGATCGACATGCAGGCGCTGGACAAGCAGCTCACCGGCGGACATGTCTCCATCATGAGGCGCGGCGGCCGCTATCGTCAATGCGTGCCGCCACCCCTCCTTGGGGGTGTCGGGCTCCGCGTGGGCCGGTCCACCTCGCGGACAACCGTCCCAGGGAGCGGGATCACCCTGCTCCGCTGGGGATACGCGACGGCCCGGAGGGGGCGCACGACCACCGGCGAACCGCGCGTTCACGGAAATGTAACTTACGACACACGAACCGACACCCCGCCCCACGGCGGTACCCCCCAGAGACAGGGAAGGCCCAGACATGGCCCAGACACCCCTCACCCTCACCGGCGCGCGCGTCATCACGGCCGACCGCACCCACGACGGCTGGATCCGGATCGAGAACGGTCGAGTCGCCGAGCTCGGCACGGGCGACCCCGGCCCGGGAGAACGGCACGACGTCGGCGGACGACTGGTCGCGCCCGGACTGGTCGACACGCACGTCCACGGCGGGGCGGGGCACGCGTTCCCCGAGGCCGACCCGGAGGGCGTGCGGGAGATCGTCGCCTTCAACCGCCGGTCCGGGGTGACCTCCCTGGTCGGCGGGCTGGTCGCGGCCACACCCGAGAACACGCTGCGCCAGGTCTCCGCGCTGGCCGACCTGTGCGAGGAGGGCGAGCTGGCCGGAATCTACCTGGAGGGGCCCTTCATCGCGCGCTCCAAGTGCGGGGCGCACGACCCCGAGCTGCTGCGCGACCCCGACACCAAGGAGTTCGACGCGTGGGTCGAGGCGGGCCGCGGCCACGTCCGCATGATCACGGTGGCGCCCGAACTGCCGGGCGCACTCGACCTGATCGGTGCCGCGCGCTCCTCCGACGTGGTCGCGGCGGTGGGTCACACCGAGGCCAGCTACGAGCAGACCCTCGCCGCGATCGACGCGGGGGCCACCGTGGCCACGCACGTCTACAACGCGATGCGGCCGTTGAACCACCGCGACCCGGGGCCCATCGCCGCGGTCCTGGGCGACGAGCGGGTGACGGTGGAGCTGATCCTGGACAACGTGCACGTCCACCCGGGCGCGGCCGGGCTGGTGTTCGACGCGGCCGGGGCCGAGCGCGTCTCGCTGGTGACCGACGCGATGTCCGCGACCGGTCTGGGCGACGGCGAGTACACCCTGGGCGACCTGCGGGTCCGGGTCGAGGACGGCGAGGCCCGCCTGGTGGAGAACGGGGCGATCGCCTCCAGCACCATCGTCCTCCCCCAGGCGGTCCGCAACGCGACGGCCCTGGGCGTGCCCGCGGCGGACGCGATCCGGTCGGCCTCCTCCGTCCCCGCCGCCGCCCTGGGCCTGGCCGACACGGGCCGGATCGAGGTCGGGGGCCACGCCGACCTCCTCGTCCTGGACGACGACCTCACGGTCTCCTCGGTGATGTACCGTGGCGGCTGGATTTCGGACACTTCGGTGTTCTAACGGCGTGTCGTGAGCACGGTACGGATGAGTAACTTGACCCTGAGCGACAATTGCGGACAGGGCGTCGAGGAAAGCACCGTGCCTGACACGAAAGGAACCACCATGGCTCAGTCGAGACAGGCCAACGACCAGCAGCCGACCCGCGTGCCCTCCGAGGAACGCGAACACCTCGGCAAGCTCGCAGGCGAGCTGACCCGCTACGAGGTCCAGGCGGAGGTGATGGACGAACCCGACCTGTGCCTGCGGGTGCGCAACCCCGTCTCGGTCTACGCGGTCGAGGACGTGATCTGCGAACGCCGCGAGCACGACTTCGCGTTCATCGCCTCGTTCGGGGTCCACCTGGGCAACAGCGGCAGTGTGTCGCTGACCGCCCACAAGGTGGCGTGGCTCGTCGGGGCCACCAAGGAGTAGGCGACGACCGACGGGGGCGATGCCGACGGGTACCGCCCCCGTCAGGCGTTTTCCGAGGGCTTGGTACCTTCGCCAGAGGTGACCCCGGACGCAAAGGACCTCCCGTGACCGCCTTCCGCTACGGGCTCGACCCCGTCGACGAGACCTTCTTCGAGACCGCGCCCATGCGCTGGCGGGTGGGCCTCGAACTCGCGGCCTCGCCCGACGAGGTCTGGGCGGGCCTCACCTCGGCCCGGCCGCTGTCCTGGTGCCGGGCCCTGCCCGAGGTGCTCCACACCTCCGAGGCGCCCTACGGCGTGGGCACCACCCGCGAGGCCAGCGTGCTCGGCACCTACCGGATCCGGGAGGAGTTCTTCCGCTGGGACGAGGCCGGACGGCGCAAGTCGTTCCACGCCACCGAGGCCACCCTCCCCGTGTTCAGCGCCTTCGCGGAGGACTACCACGTGCTGCCCTTCGACGTCGGCAGCAAGCTCGTGTGGTCGTTCGCCTTCGCCCCGTGGAAGGGCCTGGACAGCGCGGTCCAACTGGGGAAGCCCCTCACGGAGACCCTGCTCGCCTCCCTCGTGCGGGACACCCGAAACCACTTCGGTTCACTGACCGAAGTCCGCTGACCGCGCGGTCAGCGGTTCCTGATCCTCGCCAGCAGCTTGAAGGCGAGCCAGACCACGACGAGCATGGCCGCCAGACCCACCGCGCCGCCCACCACCGCGCCCAGCAGGGTCGCCACCCGGTCGGCGGCGTCGCCCTCCCACAGGGTCCTTCCCAGGCTGACCAGCGAGACCACCAGCACCGCCAGGAAGAACACGGTCACGGCCACGCCCGGCACGCCCCAGAAGAAGCGCCTCCCCGTGGGTTCGGGGCGCTCCTCCAGCACCGCCTCCGGCCCGACCACGGCCGCCCGAGCCCGCTTGAAGTAGGCGTGGGTCAGGTAGTGCCCGCACGGCTCCCAGCCCTCCGGGGCCAGGCGCCGCGCCATCCGCTCCCGCTCGCCACGGCCCAGCGCCGACTCCTGCCGGTACTCCCAGGCCTGCGGGGGCTCGTCCCGGTGGCTCACGAACCGGCCCTGACGGTCCAGCCGGACGATCTCCCAGCCCTGGGCGCCCAGCTCGTTCATCCGCCCCTGGGCCACGAAGGAGTCCGCGCCCCACACCAGGGCCTCGGGCCCGGCCTCGGCGTCCTCTCCCGCGAGGTCGTCCGCGAACTCCGCGACGGGACCGAACTCCTCCTCCGGCTCCACACCGCTCTCGGCGACGAAGGCCGCGAGGTCGTCCACCGTCTCCCGGGTCCGCTCCTCGGTGACGCCACGGGCCCGCAGCAGGGTCTCCAGTTCGTCCATGTAGCTCATCCGATGCCGCCCTTCCTCAGTACCTCACGCACCGATGCGTCGAACTCCAGCCACGCGGCGCCCTGTTCGGCCAGGACCGCGCGGCCCTGGTCGGTCAGGTGGTAGTAGCGCCGCCCCGGCCCCTTCTCCGCCGCACGGAACTCCGCGACGACGAGGCCCGCCTCCTCCAGCCGGTTCAGCACCGGATACAGGGTCCCGCCCTTGATCCGGCCGAACCCGGCCTCGTCCAGCCGGGCCGCCAGGGCGTAGCCGTAGCTCTCGCCCTCCGTGAGCCCGGCCAGGACCAGCAGGTCCAGGACCCCCTTCAACCAGCTCGATCGACGGTCCATCCGTTCTCCTTCACTGGCGTGGGGGCGCCCGGACCGGTGCGCCGTCGGTTGATCTACCTAGACCGTAGAGCAATCTAGTTAGGATAACAACCTATGTAGTCATACGGACTCCAGGGCGGAAGCGGGCTCCACGACGGGCACTCTCGGGCCGCACACCCCCAGGGCGCACACAGGCACCTTCCGCACCACCCCGGACACGACGACGCGCCCCACAGGGAGGAGGCCGGAGGCCCCCACACCACGGGGCGCGTTGGGCGCGAGCGCCAGCGAGTGCACATCGGGGGGTCCGGGGGGTCGTCCCCCCGAAGAAACGACGAAGGCGACCCCGCGAGCGCGTTCACGCGCGAGCAGGGTCGCCTTCGAGACAAGTGGAGGTGGCGGGAATCGAACCCGCGTCCTTCAGCATCGAGCCAGGGCTTCTCCGGGTGCAGTCTGTAGTGTCGTTCTACTCGGCCCCAGCGCTTGTACAGACACATCGCTGACGGGCCCAGCCACGAAAATGTCCCGCTCAGGCCCCGTGGCCTGATCTGAGCGGTGAGTCATCTGAATGGTGCCGGATCCCGAGCCGATGACGAGCCCGGGCCGACAGAGTCGCTATCGCTTAGGCAGCGAGAGCGAACTCAGTGCGCTTGGAATTGGCACTTGAATTTACGCGAATGCAGGATTAACGAGGTCACAAACACAACCCTCGACCCGCTTCCCCTGGAACGGCTACCAAAGTCGAAACCGATCACCCCCTGTGAAGTTGTCAAGACCACCTGTCACCCGAGGGTTCCGGGCGGCCGACAAGCGAGTGAACGAGCACTCGCGTGATCGTCACTCTACCTGTTGAACGGTGTGGGAACCAAGCTGATTCCCCGCGACGGCGGGGGATTGCCCCGGGCAGGGAGAAACCCCCGTGAGGCGGACTCCAGAGCGGTCCACGCGGCTCACGGGGGCGGTCGGCCTGGGTGGGGCCGCCCTGGAAAGGCGACAGGGCCTCCCCCGAGACGAGGTCCTGCCTCTCACACTGGTCCGCTCCCCCTGGCGCGACACCAGTCACACGGAAAGACGCCGCCGGAGCACCCGTGGGTTGCTCCGGCGGCGTCCTGAATCCGTGTTCTCACCGGCCGTTTCTCACTGGCCGGCGAGGTCGGCTCCCGCCTCGCCCTCGACGCCGAGGCCCTCCGGCGGCGCGGACTCCTCGCCGGGAAGCCCCTCGGCCCCGGGAACGCCCTCGCTCCCGGGGACGGCACCGGTGGCCAGACCGTTGAGGAAGCTGGTCGCGGAGGTGACGGCGTACTGCTGGTACTGGCTCATCTGCGGGTCGATCTCGGCGAGCACCGCGAAGGCGACGTCCCCCTGGTAGCCCACGAACCAGTGCAGCGCGGTACCGTCCTGCTCGGCGCGGGCCGCCTGACCGTACACCTGCTCCTCACCGACGTTCACCTCGGGGATCCGGAGGGTGACCGCGTCGCGCAGCCCCTCCCGCACCACCTCCAGATGGGCCTCGTCCAGCTCGTTGGCGTTGGCCGGGCTGGGCCCCTCCTCCCGGACGAGGGTCGGGCCGTGCCAGGAACCGTCCGCGACGGCCCCGGCGGCCAGGGCCATGGAGAGCGGGCTGACCTGGACCCCGTGGTCACCGATCATGGCCGACGCCAGTTCCGCGTCGCCGTCCGCGATGTCCACGGTGCCCGGGGAGGCGGGCAGCGGCAGCTGCCAGTCGGCACCCAGACCGAGCCGCGCGGACACCTCGGTGAGCGTGTCGGCGCCGACCTCGGGCGCGATGTCGACGAAGCCGACGGTGCACATGTAGGTCATGTTGCGGACCAGTGTGGGGTTCTCCGCGAGGAAGCCGTTGCTGGGGTTGGTGAACACCTGGTCCCCCACCTCGGACTGGTACCCGCACGGCATGGCGCTGTCCGCCGTGGCGGCGCCGGACTCCAGGGCCGCCAGGGCCGACACCATGGTGAAGGTGCCGCCGGGGGCGTAGGAGCCGGTGAAGGCGGCGTCGTCAGCCGTGCTGCCGGAGGCGTTGGCCGCCGCGAGGACCTCGCCGTTGGTGGTGTCCACCGCCACGAGGTAGCCGTCGCCGGGCAGCGCCTCCAGCGCGTTCTCGGCGGCGTGCTGGGTGGCCAGGTCCAGGGTGGTCTCGACGCCGCCGCTGAGCACGCCCTCCCAGGACTCCAGGACGTCGGTCTGGTCGCCGTTCTCGCCCAGGCTGACCACCTGCGTGGTGGCGGTGCCGGCCAGCTCCTGCTGGAAGATGTTCTGGAGGCCGCTCAGGCCCACGGTGTCGCCCGCCTGGTAGGCGCCCGCGACACGGGAGGAGACGCGGTGCTCCGACGTGCCCGCGACCTCTCCGAGGACGGACGGGGCCACGGTCGGGGACAGGTTGACCTCGACCTCCTGGGTGTCGACGCCGGTGATGCTCCGGGCCTCGTTCAGGAGGGCGTCGTCCGCGTCGCGCATGAGCACCAGCGGCTGGAACTGCTCGGGCGGGGCGGAGCGCACGCGGTTGAGCAGCGGGTCGGGGTCCTCGTCGAGGAGCTCCGCGAGCTCGGTGACGCCCGCCTCCTTGTCCTCCATGTCGGCGGGCAGCACGCCGAAGGCGGTGACGCTGTCGGCGGAGACCAGGGGTTCGCCGGACCGGTCGAGGATCTGGCCCCGGTCCTTGATCTCGTAGCTGACGGCGAGGCGCTCGCCCTCGGAGAGGTCGGGGTGGATGACGCTGGGGGACCAGTCGATGACCCAGCCGGTGGGGCCGTTGGTCAGCGACATCCGCCCGGTGTAGTTCCACACCGGGTCACCGATGCCGAGGTCCGCGGTGGCACCGAACTCGGCGCTCGCGGACCCGCCCTCCGTGGAGATCCGGCCGAGGTCGAACCGGATGGAGGCGAGGTCGAGCTGGTCGTGGACGTCGGTCAGCGCCCGCTCGACCTCCTCCGGGTCACCGGTGGTGTAGCGGGCGGCCTCGGCGTGGTTCCCGTCCTGCCAGGCGAGCAGGAAGGACCTGACTGCCACCTCGGGACTGGGGTGGGTCGTGCACGCCGCGAGACTCAGGGCGACGATCAGGCCACTGCTGGCGGCCGCGATCCTGCGGCCGAGGGGACGGGGGGACACCTTGTGTGTTCCTTTCAGGCGCCTCATGTGGGACAGCTCAACGCCGACGGCGAAGCGCGCGCTCCATGTCACGCTTGGCTTCGCGTTCGGCGATGGCATGGCGCTTGTCGTACTCACGCTTACCGCGAGCCAGAGCGATCTCCACCTTGGCCCGCCCGTCACTGAAGTACAGGGAGAGCGGGATCAGCGTGCGCCCGGGCTCCCGGGTCTTGCCGATCAGCCGGGAGATCTGCTCGCGGTGCAGGAGTAGCTTACGTGATCTGCGGGCCGAGTGGTTGGTCCAGGTGCCCTGTGAGTACTCGGGAATGTGCACGGCCTCCAGCCACACCTCACCGTCGTGGATGTGCGCGAAGCCGTCCACCAGGGAGGCGCGTCCCTCTCTCAGGGACTTCACCTCGGTGCCGGTCAGGACCAGCCCCGCCTCGTAGGTCTCGTCGAGGTGGTACTCGTGCCGGGCGCGGCGGTTCTGGGCGATCAGTTTCCGCCCGGTTTCCTTGGCCACGGTTGTCTCCCTTCATGCGTCCGGGGGGCCACGTCGTGTGGCCCCCCGGTACCCGGCGCCCGCCTGATTCCGGCGGTGACCCGTCAGACCTTCAGGTAGCGGCGCAGGGTGAGGAACGAGGTCACGGTGCACAGGAGCACACCGAGGATCATCGAGACTCCGATGACGTACAGCAGCGAGCCCGTGCCCAGGGCCACGTCGAACTGGAACCACTCCTCGATCTGGGTGAGCAGCGTGTACCTCGTGGCCACGATGAACCCGGACGCGATGACACCACCGATGAGACCGGCGATGGCGCCTTCCAGGAGGAAGGGCAGCTGGATGTAGAAGTTCGAGGCACCGACCAGGCGCATGATGCCGGTCTCCCGGCGGCGGCTGTAGGCCGACAGCCGGATGGTGTTGCCGATCAGCAGCGCGGCGGCGGCCAGCTGCACACCGGCGACCACCAGGGCGGCCCACTTGAGACCGTCGAGCAGCCCGAAGAACTGTTCGAGGACGCGCTGGTCGTTGGAGACGGAGTCGACACCCGCGGCCCCGTCGACGGCCGCGCGCACGGTGTCGTAGTTGTCGGGGTTGGTGAGCTGCACCCGGTAGTTCTCCGGGATGTCACCCTCCTGCGCGGCCTCCGCGAGGGCCTCGTTGGAGGAGCCGATGCGCTCCTGGAAGTCGGCCCAGGCCTCGGCGGCGGTGAGGTACCGGAAGTCCTCGACCTCGGACAGCGACGTCAGCTGCGCCTCGAGGGCCTCGCGATCCTCCTCGGTCGCCGCGCCGTTCTCCTGGCAGGCCGCGGTCGGTGAGATGTCGTTGCACATGTAGATGGTCAGCGTGATCCGCTGGTCCCAGTAGTTGCGCATCTCGGAGACCTGCTGGTTGACCAGCAGACCGGCACCGAACAAGGCGAGGGAGATGGCCACGGTCGTGATGACCGCGATGGTCATCGTCAGGTTGCGACGTAGGCCGATCCACGTCTCGGAGAGAACGAATTGTGCTCGCATGATCTGTTAAAGGTCCATCCTTCGGGGCTTCGCCGTGCCGGTGGTCTCGCGGTCGCCGACCGCCCGGCGACGAGCGTGCCAGGGGTCAGTACGCCTGGCCGTAGACGCCGCGCGTCTGGTCGCGCACCACCAAGCCCTCTTCAAGCTCGATCACGCGCTTGCGCATCGAGTCGACGATGGCGGCGTCGTGCGTCGCCATGACGACGGTCGTGCCCGTGCGGTTGATTCGGTCCAGCACCTTCATGATGCCGATGGAGGTCGCCGGGTCGATGTTTCCGGTGGGCTCGTCGGCCAGCAGGATCTGCGGGCGGTTGACGAAGGCGCGGGCGATGGCCACGCGCTGCTGCTCACCACCGGAGAGTTCCCCGGGCATACGCCCGGCCTTGCCTTCGAGCCCCACGAGTTCGACGACCTCGGGGACGACCTTCTTGATGAACCGCCGGGGCTTGCCGATGACCTCCAGGGCGAAGGCGACGTTCTCGAAGACGTTCTTGTTCGGCAGCAGGCGGAAGTCCTGGAAGACGCAGCCGATGCGGCGGCGCAGGTGCGGGACCTTCCAGTTGGACAGGCGCGCGAGGTCCTTGCCCGCGACGTGCACCCGTCCCTCGTTGGGCTTCTCCTCCTTGAGCACCAGCCTGAGGAAGGTCGACTTGCCGGAGCCGGACGGGCCGACCAGGAAGACGAACTCGCTCTTGTCCACGTCGATGGAAACACCGTCGAGCGCGGGGCGCTTCTGAGTTGGGTACAGCTTGGTGACGTTATCGAAGTGGATCACAGGCGCATCACAAGGCTCTCGAAGGTATGGGCACCCGGCGGACTGAGCTCCGCGCGGGATCGTACCGGCCGCATGGCCACCGACAGTTTAGAGGGGGCAGGGGCCCGGATTGTCCAGGTCCTGTCGCACCCGAGAGATCTGTGGAGATCAGAGCACTATCGGACAACAGCCACGAGCATATCGGAGGTGTCAACCGATGATAACGTTCACATATAGCAGTTTCGGTAAAACTGCGGAGTCGTGCGCGTCACCGGCGGGCTACGGGGCGGGTTCCACCCCTCCTGGTTCCACTCGTGCGACCGGGCGTGTCCCCGCCGCTCGGGCGGGGACGCCACGGGTCAGTTCTGCTCGTTCTTCTCCCGGCTGCGCATCCAGCGGATCTCGGCGTCGATGAACGCGTCGATCTCGCCGTCGAGGACGCCGGAGGTGTTGCCGGTCTCGGCGCCGGTGCGCACGTCCTTCACGCTCTGGTACGGGTGCAGGACGTAGTTGCGCATCTGGGTTCCCCAGCTGCTCACCGAGTCACCGCGGATCTCGTCCAGCGCGGCCTGCTCCTCCTCGCGCTTGCGGGCGAGGAGCTTGGCCTGGAGCATCGACATCGCGGTCGCCTTGTTCTGCAACTGCGAGCGCTCGTTCTGGCAGGAGACCACGATGCCCGTGGGCATGTGGGTGATGCGCACGGCGGAGTCGGTGGTGTTGACGCCCTGACCGCCGGGACCACTGGAGCGGTACACGTCCACCCGCAGCTCGGTCTCGTCGATCTCGATGTGGTCGCTCTGCTCCACCATCGGGACGACGTCCACGCCCGCGAACGACGTCTGGCGCCGGTTCTGGTTGTCGAACGGCGAGATGCGCACCAGCCGGTGGGTGCCGTGCTCGCCCCGCAGGGTGCCGTAGGCGAAGGGGGCCTTGACCGCGAACGAGGTGGACTTGATGCCCGCCTCCTCCGCGTAGGAGGTCTCGTAGACGTCCGTGGGGTAGCCGTGCCGCTCCGCCCAGCGCAGGTACATGCGCTGGAGCATCTGCGCCCAGTCGGCCGCGTCGACGCCGCCGGCCTGGGAGTTGATGGTGACGATCGCTTCGCTCTCGTCGTGCGGCCCGTTGAGGAGCGTGCGCACCTCCAGCTCACCGATCTCCTTGCGGAGCTGTTCGAGCTCACGGTCGGCCTCGGCCCTGGTGTCGGGGTCGTCCTCGGCCTCGGCGAGCTCGTAGAGCACCCCGAGGTCGTCGAGGCGCTGCCCGATGCCGTTGACCTTGTTGACCATGGACTCCAGGCTGGAGAGCTGGCGCGTCACCTTCTGCGCGTTGGCCTGGTCGGCCCACAGTTCGGGGTCCGCGGACTGCTCGCGCAGTTCGGCGATCTGGGTCTGCATCGCCTCCAGGTCCAACACGGCGGTCACACTCGCCAGGGTCGCCGCGAGTTCCTTGATTTTCTCTGCTGGGTCCAGTTCTGCCACGGGACCCAGTGTAGGTCCCAGCGGGAGGGCGCCCCCCACTCGTGCCCGCCGACCCCGCCCGGAGAGGCCGCCGTCACGGTTCGGGTCCCGGGGCGGGCACGGGCCCGGACACGCCGGAGGGGCGCCCGGTCGTCCGGACGCCCCTCCGTGCTCGGTCGGCTAGTCGACCAGCGAGCGGATCGACCGCAGGGCCACCGAGAGGGTGGCCAGGTCGAAGCGCTCGTTCTCCTGGATCTCCGAGAGCGTGATCCCGGCGCGCTGCACCGAGTCCTCGTTCTGCTCGGCCCAGGTGGCGATCAGCTCCTCGTTGGAGCCCTCGCCGCCGGACTCCAGCACCCGGTTGGTGAGGTCCGCGTGCGCCGAGTACAGGTCGTCGCGCAGCGCCGAACGCGCCATCGTGCCCCAGCGGTCGTCCCGGGGCAGGTCGATGATCCGCTCACGCCACCAGCTGATGTTGAACCGGTCGGCCAGCTCGAAGTAGAGGCTGGCGACCCGGTCGGCCGGCTGGCCGGTGCGGTGCGCGATCTCCACCAGGTCCAGAGTGGAGTAGGCCGGGACCATCACGGCGACGCGCTCCGCGAGGTCCTCGGGCACGCCCAGCGAGGTGTACCGGTCGCGGCGCTCCTCGAAGGCCTCCAGGTCGCGTCCGCGCAGCAGCTCCCGGAGCTGCGGCAGCACCTCGCCCACGCCCTCCGCGAAGAAGCCGATCTCGCTGGCGAGGTCGAACGGGAAGGTCCGGTTGCGCAGCAGCCACCGGGCGGAGCGCTCGGCCAGCTTGCGGATCTCCAGCAGCAGCACCAGCTGGCTGTCCACGGAGATCTCGTGGTCCAGCTCCTCGATCTCGCCCCAGTACTGGCGCAGGCCCAGGATCTCCTGCGTGACCAGGTAGGCGCGGGTGATGTCCGCGGCGCTGGAGCCCAGCTCCTCGTTGAGGCGGAACGCGAAGGTCGTGCCCGACCGGTTGACCATCTGGTTGGTCACCTGGTTGACGATGATCTCGCGGCGCAGCGGGTGCGACTGCACACCGGCGGCGAAGCGGTCCAGCCGCAGCGGAGTCGGGAAGTAGTCCGTCAGGGTCGACGCCAGGTACGGGTCGTCGGCCAGGTCGGACAGCCCGATCTGCTCCTTGAGGCTGATCTTGGTGTAGGAGAGCAGCGTGGCGAACTCGGGGCCGGTCAGCCCCTTGCCCTGGGCACGGCGCTCGGCGATCGCCTTGTCGGAGGGCAGGTCCTCCTGCTTGCGCTTGAGGACCTTGGTGCGCTCCAGGTGACGCATGTAGCGGCCGTGGACGTGCAGCATCTCGTGGGTCTGCTTGCGCGCGGCCGCCAGGACGGCGTTCTGGGAGTAGTTGTTGTCCAGGACCAGCGACGCGACCTCGTCGGTCATGTCGATGAACAGCTGGTCGCGGTCGGCCTTGGCCATCTCGCCGGACCGCACCTCGCGGTCGAGCATGATCTTGATGTTGACCTCGTGGTCGGAGGTGTCCACACCGGCGGAGTTGTCGATGAAGTCACTGTTGACCCGGCCGCCCTCCCGGGCGAACTCGATACGGGCGGGCTGGGTCAGGCCCAGGTTGCCGCCCTCACCGACCACCTTCACGCGCAGCTCGGTGGCGTCCACCCGCACCTGGTCGTTGGCCTTGTCGCCCGCGTCCGCGTGGGTCTGGCCGCTGGCCTTGACGTAGGTGCCGATCCCGCCGTTCCACAGCAGGTCCACCGGCGAGGTGAGCACGCACCGGATGAGCTCGTCCGGGGTGAGCGCCGTGACGCCCTCGTCGATCCCCAGGACCTCGCGGACCTGCGGGGTGATCGGGACGGACTTCGCGGTGCGCGGGTACACGCCGCCGCCCTCGGAGATCAGCGACGGGTCGTAGCTCTCCCAGGTGCTGCGCGGCAGGCGGAACAGGCGCTCGCGCTCGGTCCACGAGACGGCCGGGTCCGGGTTCGGGTCGAGGAACACGTGCCGGTGGTCGAAGGCGGCCACGAGCTTGATCTTGCGGGACAGCAGCATGCCGTTGCCGAAGACGTCACCGGACATGTCACCGATGCCGACGACGGTGAAGGGCTGCTCCTGGACGTTGACGCCCATCTCGCGGAAGTTGTACTTCACCGACTCCCACGCGCCCCGGGCGGTGATGCCCATGGCCTTGTGGTCGTAGCCCACGGAGCCGCCGCTGGCGAAGGCGTCGCCCAGCCAGAAGCCGCGTTCCTCGGAGATCGCGTTGGCGGTGTCGGAGAAGGTCGCGGTGCCCTTGTCGGCGGCGACCACCAGGTAGGAGTCGTCGCCGTCGTGCAGCACGGTGCGCTCGGGGTGCACGACCCGGCCGTCGACCAGGTTGTCGGTGACGTCCAGCAGACCGCTGATGAACTGCTTGTAGCAGGACACGACCTCGGCCATGACCTCCTCGCGGCCTCCGCCGGCGGGCAGGCGCTTGCAGACGAACCCGCCCTTGGCGCCGCTCGGCACGATGACGGAGTTCTTGACCATCTGCGCCTTGACCAGGCCGAGGATCTCCGTGCGGAAGTCCTCGAACCGGTCCGACCAGCGCAGGCCGCCGCGGGCGACGGAGCCGAAGCGCAGGTGGACGCCCTCGACGCGCGGCGAGTACACGTACATCTCGAACCGGGGCCGCGGGTGGGGCAGGTCCGGGATCTCCTGCGGGTTGAGCTTGAGCACCAGGTAGGGGCGCCCCTCGGCGCCGCCCTGGTAGTGGTTGGTGCGCAGGGTGGCCTGGATGACCGCGAGGAACGAGCGCAGGATGCGGTCGTGGTCCAGGCTGGCCACACCGTCCAGCTCGCTCTCGATCTTGCCGACGATCACGTCGCCGCGCTCGGCGCGGCCCTCGTCGGGCTGGTCGGGGTCGAAGCGGGCCTCGAAGAGCTCCACGAGCAGGTTGGCGATCCCGACGTTGGCGACGAGGACGTCGGCCAGGTAGTCGGGGGTGAAGGTCGATCCGGTCTGGCGCAGGTACTTGGCGTAGGCGCGCAGCACGGTGAGCTGACGCCAGTCGAGTCCGGCGCGCACGACCAGGGCGTTGAACCGGTCGGACTCACCGAGGTCGCGCCAGGAGGCGTCGAAGGCGTCCTCGAAGAGGGCCTTGAGACGGCCCGGGGAGAGGTCGGAGGCCTCCAGCGGGCCCAGGCCGAAGTCGTAGATCCAGACCCGGCCCACCCCGCCGACGGTGATGTCGTAGGGCAGTTCGTCGACGACCTCCACGCCCAGGTGTTCCAGGACCGGCAGGACCTGGGAGAGCGAGATGGGCTGACCGATCCGGGCCAGGCGGAAGCGCCAGGTCCCGGGGGCGGCGCCCTCGGGCTGGTGGAGGCTGGCGGAGAACTCGCCCTCGCGGTCCTCGTCGGAGGTGCGCTGGAGCAGCTCCTCGATGCGGAGGATGTCCCGGGCGGCGACCCTGGGGTCGTTGTCGATCTTGTAGGCCTCGGTGAGCCCGGGGCCGTAGCGCTCCTTGAGCGTGGTGGCGCGGGTGGGGCCGAACTCGTCGACGAGCGCGTCGTCGAAGTCGGCGTCCCAGGAGCGGGCCGCCTGGCGGACCTTCTCCTCCAGCTCGACCTGGTCGATGTCCGCGAGGGTCTGTCCGCTCTGGGCGCGGGCCACCAGGTAGAGGCGGGCCAGCGGGGCGGCGCCGATCATCACGTTGTGGTCCATGGTGGCGCCGTGGAAGGCGTCGGCCAGGACCTTCTGGATGTCGAGGCGCACCTGGGTGCTGTACTCGTCACGCGGCATGTACACGAAGCAGGACATGTAGCGGCCGCCGTACGGGTCGCGGCGCATGAACAGCTTGGTGCCGCGCCGGTCGCGGAGCCGCAGCACGCCGCGCACGATGCTGTAGAGCTCGCCCACGGGGATCTGGAGGAGTTCCTCGCGCGGGAAGGTCTCCAGGAGCTCGATCAGGTCCTTGCCGTCGTAGCTGTCGGCCTCGAACCCGGCCAGGGCCAGGACCTCGGCCTGCTTGCGGCGCAGGATCGGGATCTGCGCGATGCTGCTGGTGTTGGCCTGGGACGAGAACAGGCCGAGGAAGCGGCGCTCCCCGACGATGTTGCCCTGGGCGTCGAACTTCTTGACGCTGATGTAGTCCAGGTACTTGGGCCGGTAGACGGTGGCGCGGGAGTTGGCCTTGGTGAGCACCAGCAGGTAGGGCTCGCGGGCCTTGCCGCGGATCTCCGGGGGCAGCGCCGAGAACCGGGTGGAGGCGGACGGGTCCATGCGCAGGATGCCCAGGCCGCTGCCGGGCTCGGGGCGCAGGGAGTCGTCGCCGTTCTCGTCGGTCACCAGGGCGTACTCGCGGTAGCCGAGGAAGGTGAAGTGGCGCGAGGCGATCCAGCGCAGGAAGTCGACGCTCTCCCCGATCTCGCGGGGGTCGACGCCGCCGGCGACCAGGCGGTCCGGGTAGGCGGAGAGCTCGTCGGCGATCCGGATGACCCGGTCGCTCATCTTGGCGGAGTCCTCGTCGGCGTAGCGGACGTCGTTGAGGACGCGCTCCAGCCGGGTGGTGATCTCCTTGACGCGCTCGGGGTCGCTCTGCCGGTCGATCTCGATGTGCATCCACGACTCGTCGACGGGCAGGAGGCCCTCGCCGCCGATCTCCGGGTCGATCTCCATGAGGCGGCCGGACAGGTCACGGCCGACGGTCATCTGCGGGTGGATGATCAGCCGCACTCCGGCGCCCAGGTCGCTGAGGGCCATGGTCACGGAGGAGACGAGGAAGGGCGCGTTGTCCGTGACGATCTCGACGATGCTGGTCTGCTGTTCCCAGCCGTCCCGTTCGAGCGTCGGCGTGTGGACGCGGACCTTGGCCCGGCCCGGCGCACGCTCGGCTCCGAAGGCGTGGTGGACCTCGGCGGTCCCGCAGATCTGCTCGGGGCTGCGCCCGCTGATCTCCTCGGGGTCCGTGTGCCGGTAGTAGAGGGGAAGGAAGGCGCGGACCGCGTCGGCGGCCTCGGGGCTCAGTCGGTCCCCCGGACTCCACCGGGAGGCCGCGTCCTTGAGCAGCTTCTGGAGGATGACGTCGGATTGCCCGGACATAGGGATCTCTCACTCCTTTGTGAGCAACGTCGCACGAGCGCGGAAGTGGACACCCGGTCATGTGACGTGTGTGGCTCGTCAAGCGACCTGTGAACTTCTGTGGCTGGCTTGTGAATTCTCGTGAGGTCCTTGGGCCGCAAGGATCCCACGAGGGCGTTGGTTGGGTTGGTACCTGTGCGCACAGGTGGCGTCAAACGAGGTCGGGACGTCGTTGTCCCGGCCTCTGCACGGCCCCCACTCAGTGGGGACCGACCCCAGGCTACTGCTTTTCGCGCACGAGAACAGGACCAACACCGTTACAGCACGGTTACGCACTGTAAGACCTGGATTGCGGCGGACACCGGAGGAGCCGTGTGCCCGGTGCGGTCACCGCGTCGTGGCCTGGTGGACGGCGGTCATCACGGCCCGGGGATCGCTCAGGTCCGGGAGCACGATCTGCGCTCCGGCGTCCCGTAGCTGCCCCTCGGTCGTGGACCCGTTGAGCACCGCGACGGGGATCGCGCCGCCGATCAGGGCCGCGCGCACGTCCGGGGCGGAGCCGGTGACGAACACCGTCTCGTCCTCGGCGTAGGCCCGGCCGCCCTCACCGGAGGCGTGCAGCCTGATGGACTGGATCAGGCTGGACTTGGGGTAGTTGACGGAGCCGAACCCGCCCACCGCGAGGTTGAGGTGGGTGTCCAGGCCGAAGGCCACCAGCTTGGCGATGGCGTTGGCCCGGGTGCTGCCGCTCACCACGGTCTGCACGGTGTCCGGCAGCGCGGCCACGGCGGCGAGGGAGGCGGCGGCGCCGGGCATGACCCGGCCCTTGGCCAGGAGCTGTTCGTGGCGGGAGGCGAAGGAGGCCTCCAGGGCGGCGAGGAAGTCGCCCAGGACCTCGGTGTCGGGTTCGAGCTCGACGTAGTTGCGGGCGCAGAACTCGAAGAACATCTCGGAGTCGGTGCGGCCCGAGGCCGAGGTCAGGTAGACCAGCGGCTCGCCCGTGACCTTCTCGAAGGCCTCGGCGTAGGCGGCCCGCATCACCTGTCCCACGTCGAGGAGGGTGAGGTCGATGTTCCATAGCACCAGGCGGCTGATGGCTGACTCCTCGGCGTCGGGGTTCGGGGACGCCACCATTGTGCCGGATGGGCGATTCAGGGAGGAAACGGAGTCCGCACCCGGCCACCGCCGGAGCGGCCGGGGGACCCGCCGCGTCCCATCCACGCGGACGCCCGTGAGCGGACGTACCCCTCCCCCGAAGGAAGGTTCCATGACCGGATTCCGGAAGCTCTCACTGCTCGCCGCGACGGCGGTGGTTCTGACCGCCTGCTCCCCCGGCGGCCCGCCCCGCGACGGGACGGCGGTCGTCGGCGACGATCCCCGCGTCGTCGTCCACGACCTCTCGTTCGGTCCGGACATGCTCCTCGTCCTGACCCTGGAGTACGTGCCGGAACACGGTTGCCTCCTGGTGCGCACGATCGACGCCGAGACCGGGGAACCCGGGGAGGTGCTGACGCCGATCTGGCCGAGCGACGTGGAGCCCCTGAACACGGGAGGGCAGGCCGGGGTCACCGTTCCGGAGGTGGGTGAGTTGGTGGACGGTGACTCCTTCACCAGCGGGGGCTCCCACACGGACGCCTCCGAGCTGGACGAGGTCCCCGACCTGCCCGGAGAGTGCCTGCCGGAGGGCGGGTTCGTCACGATCAACCAGGGTTCGGTGGAGAGAGGTGCCCCCGTCCCGGGCCAGGAGTGACACGCGGGGCAAACGGCGTCTCGGCTGGTGGCCGGATGGGGCCACTCCCCCGTTCCCGCTCCTTCCGAGGCGTACCGTGATGGTCCCCGCGCCCCCTGGAGGCCCCGTGGACGGCAAGGACGTGCTCGCCCTGACAGCAGGTCTGATCGGCGGGATGGTCGTCGTGGCCTACCTCGGCGGGGGGCTCCTGGGCAGGGTGTTGGACGGCGACGGTTCCGCGCTCGTTCCCCTGATCCTGCTCGCCTCGGGGACGGTGGTGGCGTTCGCCGCCCTCAACGCGTGGCTGGACTGGGACTCCGACGGCGGGAGCGGTGGTGGCGGCGGTGGCGGTGGCACGGGCAGCAGCGGAGACGGTGGGGACGGAGGGGGCGACGGCGGGGGCTGAGCCCGACGCAGCCCCGCAGAGGCGACGCCCACCGTTCGTGATCCGAGCGGGCATCGGGGGCAAGGAATCTTGTCCCGGGCCAGGAGTGACGCGCGAGGCACACCCGACGGCGTCCCAGCCCGTGGCAGGGCCGGGACGCGGACACGGGCACCTCAGAGGTGCGAGGGGCGGGCGGCGATCAGCTGTGCGAAGGCGGTCCACTCGGCGGCCCCGATCGGCAGGAAGCCGTGGTCGGGGTTCTTGGAGTCACGGATGGCCGCACCGGTGGGCAGGTCAGCGACCTCGACGCAGTTTTCCTGGGAGGAGGAGTGGGAGGACTTGCGGAAGGCTGGAGCGACCTGGGCTACCTCGACGCAGTTGTCCCCGCCGGATGAGTAGGAGGACTTGCGGAAGGTGAGGATGGGCGCGACCTCAACGCAGTTGTCCTGGTGCCCGGAGTAGGAGGACTTGCGGAACTCCAGAAGCATGATCAGGCTCGCTTGTCGTATTCGGCGGCGATGGATTCGATGAGGTCGAGAGACTTCTTGGGATCCAAGGCCAGGTTGTGGATGCCGTCGAAGATCAGCGTATGCCTATCCACGTACGCCTCGTCTTCCACGTACAGGGATTCCGCCCCTGTGGAGATGCTGACGATCCCCGGTTCCGGGCTGGGGAAGTCAAGCAGTGCGAAGGCCCCTTCAACTGCCGGGTGAGCTCCCGACTCGAACGGCAGCACCAGCACGGTTACCTTGTAGTGCGCGGCCATCCCCGCCAGAAAACACAACTGTTCCACCATCACCTTGGGTGATCCGACCACCCTGCGTAGAGCAGCTTCGTCGATGACAGAGACGAATCGGGGCCCGTTGGGAGCATCGAGGACGCTTCGGCGGGCCATTCGAGACTCCACCTTGCGCTGGGTATTTTCCGGCGGAACGATCTGACTGGACTCGAAGATCGCCGCAGCATAGTCGGGAGTTTGGAGTAGCCCAGGGATCAGCAAGGCCTCGTACGAGCGGATTCGGACCGCCTCGGCCTCCAGGTCAGGCAGCGGCCCAGTGAAGAGGTCAGCGTACTTGTGCCAATCGCTGCGCCCGCGAGCTTCCTCAGTCAGACTGAGAAGATGCGCCCGCTCCTCCCCCTTCACCCCATAGAGCGTAAGGATCGCCTCCACGTCCTTCACGGCCGGACGTCGCCACTCGTTGCGCTCAGCACGAGTGACTTTAGTGGGGGACCAGCCAAGTTCCTTGGCCACCTCAGGCGAGGAGAGACCGGCTTCGGCCCGCAACCTCCGCAGGGCAGCGGACAGTCTGCGGCGCCGCACGCCTGGAGCATGGCCTGTTCCTGTCACGAATCCTCCTTCTAGGGGGTGTCTCGATCGTAGTCCCGACCTTCAATACGAGAATAACTTGAACAGAATCAAGAAGACTGCTTGAACTTGACTTTGCACAAGTTCATACTGGAGTCAGCGGGACACCCATACCGGGTGTCGCCTCCTCTACGTAGGGAGCTGACTCCATGGCGTCAACCTTCGTGCCTGATGTCGAGCTGTACACCGAGGTCATCCAGATCATCCGGGGCGGTGAGCCCGACGAGAACGGGATCTCGCTGGCGGGGCGAATCTCACCGCTGGCTCCGAGCTACAACACGCAGACCTGCGCGTGCTCCTGCGTCGCGATCGGGCACAGCTTCTGGGAGCGGCTCGACCGGCTGAACCCCTACCGGAAGGACAGCGACATCTGGATGCGTGTCCTCCTGGAGGGCGACGACGAGGGCGGTCTTCCCGAAGGGGCGAGTGTCGTCGAGACGAGGCGGGTGAGCTACCGCGTCCGCTAGAGCCCCTTCCGTGCCGTTGGGCGGCGCCGTCCTCGCAACGCGGCGCCGCCCATCCGCACGGCCGGACACGCTCAGCGTCCATGCCGACCCGGTCTCCAACCCGTAGTTCCACCCCTACACGGCGTGCTCCCACTCGCCAAAGGGGGCTCGGACCCGGCACACCCCGGCGCCGAGGTCGGCTTCCAGGGAGAACTCCATCAGAGCGGGCCAGCCCTCCCCTGCCAGAAGATCGTGGGCCACGCGCAGGCGCTCCACCAGATCCGTGGGGCCTCCGCCGTGGGCGGCGCCGTCCGGCCACAGGTAGGCCCAGGAGCCGTCCGGGGCGCCGAGGTAGACGATGGGTCCCACTCCTCCGCCGAACGGGCGCATTCCTATCCCGATACGGACCCCGGGAAGCATGAGCATGAACCGGGTGACGCGATCATCCTCAGTCAGGTCCTCCACGGTGAAGGGCAGGACTCGGGTACCTTCCGACTCGCGTCCCATCCCGGGGAACTCACCCCGGGGGACCCTCCGGGTACGGTCCCGCATGAAGAACGCCTCGCACACGAACGGTCCGGCAGCGCTCTTCGGTCCGGCCTTCCGCAGAGCGGCGACCGGACTGGCGTGCGAGTCCGAACGCGGCCCCCAGGGAACCACGACCAGCCCGTCCGGCTCCAGTCCGTCGAGCCAGGAGACGGGCACTCGACTTACCGAGCAGGTGGCGATGACGGCGTCGTAGGCACCCTCTTCCGGCAGCTCCGCGCCATGGACCACCGTCACCTCAGTGCCCTCCAGGTTCCGCTGGGCTCGTCGGGCCACCTTGGGGTCGATTTCGATGGTGGTGACGTGGCCGGTGGGTCCGACAAGGGAGGCGAGGACCGCTGCGTTCCACCCGGTCCCGGTGCCGATTTCGAGTACGCGCATGCCGGGCTCGATCCGGGCTGCGGCGATCATGTCAGCCATGAGTTGTGGGGCGGACGAGGAAGAGGAGGGGTGGTTGACGGCTCCGCTGCCTCCGTCGTTGGCCTGGGTGACCACCGCGTCATCGCCGTAGACGTAGGCGGCCCACCGGGCGGGGTCGGCCGAACGGATGAGCGGTAGCCCCTGGATGTCGGGCCAGACCAGGTCAGGGATGAACCGGTGCCGGGGATGGTCGGCGAAGGCCGCACGCACCGTCTCGGACGTGTCCAGCCCGCGTACGAGGTCAGAGTGCATCCGTTGGAGGTCCGTCACTTATGAACCGTCCCCGTGCCTCCGCAGTCCTGGCAGGTCACCACTTCCTTGTCCTGCCCCCAACCCTTCTTCTGTCCGTCACTGGTGATGACGAAGCTTCCCTCACCACGGCAGGCACCACATTTGACCTCGGCCATCACAGCTCCCGATCCAGGGGGTGCGCGAGGGGACACGTCCCTCGCCCACCAGGGGAATCCCGAACGGCGCCCCCAACGGAGATCGACTCCGAGTCATCCCATGGCGACGCTCAGCACCATCTGAGCACGGGTGGCTTAAGCCAGTCAAGGTACTGGCTCAAACCACTTGCGTAGGATGTCCGCATGACTTCTGAGGAGCGCGAAGAGCAACCACCCCCCAGCAGAAGAATTGCCGATCACCTGCGCACGGCAATTCAGGACGGAGACCTTCTCCCTGGGGAAAAGCTGCCCTCCGAACGCGATCTCGCACAGACGCACGGAACCGCCCGTAACACCGCCCGTGAGGCGGTCCGTATTCTCGCGGAGGAGGGACTGGTCGACCGTCGGCACGGTTCCGGCGTGTTCGTACGGGAACGACGGAAGGCACTCCGGTTCGGGGCCGAGCGGTACTCCCGACGTCTGCGGGAGGGGACGGGGCTCTCCCCCTACCGCGCGGAACTCGCGAAGCAGGGCCTGATCCCCCGTGTGGACTGCGTGTCCATCGAGCGCGTCATCGCTCCTACGGAGATCACCGAAAGGCTGGGACTGTCCGCCGAGGCACCGGACGTGGTCCGCAGGGAGAACTGGTACTACGCGTCGGACGGTGCGTCTGAACACCCTGTGCAGATGGGGATCACGTACGTGCCCTGGCCCATCGCCGAGGGGACCCCCCTGGCGACCTCGGCGAACCTGGGCAAGGGCAGCCTGTACGCCCGTTTCGAGGAGCGCGGGCACCGAATCACCAGGAGCCGTGAGGAGGTCACCGCTCGTATGCCGTCTCCCGAGGAGTCGCGCGGACTCAATCTGCCCACCGGAGTTCCGGTTCTGGAAGTGCTGCACACCGGGATCGACCAGGCGGGCCGCCCCTTCGAGGTGACACGCTTCGTCATGCGGGCGGACCTGGCGGCGCTGGACTACGACATGGCGGTGGAGGAGACGGATGAGTGACCGAGTGCGGGTCCGGGAGCGGACCGAGGCGGACCTCGCCCCCTTGGGCGACCTCCTCGTCCGGGTGCACGCCCACGACGGCTACCCGGTGGAGGGGGTGGCACACCCAAGGGCCTGGCTGACCGACCCGGGGTTCCTCCGCTCCTGGGTGGCCGAGCACGACGGCGCGATTCTAGGGCAGGTGAGTCTGGCCGAACCCGAGGGCGCGGACGCGGTCGCGCTGTGGAGCGAACGGACCGGACGCGCCCGCGACGAGGCGACGGTGCTCTCCCGCCTGTTCGTGAGCCCCGGGGCGCGCGGCCGGGGCGTGGGCGAGTCCCTCACCCGCGCGGTGATGGACCACGCCCGCCTGCACGGCTCGGCCCTGGTGCTGGACGTGATGGCCAAGGACCGGGCCGCCACCCGCCTGTACGAACGCCTGGGCTGGGAGCGTCTGGGCGCGATCACGCACGCCTTCGACGGATCCCCCGGGGTACCCGCGTACTGCTACGTCTGGGACTCCTCGACCAGGTAGCGGATCTCCTGGACCGCGAACCACATGAGCTCGTGGTCCTCGGCGGCTTCGGAGGCCGGCTCGGCCGCGGCCTCGGCGATGTCGTCCGCCGCGTCGGTGTCATCCAGGTGCGCGGACCGGAGCTTCTTGTAGGGCACGCCGCCCCGGACGGTGACGCGGGCGACCCCGTCCGCGTGGCGAGCCTCGTGCTCCACGGCGGCGTCGGGCATCTCGGCGGCGAGGACCACGCGGCGGCGGGGCGCCCCGGGGTCCTCGGACAGCATGCGCAGGGAGGCCTCGGCCGCCGCGTACATGGCGTCGTACTCGGCCTCCTCGGGGTCCCCGTCGGGACCGGCGTCGGCGGTGAAGGCCGGGAGGGCCTCCCCCTCCAGTCGACCCCGGTCGAGCAGGGCCGCGAGCGCGGGGACGGTACTGGGCAGGAAGACGTACATGGGCTCTCCAGGCGGGATCGGGTCCCTACGAGTTTCCCAAAGAACCCGACGAGGTCAGACCGGCTGCCGCTGGTGGTCGTCCTCCGGGGCCAGGAAGCGGGACAGCGCCCGACGGGTGCTCTCCACGTCCGTGTGCAGGATCCCGGTCATCCCCAGGGACTCGGCGGTCTCGATGTTGTGCGCCAGGTCGTCGATGAACACGCAGTCCTCGGGCTCCAGGCCCAGCTGCTCGCAGGTGAGCAGGTAGATGCGCTCCTCGGGCTTGCGCATGCCCACCTCGCCGGAGATCACCACCGTGTCGAAGGTGGCCGCGAAGTGGTCACGCGGGTATCCGTTGCCCCAGGAGTTGGACAGCAGCGCGGTCGCGTGTCCGCTCCCCCGGGCCGAACGCAGGGTCTCGTACATGCCGTCGACCGGGTCGAAGTGCGCGAACATGCGCTCGATCAGACCCTGCGCCCGTACCGGGGCGCCGTGGGTGGAGCGCAGCAGGGCGGCGAGGTCGCGTTCGAACAGGTGGGTCTCGATCTCGCCGCGTTCCAGGGCGTGCACGGGGTTGTCCGGCACGCTGTCGTCGAAGTACGGACGCATGACCTCGTGGTAGTGCTCGATGTCGATGCGGTCGGACCTGAGCCAGGCCCGGATTCCCTCGGGCAGGGGTGGGGTGAGTACACCGCCCCAGTCGGAGATGACCCCTCGTCGGGTGCCGTTCATCCGGTCGCCTCCTTCGGTGATCGCCATGGGGACCACCCGCCCGGACCTGTGCGGAGCCGACGGAGCCGGACGGGGACCGGGTTCTTCCCGTTCCCCGTCCGGTTCAACCGCGCGTCACCCGGTGGCGACCCGGTGGCGTCAGTAGCCGAGTCCGGTTCCGGAGGCCACGTCGGCACCGGGGATGTCCACCGGCAGTGTCCCGGAGGGGTCGACCTCTCCGGCGATCACCCGGGCGGCAGCCACCCGGGAGACCTCGACCGCCGAGTACAGGGCCAGGTAGGCGTCGACGTCCGGGAAGGCCTCCAGGTCGTAGGGGCCGCCCTGGGCGACCACGACCACCGGGGTGCCCTGGGAGCGCCCCGCGGCCACCATCCCGCGCTGCTCCTCGGAGCCCCGCGCGTTCCGGGTGCCGACCACCAGCACGTCCTCGCCGCCGTCCACGACCTCCAGTCCGGCGTCGGTCAGCGCCGGGGCGATCCGGTCGGCGCCCTCACCCTGGACGCGCACGCGCGTGCCCGCGTCCAGCGGTAGGAGGTCCGCCTCGTTCCGGACCAGGGTGACCGAGGCGTCGGCCACCCGCTGGGCCGCCTCGGCGTGCTCGGGGTTCTCCATGGCCGCGTCGGCCTGGGCCGGGTCGGCGGACTCGCGTTCCAGGACGCCGCGCTTCTCCTTGAGTGTGAGGACGCGCAGCACGGACTGGTCGATGCGCTCCTCGGTGAGGCGTCCGCTCTCGACCGCCTCCCGGATCGCCGCCACGGCGGCTCCGGGGTCCGGCGGCATGAGGAGCTGGTCCACCCCCGCCTCCACCACGCGGACGGCGACCTCGCCGTCGTCGTGGGTCTGGCGCACGCCCTCCATGTTGAGGGCGTCGGTGGTGACCACCCCGTCGTAGCCGAGCTCGCCGCGCAGGATCTCGTCGATGATCACCGGCGACAGGGTGGCCGGGTCCTCGCCCGGGTCCAGCTGCGGCATGAGCACGTGCGCGGTCATGATGGCGTCCACGCCCGCGTCCACGGCGGCCCGGAACGGCGGCAGGTGCTCGGCCTCCCAGCGGTCCCGGGGCAGGTCGATCACGGGCAGCCCCGTGTGGCTGTCGACGTCGGTGTCGCCGTGTCCGGGGAAGTGCTTGATGACCGGCACGACGCCGTGCTCGGAGTAGGCGTCGGACTCGGCCAGCACCATCTCCGACACCAGTTCCGGGTCGGAGCCGAAGGAGCGGATACCGATGACCGGGTTGTTGGGGTCGGTGTTGACGTCGGCGTCGGGCGCGTAGTTCATGTTGACGCCGACCGCGAGGAGCTCGTCCGCCGTGGTCGACGCCCGCAGCGCGGCGAGGTCGGTGTCACGGGTGGCACCGACAGCCATGGCATCGGGGAACAGGGTGCCCACGGGCATGCGCACCACGAGGCCCTGTTCCTGGTCGATGCTGACGAACAGGGGCACCCCCTGACCGACCTCGGCCGCTTGGTCCTGCATCCCCGCCGACATCCGCGCGATCTGCTCGGCGTCGTTCAGGTTGGCGTCGAAGTAGATGACGCCGCCGGGCCTGTGCGCCTCGATCTGGGCGGCGTTGTCGGCGGCCGTGGTGCCCTGCGCGGTCAGGACCAGGAGCTGGCCGATCTTGTCGTCCAGGTCCATCTCGGCGAGCAGCTGCGGGGCAAGGACCGGCTCGAAGGGCTCGGCCGTGGCCTCCGCACTGGGGTCGTTCTCGGGCGAGGTGTCCACCTCCTCGGGTGTGGTGCAGGCTGTGGTGATCAGGGTGAGGGCCACGCAGGCCGGGGCCAGGGCGCGTGGCACGGACGATCTCATAAGGGACTTCATCTCCGCCGGATCGCTGGTTGCGGCCGGAGACTACCCGTTCGCCGGAGCGGGCAGGACACACCCCGCCGTGGCGGGGGGCGGGGGCTCACTCCCAGACGAACAGGACCTCCCCCGGCTCGACCGCTCCCGCGGCCAGGTCCGCGAGGCCGCCCGGCTGGGCGTCCAGGGCCACCACCGGCACGACCGAGGGTCGACCGGCGGCGGCGACCGCGCCGGGCGACCAGCGGATCACCGGTGTGCCCGCCGCCACCTCCGTGCCCTCCTCGGCCAGGAGGGTGAACCCCTCCCCCGCGAGCTGCACGGTGTCGATGCCCAGGTGGACGAGGACACCGCGTCTGTTGTCGGCGGCCATGACCACGTAGGCGTGCGGGTGGAGCTTGACGAGGGTCCCGGCGATCGGGGCGACCGCCTCGTGTTCGGACTCCTGGCCGCCCTCCTGTCCCGGTTCGGGGTGGACGGCCACACCGGGGCCGACCATGCTCTGGGAGAACACCGGATCGGGGACCGTGTCCAGGGACATGGCGGTTCCGGCGACGGGCGAGAGTACGCGCAGCGCACCGTTCAGGTCTGACATGGAGGAGGTCTTCCCTGGGAGGGGGACTTAACCCGGAAAAGGGGCGGCCAAAAGAGTACAAAGGCCCGACTTTGCCGAACCCCTATTCCAGCAGGTCCTGGATGTCGTCGGTGAGGGAGTCCGCCTCCGGGCCCACCACGACCTGGACCACGTTGCCCGAGACCAGGACGCCGTGCGCGCCCGCCGCCCGGAGGTCCGCCTCCCGGACCAGAGCGGGATCACTGACCTCGGTGCGCAGCCGAGTGATGCAGGCCTCGATGTCCTCGATGTTGGCCGCGCCGCCCAAACCGGCGACGATCGCCGTTGCCTTGTCCGACATGTGCCCTCCGTGCTCTACCCGGGATCACGTGACCCGGGGGGTCTGAGCCGAGCTTAGAGGTGGTGTGCCTCACACGCCAGGGTCGGCACGGTGGTCGATCGTCGCCGGGGGCGCCGGGCTCAGCCGGAGCGGCCGGGATCCCCGCCGCTCGGGGCGTCCGGTCCGGCCTCGGCCGTGCCGTCCGCCGTGGCCGGGGCCGTGTGCGGCGTCCCTCCGGGCTCGTCGGGGTCGGGCTCGCGTCCGGGGGTGGGGAAGTTGAACCTGCTGATCAGGACGTAGAAGATCCCGAAGTAGACCAGGAAGTAGAACGTGCCGAACAGCAACAGCACGCCGAGCCCCTCGGTGTTGCTCTTCGTCGCGTTCAGCAGCAGGTCGATCAGCCCCGCCGAGAACCCGAAGCCCAGTTGGACGTCCAGCAGGTTCATCAACGCCAGCGAGACGCCGGTGAGCAGGATGTGGACCGCGAAGAGCACCGGCGCCACGAAGATGAAGGCGAACTCCACCGGCTCGGTGATGCCCGTGACGAAGGCGGTCAGCGCGGCCGGAATCATGATGGAACCGATCTGCGCGCGTCTGGCCCTGGACGCGGTCAGCCACATCGCGAGCGCCGCTCCCGGGAGACCGAACATGAGCACCGGGAAGAAGCCGGACAGCATCGTGCCCGCCTCCGGGTCACCGGCGAAGTAGCGCGTGATCTCCCCGTGCGAGACCACGCCGCTCTCGTCGGTGTAGGTGCCCGAGACGAACCAGACGAACGAGTTCACCACGTGGTGCAGGCCCAGCGGCAGCAGGATGCGGTTGACGACCCCGTAGATCCCGGCTCCGAGGGCTCCCGCGCCGATGAGGGCCTCGCCCAGGTTCTGGATCCACATGCCGACGATCGGCCAGACCAGGCCCAGCACCACGCCCATGCCCAGACCGGCCAGGGCGGTGACGATGGGGACGAAGCGGCGGCCCCCGAAGAAGCCGAGCCAGGTGGGCAGCTTGATCCGGTGGTAGCGCTGCCACAGCACGGCGGCCACCAGGCCCACCACGATCCCGCCGAGCACGTCGGTGGGGTTCTTGACGGCGTGGTTGATCATCGGGAGGACGGCGTTGACCGCCTCCGGGTCCGCGACCGGTTCACGGGTCACCGGATCGGTCGCGAGCGGATAGGTGACGAGCCGCGACCCGATGTCCCCGGCCGGGCCGTCGAAGGTGACCATCGTCCAGGTGGCCACGCGGTCGAACACCAGGTAGCCGACCACGGCGGCCAGGGCGGTCGAGCCGTCCGCGCGCCGGGCGAAGCCGATCGCGACACCGATCGCGAACAGCAGCGGCAGGGCCTCGAAGATCGCCTCACCGGCGGTGCCCACGGCACCCGAGACCGGCTGCATCCAGCCCATCCCGTCGATCCCGGCCAGGCCGTCCGCTCCGAGGAGGTCGTCCTGTCCGAGGCGGAGCAGGATCGCGGCGGCGGGCAGGACCGCGATGGGCATCATCAGGCTCCGGCCGAGCCTCTGGAGCACGGCCAACGCGGCGGAGGAGCGTTTGCGCGGGGGGTCCCCGGGTTCGGCGGGGGCCTTCTTCGCGGGGGTGGGGTCCGACATGGTGGGGGGTCCTCCCTCTCGGACGCGCGCCCCGAGGGCGCGAGACGTCAGTCTCCGTGCCTCCGCGGGTCCAGGCGGGAGTGCAGCTGGTAGCGGTCGGCACGGTAGGTGGACAGGGCGAGTTCCACGCACTGTCCCTTGGCGAAGCTGCGGCGCTGCATGATCAGCACCGGGCTTCCGGCGGGTAGGCCAAGGAGACGGGAGTCGGCCGAGTCGCAGATCCCGGCCTCGATGGTCTGCTCACCGGAATCCAACAGGATGTCGAACTCGTTTTCCAGGACCTCATAGAGAGATCGTTCGGCCAGATCGTGGTCCTCCAGGCCGGGCACCATGGCCGCCGGGATGTTGGAGCGCTCGACCGCCATGGGCTCGTCGTCCGCCGTACGCATGCGTTCGATGTGGTGGACGAGGGTGCGGGGGGCGATGTCGAGCATGCGCGCGGTGTGGCCGCTGGCCGGGATGACCTGACGGATCAGCTCGCGCGCGCCCGGCTCGAAGCCCCGGGCCCGCATGTCCTCGCTGAAGGAGGCCAGGACCAGGGACATCTCGATCTTCGGCCGGGCCACGAAGGTGCCCTTGCCCGGGACCCGGTACAGGCGGCCCTCGGCGACGAGGAGGTCGATGGTCTGGCGCACGGTCATGCGGGAGAGGCCGTAGGTGGAGCTGAGCTCGCGCTCGGAGGGGACCATGTCGTCCACGCCCAGCCCCGCCGCGGTGATCCAGTCCAGGAGCAGATCGCGGAGTTGGACGTACTTCGGCAGGGGGTTGCTGGCGTCGATCGGCATGGAGCGAGTGGCCTTCTCGGTCGGCGGGTCGGGTGGTCCGGTGGTCGGCGTTCGACCTTAGCGCGGCATCCGCCCGGACTCGTGACACTTGCCGGGTCATGCCGGGATCTGACTGGTATAGTCCGGACTAGACCATAGCTCGACCCGCGTGTCAATCCTCCTTGTGGCACGCGGAGTGAACCAGCATCGTGGCTGGCCAGCGGCGTAGTCCGGGCCGTCCACGCGACCAGCGCGGCCCCCGGCGTACGGCCAGGACCGCACGTCCCCACCGGAAGGCTCCGTATGTCCACCACGAGCATGATGCTCTCCGAGATCGCCGAACAGCCCGAGGCCCTGCGCCGGACCTTCGCCGAACTGCTGCCCCTGCGCGGGGAGATCGAGGCGCTCGGCCGCGCCACCAAGCACGTCCTGTTCATCGCCCGGGGCTCCTCGGACAACGCGGCGGTCTACGGCAGCTACCTCCTCCAGGCGCACACCGGCCGCCTGGCCACGCTGGGCTCGCCCTCCATCGCCACCGCCTACGGCGCGCGGATCGACCTGTCCGACGTCCTCGCTGTGGCCATCTCCCAGTCCGGCAGGACGGAGGAGATCGTCGAGACCATGCGCTGGGCCGCCGACTGCGGCGCCCGGACCGTCGCCGTCACCAACGGCGCGGACTCCCCGTTGGCCACGGAGGCCGACGTCGCCCTGGTCACGCGGGCCGGGAACGAGCTGGCGGTCCCCGCCACGAAGACGTACAACACGCAGCTGGCCGCGCTCGCGGTGCTGGCCCTGGGCCTGGGCGCGAACCTGGACGCCGGAGAGCTGGAGCTGGTGCCCGCCGGGATCGAGGAGACCCTCGCCGCTCCCACGGACTCCCTGGAGGAGATCGTGGAGCGGATGGTGGCCGTGCAGGGCGCGGTGATCTCCGGTCGCGGCATGGCCTTCTCCACCGCCCTGGAGGCCGCCCTCAAGCTCAAGGAGGCCTGCTACCTGCACGCCATGGGGCTGTCCTACGCGGACCTCCAGCACGGGCCCATCGCCGTGGTGGACCCGCGTACCCCGGCCCTGCTGGTGGCCGCGCCCAGCGGCCCCACCCTGGAGGGCACGGTCGCCCTCGCGGAGCGGGTCCGTTCCGCCGGGGCCCCGGTGTTCGGCTTCGGCGGCGGTTCCGCCCTCGCCGCCGCCAGCGACGTGTCGGTGCCGGTCCCGGACGTGCCCGAGTGGGTCGCGCCGATGAACCTCATCGTCCCCGCCCAGCTGCTCACCGAGCACCTCGCCCGGCGCCTGGGCTACGACCCCGACGTTCCGCGCGGCCTCAACAAGGTCACCCAGACCACCTGAGCCCCGGCCTTCCCCCCGCGACCCGCCGCTCCCGTTCTCGTGGGTCTCGGGCCGCACGGGACGTCCACGGCCCGGTACCGCGCACGCGGCGCCGGGCCCTCGGTGTTCCAGGGCACCCCACACACTCGTCCCGGGCCCGTCGGTGTTCCAGGCTCCGGCAAAGGAATCCGGCCGACCGGGTCGCGTACGCGTGCCCGACTCCGCCCTGTCGTAGGCGCGACCCACAATGGGCGCACCACGCAGAGGAGAGACCATGGCCAAGTACGTGATGATCAAGCACTACCGGGGCGCCCCGGCCTCAGTGAACGACGTCCCCATGGACCAGTGGACGCCAGCGGAGGTCGCGGCACACGTGGGGTACATGAACGACTTCGCGGACCGGCTGAGGGAGACCGGGGAGTTCGTGGACTCCCAGGCGCTCGCCCCGGAGGGGACCTTCGTGCGCCACGACGGTGAGGGACGACCGCCCCTCACCTACGGCGCCTTTCCCGAGGGCAAGGACCTCGTCGCGGGCTGGATGGTGATCGACGTCGACACCTACGACCGCGCACTGGAACTGGCCGGGGAGCTCTCGGCCGCACCCGGGGCCGGGGGACGGCCCATCCACGAGTGGTTGGAGCTGCGCCCGTTCCTGGGGCCGCACGGCTGACGCGCTGACGCGTGTGGGCGCGGCCCCCTCGGGAGCCGCGCCCACACGCGTGATCTCTGGTGTCCCTCAGCCGTTACCGGGCCGTGGGGTCACCGTGGCACTTCTTGTACTTCTTGCCGGAGCCGCAGGGGCACGGCGAGTTGCGGGCGGTACCCGCGTACTCGTCGTCCACCGTCTCGGTGTGCCGCTCGACGGTGCCGTCCTCGCTCGGCGCGGAGTACTGGAGCCTGTTCGGCTGGTCCTCGCCGAAACCGGGGACCACCACGTCCTCGGCGGCCTCGGCCTCCTCGGTGGGAGCGTCCGCACCGGCGGCCTCGACGTCCTCGTCCACGGCCGTGGCCACGGCGGTCGCCCCGGAGGAGCCACCGACGGTGGCGGCGGTCTGCGCGGCGGCGGCGGCCGTCAGCGCGGGCTCCGCCTTCTTCTGGACCTGGACCTCGACGTTGAAGAGGAAGCCGACCGACTCCTCCTTGATCGCCTCCAGCATCTGCTGGAACATGTCGAAGCCCTCGCGCTGGAACTCGATCAGCGGGTTGCGCTGGGCCATCGCGCGCAGGCCGATGCCCTCCTGGAGATAGTCCATCTCGTAGAGGTGCTCACGCCACTTGCGGTCCATGACCTGGAGGATGACGCGGCGCTCGACCTCGCGCATCGCCTCCTCACCGAGCTCGGCCTCGCGGGTGTCGTAGGCCGCCTTGGCGTCCTCGACCACCTGGGTGGCGATGAGCTCGCCGGTCAGGGTCTGGAGGTCGCCGTTCTCCTCGACGAACTCGTCGACGGTGAAGCTGATCGGGTAGACCTGCTTGAACGCCCGCCAGAGCTTGTCGAGGTCCCAGTCGTCCGGGTCGCCCTGGGCGGTCTCCTCCACGACGTAGCCGCGCAGGACCTCCTCCAGCATCTCGATGACCTGGTCGCGCAGGTCCTGGCCCTCCAGCACCTTGCGGCGCTCGGCGTAGATGACCTTGCGCTGGCGATTGAGGACCTCGTCGTACTTGAGGACGTTCTTGCGGATCTCGAAGTTCTGCGTCTCGACCTGGCCCTGGGCGGAGGCGATCGCCTTGCTCACCATGCCGGACTCGATCGGCTGGTCGTCGGGGATGTTCAGCTGGTTCATGAACACCTCCAGACGACTGGAGTTGAACAGACGCAGCAGGTCGTCCTGGAGCGACAGGTAGAAGCGGGACATGCCCGGGTCACCCTGACGGCCGGAACGGCCCCGGAGCTGGTTGTCGATACGGCGGGACTCGTGGCGCTCGGTGCCGAGCACGTAGAGACCACCGGCCTCGACGACCTTCTCGTGCTCCGCCTCGAACTCGGCGGTGGCCTTCTCCAGCGCCTCGGGCCAGGCCGCCTCGTACTCCTCCGGGGTCTCCAGGGGGCTCAGGCCACGGGCCTGGAGCTCCTCGTCCGCGAGGAAGTCGGGGTTGCCGCCCAGCATGATGTCGGTACCGCGACCGGCCATGTTGGTGGCCACGGTGACGGAGGCGAGCTTGCCCGCACGGGCGATGATCGACGCCTCACGGGCGTGGTTCTTGGCGTTGAGGACCTCGTGCGGGACGCCCTCGCGCTTGAGCATCCGGGAGAGGAGCTCGGACTTCTCGACGCTGGTCGTACCGACCAGGACGGGCTGCCCCTCCTCGTGGCGCTCCGCGATGTCCTCGGCCACGGCCTGGAACTTGGCGTCCTCGTGCTTGTAGACGACGTCCTTGACGTCCTCGCGGACCATCGGCTTGTTGGTCGGGATGGGGACCACGCCGACGCCGTAGGTCTGGGTGAACTCCGCCGCCTCGGTCTGGGCGGTACCGGTCATGCCGGACAGCTTCTCGTAGAGGCGGAAGTAGTTCTGGAGCGTGACCTTGGCGAGAGTCTGGTTCTCGTCCTTGATCTTGACGCGCTCCTTGGCCTCGATGGCCTGGTGCATGCCCTCGTTGTAGCGGCGACCCGCCAGGACGCGACCGGTGAACTCGTCGACGATGAGGACCTCACCGTCCTTGACGATGTACTCCTTGTCCTTGCGGTACAGCTCCTTGGCCTTGAGGGAGTTGTTGAGGAAGCTGATCAGCGGGGTGTTGACGGCCTCGTAGAGGTTGTCGATCCCCAGCCAGTCCTCCACCTTGGCGACACCGGACTCGGTGATGCCGACGGTGCGCTTCTTCTCGTCGACCTCGTAGTCGGTGTCCTTCTTCAGGCGGGGCGCGATCTTCGCGAACTCGGCGTACCAGCGCGAGTTCTGCTCGGAGGGGCCGCTGATGATCAGCGGGGTGCGCGCCTCGTCGATGAGGATGGAGTCGACCTCGTCGACCAGGGCGAAGAAGTGGTCCCGCTGGACGGTGTCCTTGAGCGAGAGCGCCATGTTGTCGCGCAGGTAGTCGAAACCGAACTCGTTGTTGGTTCCGTACGTGATGTCGGCGAGGTAGGCGTTGCGGCGCGCCTCGGCGGTCATCTGGGGGCCGACGACGCCGACCTCCAGCCCGAGGAAGTGGAAGATGCGGCCCAGGTTCTGGGCGTCGCGTCGGGCGAGGTAGTCGTTGGTCGTGATGACGTGCGCGCCCTTGCCCGCGAGGGCGTTCAGGTACACCGCGAGGCTTCCGGTCAGGGTCTTGCCCTCACCGGTCTTCATCTCGGCGATGTTGCCGAGGTGCAGGGCCGCCGCGCCCATGATCTGGACGTCGAAGGGACGCTGGCCCAGAGTGCGCTTGGCCGCCTCACGGACGGTCGCGAAGGCCTCGGGGAGGAGGTCGTCGAGGGACTCCCCCTCCTCGTAGCGCTCCTTGTACTCCTTGGTCAGGTCGCGCAGTTCGTCGTCCGAGAGGTCGACGTAGTCGTCCTCAAGGGCGTTGACCTGGTCCTTCAACTTCTTGAGCCGGCGCAGGATCTTACCTTCACCCGCGCGCAGGAGCTTGTCGAGTATGCCTGGCACTTCCTATGCGCTCCTCGCAGATCGCGGTTGGCTCCACCGAGGGGTGGAGAGTCAGATCTAGGCCCGCTGACCGCTTCCCTTGGCCGTGGAGGTCAGGGGTCAATCCTGGGTCCTCGGGCCTACATCCTAGAGGACCCGGAACCGCTTCCCGTCCTCTGGACAAACGAGCGGGACGGGCCTGGATGTTCCCACCTTTTTCGTGATCATTCGTGCAGAGTCGCGCATTGTTCCGGGTAGTTCAAAGGGAGAGAGCGGTGGTTTCGGCCGACCCTTTCCGTCGGTTCGGGCGAAACTCCACCGAACGCGACCGTGTTCCCAGGGGGACCACCATGCGAACCAGAAGAGAGCGTGAGCCCACAGAGACGACCGGCACCGGAACTCCCCGGTTGTCCAGAACTCCGGACGACGCCGTGGACGAGTTCCTCCACGGACGGCGGCCCACCGTGCTCGGGCCCCGCGACGACGAGGATCCGGGACTCGCGTGGGAGCAGTACCGGCCCACGGGCGACGACCAGGACCGGAACGGGCGCATCCGGGGCTTCCAGCGCCAGGGCGGTTCACTGGCCCCGTCCAACGGGCACCGGGGCAGCGCGGCGTCGTGGGCCTGCGTCGCCCTGGCCGTGGTGGGCTTCGGCCTCGGCGGCCTGGCACTGGTCCTGGGCGGGTCGGTGCCGCTGCTGGTCGCCGGGGTGGTCCTGATGGTCGCCGCCGCCGTCGTGGCGGTGGCGTTCGACATCCTCAGCGACGTGGTGCTGGACCCGCCGCGCCTGGAGGCGGAGGAGCCGCACCAGACCCCGCTCCACCGCATCAAGCACCCGCGCAGGGCCTGACCACACGCGTCGCGGGGGGGGGGGGGGGGCCCCCCCCCCCCCGAGGGGGGGGACCCCCCCGCGGGGGGGGGGGGGGGCCTGTCCCCCAGGGCGAGTGGAAGCGAAGAACGGAGCCCGCGGTGTAT
>NZ_JBHYOW010000016.1:0-92451 GCF_042745575.1 Nocardiopsis sp. NPDC058789
CTCTTTTTTGTTGCCTGGGTTTGTGCGTTTGTGAATGTTGGTGTGGGCAGCCCTGTGTGGGCGCAGGCGTGGGTTCTCCCGGTATTGAGGTTAGGTGCTTGGGGTGGGGGCTGTCAGGGGCGGCCACGCAGCCTGTGGACAACCGAAGCCCCCTGGACAACCACGAGACCCCCGGGCGCGGAATGGGCCTCGGGGGTCTTCGATGGTGCGGGTGGAGGGAGTGGAGGGATGGGCCGCGCACCCCGGCGGCCTGACCGGCTCCTCGACCTCCAGGGCCTGGAGTGAATGCCGCGGGGCGAGCCGCCACCGCGCGGGAGCGGGGGCTCGGAACTTGGGTCGGGGATCAGAACACGGGGCCTGGGACAGGTGGGGACCCCCTGGGTCCGAGGGGGTCTGCACCGTGCTCCTGGAGGTCAGTCCTCGTCGGCTTCTGGTGCGTCGATGAGCTGCCGCAGCAGCGCAACGAAGTCGTCCTCGCTCATCCCAGACCAGTCCACGTGCTCGTTCATGTTCAGCGGTCTCCCCCAACTTCTCCGTCCGTAAGCCTCTGTGTGGCGTATTGGTTCGGGAAGTCTGGGTTAACGGCGAGTTGGCGCAGGTGGGAGAGGTGACCGGAAGAGGACGCCACAGGGGAAGAGGAGAGGACACCGCGAGTGGACCGCGGAACCGGAGGAGGTCCGCACGTGCGGGACCCGCACCTGATCGGTACCGCACCTCGTCAGGCCGAACGTCGGTCGGTACGGCACCCCGTCAGTCCCGCACTCGATCAGACCCGCTGCTGGAGGGCCCCACGGCACTCGGGGCAACGGCAGCGCTTGTTGTAGCCGGTGACACTGCCGTGGGGGAGGGACGGGTCCCGCTGGCTGGTGAGCGTGGCGTCGAGCTGCTCACCGAAGGGCTTGAGGACTCGCGCCGTCGAGAAGACCTGCTTGGGGCTGATGTCCAGCTCCTTGGCGGCGTCGTCGATGTGCTTACCCATGCGGAGTTTCGCGATCAGGCGTGACCGTGTGCTCGGAGGCATCTGGGCCTCCGCGTTCGCGATCAACTGCTCTGCGTCGTCAAGCGGGTAGCTCATGGGTTTCCTCTATGTGTGCGGGTACGCCCTCAAGCATCGTACGCGCTATCCAACTGTGGGTTCGTGTGTGGTGGATGTGGCTACTTATCGTAACAAACGGGAAGTTTTGGCTTTGCGGACCGCCTCGTAATGCATCGAATCGGTCGCTCTTTTCTAGAAACACATTGCTAGATGCTAGGTGTCGTGTTTCGCTGATAGACCCGACACTCTGCGTCATTGGATCAGTGCTATGACGAGCCCCACTGTTCGCCGGCGGAGGCTGTCCGCCGAACTTCGACGTCGCCGTGTCCAGGCGGGCATGACCCTCAACGACGTGGCCGAGGAGCTGGAGTGGTCTCCGGCCAAGCTGGGCCACATCGAGACCGGGATCCGCAAGTGGCCCTCGGTCATGGAGATCTCCGCGCTGCTGCGCCTGTACGGCGTCACCGGAGGCCAGCGGGAGGCCGTTCTGACGCTGGTGCGTGAGTCGCGTCTGCGTCCGTGGTGGACGGAGTACGAGGACGTGCTCTCCTCCGCGTACGTGGGCAACGAGGCCGGTGCCGTCTCGTTGCGGTCCTACGCGGGGATCCTGGTGCCGGACCTGTTGCAGAGCCCCGACTACACGGCGGCCCTGGCTCGGCGGCTGGGGCACGGGGAGCACGCTGCCGAGCGGATGGTCGCGGCCTACCTCAAACGTCAGGAGATCCTCGACTCAGGGTCCCTGGGGCACTACCACGCGGTCGTCGAGGAGGACGCCCTGCAACGTGTCTCCGGTGACCTGGGTCTGCTGCGGGGACAGACGAGGCGGATCGTCGAGCTGGCCACCGGGTCCGAGCACGTGACGGTCCAGCTGCTGCCGACGTCCGCCGGTCCCCACCCGGGGTTGGCCGGGCCGTTCTCCATCCTGGAGTTCGAGGAGGACGAGGCCGACCTCGCGTACGTCGAGGCGACCCAGGGCGGAGGGATCGTCGAGTCCGAGGACGCGCTCCGGTCGTGTCGGCGGGTGTGGGACGAACTCACCCGAATCGCCGCCTCGCCGGAGGCCACGGTGGGGATTCTGGGGCGGATGGCCCTGCTGACCTGACCGTACGGAACCCCCTCAGTGCGGATCAGAGGAAGAAGACGGTGTGAATCGGTCCACCATGGCAGGGACCGCCCGCCATGGCTTGCTAGTCTGCTAGGTGACAACCTCATAAAGTTGCCCACGGGGCCCCGCTCATGCGGGAGCCCGTGCGTACGACCGGTTTTCCAACAGAGAAAGGGTCCGGACAGTGAAGAAGATCATCGTTCTGGCGCTGGTGGCCCTCGGGGCTTTCGCCGTCTACCGCAAGATCCAGGCGGACCGCGCCGAGCTCGACCTGTGGACGGAAGCCACCGCGGCCAGCGAGAGCTGATCCGAGAGCTTTCCATGTGACACGAAGACGTGGGTGGGCCGACGACCCGTGGTGCGACCCACGGCTTTGTGCTGCGTAGCCCCAGGGTCCGGGTCCTCCCGGCGTGACCGGGGCTCCGATGCGGGTATGCTCTCCAGGTGACCTGGGTTCCCGGGTCCGATGGGGCCATAGCTCAGCTGGCAGAGCGCCGGTTTTGCATACCGGAGGTCAGGGGTTCGACTCCCCTTGGCTCCACCCTTGAAGCGGTCCTGTGCTCTGCACAGGGCCGCTTCGTCGTGTCGGGAACCCATGTGGTGCCGAAATCACGCTGCCGGGACCGCTGGCACCATTCATCGGATTGGTCGGGGAGTCCCAGAAGGGGCGCACGAAATACCCTTCCAAGTTACTAAACGGTAGTTCTGTATGCGTTCGTGTGGGAGTGAATTGGGGGTCCTGTGTGGTTGCCCGGCCCGTCTGTCCGGGGGGTCCGCATAGCCCGATCGGGTGGGGTCGGTGACAGCCTGTCCTGTTGCGGCATCCCTGTCGCAGTGGGGTGAGTCGCACGTGGGATGGTGCGAAGTCGCAGGTCATCACGGTTTTGAAGGAATGGTCTGAGAGTGACCTTTCATTGTGGTTGCACGGGGGTGCCCGTATCACATGTGGTGACTCTCCGTGTGTGTATGATGACACTTCCTGGAGAGGCAATGGTCCTAGTGGGCCATATGAGAAATAGGCCTCTTGGGGCCTGTTGGTGAACTCCGGCAATCCGTAGTTTCGACACCAACGACAACGAGAAACACAGTGCGCCGAAACGAGAGACCCCCGAAGGTGAGTGAGCCGTGCGGCCCCCCGCCCGGCCTCGTACACCGTCCTCGTACCGGCCCACTGTTCCTCGTCCACCGGCGGCCGTGCCGCCCGGTGGGTTTCGATCACCACACATGCTGATCTTGGGAGTGGGGCAACATGTGGAACGAGAAGATGGCGGCCCGAGCCAAGTGCCGTGAGATCGACCCGGACGCCCTGTTCGTTCAGGGCGCCGCGCAGAACCGCGCGAAGCTCATCTGCCGGGGTTGCCCGGTGCGTACCCAGTGCCTTGCCGAGGCGTTGGACAGTCGGATCGAGTTCGGTGTCTGGGGAGGCATGACCGAACGCGAGCGTCGTGCGCTGCTGCGTCGACGCAAGGACGTGACCAGCTGGTTCGACCTGCTCACCAGCGCCGAGCGGCGCTACGAGGAGGAGCGGACCGAGCAGGAGCCCGCGCGGACCGGGGTGCACGCCACCGCGCGACAGTGAGCTGAGACCCGTCTGGGAGGGGAGCCCGGACGGATGACGGTGTGGGGCGCGGCGTTCCGACCAAAGTCGATGCCCGCATCCTCCCCCAGGGGGAGGAGCGGATCAGGGGAGGATCAGGGACGCCCCCCATACCCGCACCGCGTGTGATGCCGCATCATGGAGGGGGCGCGGTCATCGTCGTACGGCCGTGCTCGTCGGAGCACACTGGGAGTGGGGATGGCCGTGCAGAACCCTCAGAGACGGAATCCGTGGGAGCCGGCCGTGCCGGAGCCGCAGATCCGGCTGACCCACGCCGACCGCGACGCCGTGGCCGAGGTGCTCCGTGAGGCCTACTCGCAGGGGCAGCTGGACGAGGACGAGTTCGGTGACCGGCTCGACCGGGCCATGCGGGCCAAGATCAGCGGAGACCTGGTGCCGCTCACGTCCGACCTGGGGGTCAGTGTCTCGCCGGGTGGTGCCGGGCAGGCGCCCAGGACCGAGGGCGGGCGGACGGATCGCAAGCTGACCACCGAGAACCCGATGGAGAAGGTCGGGGCGGCCGCCGGACACCTGTCCGCGTTCTTCCTTCCCTTCCTCGCCCCGCTGGTCCTGCTGCTGGTCGGCGGCGAGCTGTCGCCCTACCTGCGGCGGCAGGCCATGGAAGCACTCAACTTCCAGCTCTTCTGCCTGGTGAGCGCGATCGTGAGCGTCCTGCTCGTGTGGCTGGTGCTTCCGGCCCTGGTCCTCGTCGGCGTCTTCCTCGGCTGGTTCATCCTGCCGATCATCGCCGCCGCCGGAGTCCTGATGGGCCGGGACTGGCGGTACCCGCTGGTCTACCGCCTGATCAAGGAGAACTGAGGCCGCGTCGAAGCCTCGACGCGGCTCTCAGGACACACCGGTCGGCGGGCCCCTCTCGGAGGGGCTCCGCCCTCACCGGGAGGGGATGTCGGGTCCGGGACGTCAGTCGTCCTTGGCGGCGCGTACGGTCTCCTTCGCCTTGGCCTTGGTGGCCTTGGCGGTGTCCGTCGCCTTCTCCTCCAGGTGCTCGCGGGTCTCACGGACCTGCTCGCGGGCCTGGTCCAGGTGCTCCTGCCACTCGGCGTCCTGCGAGGCCTGGCGCATGCGGATGAGCGAGTACACGATCACGCCGCCGACCACGGCGGCGCCACCGATCAGGACCCCCCGGGGAACGCGACGGTTCCCGCGCCGGAGCAGGCGCAGCCCACGGCGGCTCGGCTTCGGGTCGATCCGCTGCGCGGCCGTGGTCAGCAGCCCGGCCACCCGGGGCGCCACGGTGTCCTCGACTCGCTGCGCGGCCGTCTCCAGCCGGGGAGCGGTCCATCCACGCGCCTGGAGGAGTCTGAGGGCTGCCTGGTCCCGCGCCTGGTCGGCGTAGGGGCCGAACCGGTCGGCCTGCTCCTTGGCCAGGTCCTGTAGGCGGGCGAGACTCGCCTCGGCCTCCTTGCGGGCCTTGCGACGCTTGGCAGTGATGGGCACGTCGTCAGCTCCTTCGATCGATCTCAGGGTTCGTTGCCACCCGGCGGTGCCGACGTGTGCGGCCCACTCGGGCTTCCCGTCGTCCTTCCCCGTTATCCGGGTGTTATCTCAACATACGTCCTCTGCGTCTGTGATCTACGTTTCGACACCGTCGAGCGTGGATCGGGTTCAGGCGAAACGCGGTGGACGGACGGGTAACGTGAGCACGTAAATCTCGCTCGATCGAAAGGCACTGAGGTGTCGGACTCCACGGGTCAGCCCACCGCGCGGCTGAACACCTCCAAGGGAACCATCGTCGTCAAGCTCTTCGAGGAGCAGGCGCCGGACACGGTCGCCAACTTCATCGGGCTGGCCGACGGTTCCAAGCAGTGGATGGACCCCACCACGGGCAAGCCCTCCAACAGCAGCCTCTACGACGGCACGATCTTCCACCGTGTCATCGACGGCTTCATGATCCAGGGCGGGGACCCGCTCGGCAACGGCCGCGGCGGCCCCGGCTACAAGTTCGGGGACGAGTTCCACCCCGACCTGACCTTCGACCGCCCCTTCCTGCTGGCCATGGCCAACGCGGGTCCGGGCACCAACGGCTCGCAGTTCTTCATCACCGTCGGTGAGCCGTACTGGCTCAACGGCCGTCACACCATCTTCGGCGAGGTCGTCGAGGGCAGTGACGTCGTCACCGCGATCACCAAGGTCGACACCGACGCGCAGGACCGTCCCCGCGAGGACGTGGTGATCAACAGCGTCGAGATCACCCGCTAGCTCGGCACCACAGTGGTGAGACCCAGAGGAGTGACGACCCACCCATGACCGCGTACCCCCCTCCGCCAGGAACCCCGTCCGAGTCCGGCTCCGAGCCGGGAACGCCCCGTACCTGCTACCGACACTCCGGTCGGGAGACCGGCGTCAGCTGCACCCGGTGCTCGCGGCCGATCTGCCCGGACTGCATGGTCGAGGCGTCGGTGGGGTTCCAGTGCCCCGAGTGCGTGGCGGAGGGAAACCGGAGGGTGCGCTCGGCGCGGACCACCTTCGGCGGCAGGATCGTCCAGAAGCCGTACGTGACCTGGACGATCCTGGCCCTGATGGCGGTGGGCTTCCTCGCCCAGCTGGGTACCTCCGACCCGGTCGGCCAGGCCGGGCGGTCGCCGCTGGTCGTCGAGTTCGGGATGCACGGCTTCGCCGCGATCCTGCAACACGAGTGGTACCGGCTGATCACCGCGGCCTTCCTGCACGGCGGTGTGATGCACCTGCTGTTCAACGGGTACGCGATGTACCTCCTGGGGCAGCAGCTGGAGCGCTGGCTCGGGCACGGCCGGTTCCTCGCGCTGTGGGTGGCGGGGGCCCTGGCCGGGTCCGTGACGAGTGCGCTCTTCGTGCCCGGCCAGCTCTCGGTGGGCGCCTCCGGCGCGATCTTCGCCCTCTTCGGGGCGGTGTTCGTGCTCGGCCGGCGCCTGCGGCTGGACATGCGGATGATCCTGGTCCTGCTGGCGCTCAACCTGGGCATCACGTTCCTGGTCCCCGGCATCTCCTGGACGGCGCACATCGGCGGTCTCGTGGCGGGCCTGGCCCTCGGGGCGGTCTTCGCCTACCTGCCGACCCGCAAGGGGAGGGAGGACCGGCGGACCCTGACGCACGGGCTTCTCGTGGCGGCCTTCGTGGCCCTGCTGTTCGTGCTGTTGTTCCTGGCGCCCCGGCTCTGGTTCGCCGTGCTGCCCGTCTGAGCCGTACGGAGGCCCCCGGAGCGTGTGCTCCGGGGGCCTTTCCGTTGCCGCGTGAAGGCCTGCTTCCGGGCATGCGAACAGAGCTACCCACAGCCTGTGGATAACCCTGTGGAAAACCTGATCAAGGCTGGTCGAACGCCCACGGGGGGACGTTGGTGCCGTTGTCGGACCCCGCTCGGGTCAGGGGGCGCCGCGCACGTGCGCGGCGGGGGCGGTCAGTGCCAGCGCGTGGACAGGATGACGGCCACGATGATCCCGCTGAAGCCGATCAGCAGGTTCCAGTTGTGCCAGTCCTGCATGTAGGGCACCTGGGAACCCGCGATGTAGTAGACCGCGATCCAGAGAATGCCCAGGATGAAGAAGCCCAGCATCGTCGGCACGAGCCAACGCGGACTGACCTTCGGCTTCTCTTTGGAAGGAGGCGGCGTGTAGACAGCCTTCTTCTTGCGGTCGCTGCGGGACTTGGGCACGGTCGTTGCTCCAAGGTTGTGCGGAGGTTCGGAACGCACTCAGTCTACGCGTCGGGTGGGGCGCGCGTCACTGGAGGAAAGGTTCCAATACCCCAACGGCCCCAGGGGTCCTGGCACGCACACGACGGCGGGCGGGGCTCCCGTGAGCACCCGCCCGCCGTCGTGATCGTCCTGGGTCGTGTCCGGCCTTCGCCGGTGTGGGCCTAGCCCCTGCGGAAGACGAAGTCGTCCGTCCCCGGCGGCGGCCAGCCCGGGAAGCTCGGTTCGCCCGGTTCCTCCGGGTCGGTCGGCTCCTCCGGGTCGGTGGGCTGCTCCGGCTCCGTGGGCTCGGCCGGGGCCACGGCGAGCGTGACGGTCACCGAGGTGCCGGTGTTCACCGACTGCCCCGCGGCGGGCGACTGGTTGATGACGGTGCCCTCCGGGGCGTCGCCGTTCTCCTGCTCCTGGAAGTCGCCGCTGAGCCCCGCCGAGCTGAGCGCGTTCTCCGCCTGCTCACGGGTCATCCTCTGGAGGTCGGGTACCCCCACCTGGTCGGGGCCGGAGGAGATGATCAACGTGATCTCGTCCGCGGGGTCGGCGTCCGTGCCGGAACCGGGCTCGGTGCCCACCGCGTAGCCCTCGGCCACGGACTCGTTCGCCCTGCGGTCCGTGGTGACGTTCTCGAAACCCACGTCGTTGAGCGTGGAGATCGCGTCGGACTCCGACTGGTTCTCCACGTTCGGGACCTCCAGCTCACCGGGGCCCGAGGAGACGTAGATGACGATGGAGGTGGTGGCCTCGATCTCCGAACCGGCCGTCGGGTCGGTCTCGATGACCGTCCCCTCCTCGACCTCGTCGTCGGACCTCTCCTCGGAGCGGTGGTTCTCGAACCCCTCCTCGGTGAGCTGGGCCTCGGCCTCGGGCAGCGTGCTCCCGGCCAGCTCGGGCACGGCCAACGTCTCGACGTCGTCACCGCCGCCCTGGTTCATCAGGAAGAAGACGAGGATGATCGAGGCGATCACGCCCAGTCCCAGCAGCGTCCACAGGATCGCCTTGCCCGCGCCGCCCTTCTTCTCGTCCCGGTAGTCGTCGTAGTCATCGTCGTAGTCGTCGTACCCGCGGTCGTCGGCGGGCGGCAGCGCCGTGGTCGCCCCGGCCGCGGCCATCGCCATGGTGCCCGCCTGGGTGGGCATCCCGGCCAGGCCCCGCTGGATGTCCGCGCGCATCTCGGCGGCGTTCTGGTACCGCTCCTCGCGGTCCTTGGTCATCGCGCGGAGGGTGACGTCCTCCAGCCACTCCGGGATCTGCCCGTCCACCTCGGACGGCGGCACCGGGTCCTCGCGGACGTGCTGGTAGGCGATCGAGACCGGGGAGTCGCCAGTGAACGGCGGACGGTTGGTCAGCAGCTCGTAGAGCACACAGCCGGTGGAGTAGATGTCGCTGCGCGGATCCACCCGCTCACCGCGAGCCTGCTCGGGGGAGAGGTACTGCGCGGTGCCGATGACCTGCGAGGTCTGGGTCATCGTCGCCTGGTTGTCGTCCATCGACCGGGCGATGCCGAAGTCCATCACCTTGACTTCGGCGTTCTTGGTCAGCATCACGTTGGCGGGCTTGATGTCCCGGTGGACGATCCCGTTGTCGTGGCTGTACTCCAGAGCCTTGAGGATGCCGTCCACCAGCTCAGCCGAACGCTCCGGCAGCAGCTTGCGGTCGTCGTCCAGGAGCTCCTTGAGCGTGCGACCGTCGACGAACTCCATGACGATGTACGGGATGGAGACCCCGTCGATCATGTCCTCGCCGGTGTCGTACACCGCGATGATCGCCGGGTGGTTCAGGGACGCCGCGGACTGCGCCTCCCTGCGGAACCGCGCCTGGAAGACGTGGTCGCGTGCCAGGTCGTGCCGGAGCGTCTTGATGGCGACGAGCCGGTCGAGCCGGAGGTCGCGTGCGCGGTGTACCTCGGCCATGCCGCCGCGCCCGACCACCGTGTCGAGTTCGTAGCGGCCACCGAGGAGCCGGGGCTGGGACATGTCGTGCACTCATCCTCGTGTCATCCGGAAGCCGCCCGCGGGCCGCCGCCTACCCTGATCGTCTCTGGCTCATTACCTGTTCACGGAGCGTTGCCGGGGTTGTCCTGGCCGGGATTGGGAGGATTGTCGCCACCCTCGGGAGGCGTCTCCGGGTCCGTGCCGCCCGGGTCCTCGGTTCCGGGCTCCTCCTCGGACCCGTCGTTCTCGTCGTCCTCGGGAACGGTCGGCTCCTCCTCGCCCTCGTCGGGTAGGGGGCTCTCCGTCTCCTCCCAGCCTCCGGGATCGGGGGTCCAGTGCGGTGTGTCCTCCACCGGCGGCGGAGCCTCGATCTCCTCGTCCGGGTCGTCGTCCTCGCTGGGGGTGGGGGACGGCGAGACCTCGGAGGTCGGGGGCTTCGTGCTGTCGTTGACGTTCTGGGTGTCGCGGTCCGGGCTGAACACGAACCCCGCCACGGCCGCGGCCACGATCAGGATGGTCGCCGCCACCGCGGCCAACACCACGGGGGTCCGGATGCGTCGCTCGTGACCCGAACCCTCGGCCAGACTAGCCGAGTCGCCTCCCTGAACAGGGGTTACGGCCGACTGTCCGGCGGTTCGCCGTACGGTTCCGGACGGTCCGGTACGCGGCCCGTCCGGGATGGAGCCGACCACCGCCGTCTGGGCCATGCCGTGGAAGCCCGTCGAGGGCGTGGGCGGTCCGGTGCCCGCGTTGGAGCGGATCACGGCGGCCAGGTGCGCGACCTCGCCCGCCGAGGAGGGACGGTCCTCCGGGTCCTTCTGCAACAACGAGAAGACCAGGTCGTCGATGTCGGCGGGGACGTACTCGGGGAGCTCGGGCGGGTCGTCGCGGGTGTGCGCGAGGGCCAGGGCCACGGGGCTGTCCCCGGTGAACGGAGGTGTTCCCGCCAGGCACTCGTAGGCCACCACGCCGAGCGCGTACAGGTCGGACGCGGCGCTCGCTGGCCGCCCCGACGCCTGCTCGGGTGAGATGTACTGCGCGGTGCCCATGACCATGCCGGTCTGCGTCAGGGTTACCGACGTGTCGCCCCGGGCGATGCCGAAGTCCGTCAGCTTGAGCTGGCCGTCCTCGGTCACCAGTAGGTTCCCGGGCTTGATGTCCCGGTGCACCACACCGCGCGCGTGCGCGGCGGCGAGCGCCTTGGCGGCCTGGCACACGAAGTCGAGGGTCTGGTCGGAGCTGAGCGGGCCCTGCTCTCGCAGGACCTGCGAGAGCGGCTCACTGACCACGAGTTCCATGATCAGGAACGCGCGGCCGTCCTCCTCGCCGTAGTCGAAGACCTGGGCGATCCCGGGGTGGGACAGGCCGGCGGTGATCCTGCCCTCCGTCCGGAAGCGCTCGCGTGCCGTCGGCTCGGCCATCTGGGCCGGGTGCAGCAGTTTCACCGCGACTGAACGGTTGAGCAGTGTGTCGGTCGCCCGCCACACGGTGCCCATACCGCCGGAGCCGATCTGCTCCTCCAGGCGGTAACGGTTGCTCAGAACGGCCCCGGCCAGTCCACCGGGGCCGTTCTGCGAAGACGGCTCGTAGGCGCTCACTACTGGACCACTGCCTCCATCATCTGGCGGGCGATCGGCGCGGCGAGCTCGCCACCGCTGCCGCCGCCGTGCTCGATCACCACGGCGACCGCGATCTGCGGGTCGTCGGCCGGCGCGAAGCCGATGAACCAGTTGTGGGTCCCGCTCTCCCCGCCGGTCTCGGCGGTACCGGTCTTTCCCGCCACGTCCATGCCGGAGATGGCTCCGTTGGTGCCGGACCCGTCCGGGCCGGTCACCAGGACCATCATGTCGGTGAGCGTGGACGCGGTGCTCGCGCTCATGGCCTGGCTGTAGACCTCGGGGCTGGTCTGGGTGACCACCGAACGGTCGGCGTCGCGCACCGAGTCGACCAGGTACGGATGCATGACCTCGCCGGAGTTGGCCACACCGGCGGCGACCATGGCCATCTGGAGCGGCGTCGCCTCGACGTTGGACTGCCCGATGCCCGCGCGGCCCAGGATGTTGCGGTCGTCCTCGACCGGCGCCAGGCTCGGCACGGCCTCCAGCGGCACCTCCAGGGGGTCGCGCTCGTCGGCCGTCCGGGAGAAGCCGAACGCGTGCGCCTGCTCCGCCAGGGCCTCGCCGCCCATCTCGATCGCCCAGTTGGCCATCGAGGTGTTGCAGGAGATCTGGATGGAGTGGGCCAGGGTGTCCGGCTGCCCGTTGTTGCAGGTGCCGCCGGGGGTCGCGTTGGGGAGCGGGTGCCCCAGCTCCAGGACGTTCGGGGCGTCCATGGTGCTGTCCGGGCCGGCGTCCAGGTGCTCGATGGCGGCGGCGGCCGTCACGATCTTGAACGTCGAACCCGGGGGGTAGCGCTCGCGCAGCGCCCGGTTGAGCAGCGGCTGGTTGGGGTCGTTCTCCAGGGCCACGTAGTTCTCGTTGGCCTCGGTGACGTCGGTGATGCTGGAGACGTCGTTGCCGTCGTAGGACGGGTAGGAGATCGAACCGAGGATGGCCCCGGTGGTCGGGTCCAGCGCGACGGCGGAGCCGTTCTTGCCCAGCGACTCGAAGCCCCGGAAACCGGCCTCCTGGACCGCGGGGTCGATGGTCAGCTCCACGCGCGCGCCCTCGGGCTCGCGGCCCGTGATGACGTCGCGGAAGTTGCGCACGGCGAGGCGGTCGTCGCTGCCGTCCAGCAGGGCGTTCTCGTAGTACTCGATCCCCGAGGCGCCGAACCGGCGGAAGGATCCCACGACCGGCGTGTACATGGTGCCGCCGGCGTACTCGCGCTGGTAGCGCGGCGGGTCGCCCTCCTCCGAGATGTTCGTGGAGGAGGCGACGTTCTCGTCACCGATGACGATCGGCCCGCGCTGCTCGCTGAGGCGCTCGGTGTACTGGCGGGCGTTCAGCGGGTCCTCGCGGATCGCCTCGGCCTGGAACCCCTGGATGTAGGTGAGCTGGAGCATCAGGGCGCCGAACAGGATCATCGAGAAGACGCTGAGGCGTCGGATGGGTGTGTTCATCGTCGGATCACCTGGGTGGCCCCCTCGTCCTGGATGGCCTGCGGCGCCGGGCGCCGCGCGTTGTCGCTCATCCGGAGCAACAGACCGATCATCAGCCAGCTGGCCATGAGGGCGGAACCGCCCGCGGCCATGAAGGGCGTGGTCATACCGGTCAGCGGAATGAGCCGGGTCAGGCCACCGAGCACCACGAACACCTGGAAGCACATGACGAAGGCCAGGCCGCTCGCGAGCATCTTGACGAAGAGCTCACGGGAGGCCAGGGCGATCCGCATGCCCCGCTCCACCAGGATGAAGATGACGGCGAGGATCGCCATGACGCCGGTCAGCCCCAGGTCCTCCGAGAGGGAGGCCAGGATGAAGTCGCTGTCCGCGGCGAAGATGTGGTGGGCCTGACCGCCGCCCATGCCGGTGCCGAACAGGCCCCCGTAGGCCATGCCGATCTGCCCCTGGACCAGCTGCATGCTGCCGCCCAGACGGTCGTAGACCTCCTGGTCGAACGCGTGGAACCAGATGTCGACGCGCTGGCGGAAGTGCCAGAAGAGCTGGAAGGCGAGCGCGGCCGCTCCCACGAACACGGTCAGGCCGATGATCACCCAGGAGGAGCGCTGCGTGGCGACGTACAGCATCGCCAGGAACGTGCCGAAGAGCAGCAGCGAGGTGCCGAGGTCCTTGGTGATGACCAGCAGGCCGATGGCGGCGACCCAGCCGACGACCATCGGCATGAAGTCGCGGGCGCGCGGCAGGTCCATGATCTTGAACCGGCCGATCTTCACCTGCTTCGCCGCCAACGACAGCACCTGCCGTTTGGTGACCAGGTAGGACGCCAGGAAGATCACCAGGGCGATCTTGGCGAACTCGGAGGGCTGGAGGGTGCGGCCCGCGATGCCGATCCACCGCCGGGCGCCGTACTCGGAGACGCCCAGACCCGGGACCATCGGCAGCGCGATGAGGATCAGGGCGGCCAGGGCGCTGATGTAGGTGTAGCGCTGGAGGACCCGCGGTTCCTTGAGGAAGAACAGCAGGAGCATGCACATGACCATGCCGACCGCGGTCCAGATCAGCTGCATGCCGACGCCGGCGTGCTCGATCTCGCCGGAGTCGGCGGCGTCCAGACGCCAGATCATCGCGACGCCGATGCCGTTGAGGAACAGCGCGCACGGAAGGATCAGGGGGTCGGCGTAGGGGGCGATGAAGCGCAGCGCCACGTGCGTGGCGAGCGCCAGGGCGCCGAAGATGAGGCCGTAGCCCCACATGGCTCCGGGGACCTGGCCGTTGAGGTTCAGACCGGACATCGCCATCGCACCCATGGTGATGACGATGGTGATGCCGATCAGGACCAGCTCCGCGTTGCGGCGCTGGACCGGGGGGAGTGCCGTGGGCGCCTCGGGCGCGGTGGTACTCACAGGGTCACCCCGATTCCCCGGTCTCGGTCCCCCTGTCGGCGCCGCCCGTCGTGGACTCGTTCGAGGCACCGCCGTCGGCGGCCTCCTCCAGGTCCCCGACGACGCGTGTGGCGTCGTCGCGGTCGTCCACCGTGATGGTGTTCCGGAGCAGCTCCTGGTCGGCGTCGGAGAGGGACGACACCTGGAGGTCGGTGGTCTCGACCTCGTCGGAGAGGCTGATGCCCGCGATGTCGGTGTCGATGCCCTGGTAGACGCTGACCGTCTCCCCGTTCGGAGACAGCCCCACGTAGAACTGGCTCTCCACGTACTGGCGGCCGAAGTAGTACCCGCCGCCCGCGACCAGGGCCACCACCACGACGAAGACCACGACGATCGGCCACCAGCTGCGGGTGCGGTACTCGGGTTCCGCGTCCCCGCCGCGCGAGGGCGGCGCGTCGTAGTCGTCGCGGGTGTCGTGGGGGCGCTCCTCGTGGGGTGCGCCGTAGGCCTGGCCGGGCTCCTGCTGCGGGAGGTCCTCGCGGACCGGGTCGAGTTCGGCGGTGTCGCCGCCGGTGCCGCGCAGTTCCTGGGCCCGTCTGGCCGGGCTGGTCTCGTTCGGCCCGGTCGACTCGTCGCGCTGGTCGGCCGCGCCCACCGTCTGGGAGGCGCCGGTCGGACCCTCGCGGTCGGTGTCCGTCTCGATGACGTCCGCGACGACCGCGGTGATGTTGTCCGGCCCGCCGCCGCGGATCGCCAGCTCGATGAGCTTCTTGGCGGCCCCGCGCGGGTCGGTCTCCGCGACGAGGGTCTCGTGGATGGTCTTCTTGCTCACCACACCGGACAGGCCGTCGGAGCAGAGCAGGTAGCGGTCGCCGACCTTCGCCTTGCTGATGGAGATGTCCGGGTCGACCGGGGTCTTGCCGTCCAGCGCGCGCAGGATCAGCGACCTCTGCGGGTGGGTGGCGACCTCCTCCTCGGTGATCTTGCCCTCGTCGACGAGGGTCTGCACCAGGGTGTGGTCGTGGGTGATCTGTTCGAAGCGCGGTCCGCGCAGCAGGTAGGCGCGCGAGTCACCGATGTGGATCAGGGCGACCTGCGAACCCGACCACAGCATGGCGGTCAGGGTCGTGCCCATGTTCTCGAGCTGCGGTTCCTGCCGGATGCGGATGGCCAGCGACTCGTTGGCGCGCTCGACCGCGCGCTGGAGGACCTCGGCCATCTCCTCGGCCCGGGGGTCGTCCTGGGTGTCGAGCTGGCGGATGGACGAGATGGCGATGGAGCTGGCCACCTCACCGCCCGCGTAACCGCCCATGCCGTCGGCTACCGCGAGGAGGTGTTGGCCGGCGTAGCCGGAGTCTTCGTTGCCTTCGCGGAGGCATCCAACGTCGGAGTACGCCGCGTATCGGAGAGCGATTGTCATTTGCGCAGTTCCAGGACGGTTTTGCCGATACGGATGGGCTGACCCACCGTGATGGGCTGGGGGCGGTTCAGCTTCTGCTGGCCGAGGTAGGTGCCGTTGGTGGAGTTCAGGTCCTCGACGAACCAGCGGCCGTTTTCGGAGTAGACGCGCGCGTGGCGGCCCGAGGCGTAGTCATCGGTGATGACCAGTGTCGAGTCAGGGGCGCGGCCGATGAGGATGGGCTGTGAGGCCAGGTCGACCGTGGTTCCCGTCAACGGGCCCTGGGTCACGGCCAGGACGGTGGGCTCGTTGCGGCGGGGACGCTGGGGTCGGGCCTGGGTCGACGACGGCGCGCGGCGCTGGGCCGGACGCGGTGCGGAGGGGCGAGGCTTCTTTCGAGCCTTCTTCTTCGACTGACCGAAGAGGTCCGTGCGGATGACGCCGACCGCCATGAGGACGAACAGCCAAAGCACCGCGAGGTACGCGATCTTGATCAATATGAGGGTCAAGTTGGACATCGAACTGCTCTTCAGCCCCTGTCGTGCTTCGGCCGGGGTGGCGGTCATCGGCGCCGCCACCGTTTCTGCCCCACCTTCGAGTCGGTGAGTCTGGGTCGCTGGTCCGCGGCCCAGCCGGCCGCGGACATTCTGTCCGATCGGTCAGGTCATCGCGGAGACTACCCTCCCGGCCGGAGTTCCGACACAGGTCCATACCAGGCCTGACTCGGACATCGCCCTTTCAGACGCCGAATCGGGGCGGTTGGTTGCGGTCCGGTTCGGCCAGATCGTCCGACTGCTCGGGGCCGGGCGGTCAGTCCCGGCGGAAGGTCATCGTGGTACGGCCCAGGCTGATCCGGGTCCCGTCCACCAGCCTGGCCTGCCTGACCTGCTGACCGTTGACGAAGGTCCCGTTCGTGGACCCCTTGTCCTCCAGGACGACCTCTTCGCCGTCGACCCGGATCTCCACGTGGTGACGAGAGACACCGTTGTCGACCAGGCGCAGGTCGCAGTCGGTGCCGCGGCCCAGCAGCGTGACCGGTGTGGTCAGTTCGAAGGACTGCTGCATGCCCTGGCTGGCGATGTTGCCCTCGGCGGTCGCGCCGCCGGGGGAGATCAGCAGTCGGGGGCGGCCGGTCTGGCGCGGTCCCCCGCCCGGACCCGGGTCGCCGACGGGCTGGCGGACCTCTCCGTCCTTGACCATCGTTCCGCGGACGACGCCCGAACGGATGCGGAAGCGCCCCGTCTTCAGACCCTCGTCCGACCTGAACTGGACCCGCACCGGACCGACGAACGAGTAGCCCTGTTCGGTCGCGTAGTCACGTGCCAGCTTGGACAGTTCCTGGCCGAGGCTGTCGGCGTAGACTTCCAGGCGCTCCTTGTCACTGGCCGAGAGCTCGACGATGAAGTCGTTCGGAACCAGTGTGCGTCCCTGGGCCACGATCGCGGCGCGCTCGTCCATCTCACGCTGGACCGCGCTCGCGACCTCGACCGGCTGGAGCTCAGACTTGAAGGCCATCGCGAAGGTGCCTTCGATCATGCCCTCAAGCCTGCGCTCGAAGCGTTGGAGCACTCCCACGAGGTACCTCCCTTGTACTCCACTCCGTATGTGTAGACGATCGTAACCGGGCCCGGGTGCCCCTGGTTTCAGGCGCACCCCCGTCAGGGCCCTCCGGGGGCCCGGATCCGGGTCCGCCACAAACGGTGTGCAACCCGCCTTCAAGCCGTGCTAGCCTTGTTCATGTCGCCAGGGGGAACAGGCAAAACGCCCGAATCACCTGGCAACACAACTTCATGCAGCACCACCAGCGCGGGTGGCGGAACGGTAGACGCGCACGGTTCAGGTCCGTGTGTCCGAAAGGATGTGAGGGTTCAAATCCCTCCTCGCGCACCCTGTGAGGGACGACCCCGGGAGCAAGCAGAGCTTGCGACCGGGGTCGTTCTCGTTCTGCCCCGCGGGAGGGGTCCCCACACCCCGGTGTTGTCCGGACGCCCCTGGTCACGGGCCGCGCTCGCGCTCGTGCGCATGCTTCCGGGATCGTCTTCGTCGCGCCTCGTGGGATCCCCGTGCCTCGGGGTGCTGCTCGGGACTGCCCTGGTCGGAGGCCGTTCTTCCTCCCGACGCCGTCGTCGTTCCGCCTCGTGAGGGCGCCCCCGCGTTCCCCGGGCGCCGCTCCGCCCCGGGGTCGTCCGGCCCCGCTCCCGCGTTCGTCGCTGTCGGCACTGCGTCGCGTCGTCCTCCGTTCCCCCGATTCCGTCGGAATCCCGGGCGTGGCGGGGCTTTCGGTTGGCGCGGGCGATGGGATTCGGATTGCCCCAAGCGGCCGTGGAGGGCCCACTAACGATCTTCGATCGTTAGGTCGGGGCCGGATACGGACACCGAAGGCGGCGACGTCCACGCGAATGGGACACTCCGGGCGTGGGAATCATCGAGAGACTTCATGAGATCGGGCGTCCGCTGGTCGCCGAGCAGCTCGCGCACCCGACGGTCGCCGGGATCGCCCGGGGCGACCTCGACGACCGGGCCTTCCGGTACTGGCTGGAGCAGGACCACCTGTACCTGCTGGACTACGCGCGGGCCTTCTCCCGGCTGGCCTGGCAGGCACCGGACGGACACCTCGCGGACCTGGTCGCGATCGCGCACAGCACCCTGACGGAGGAGCTGGAGCTGCACCGCTCCCTGTCCGGGGAGTTCGGCGCCGACCTCAGCACCAGGGAGAAGGGCGCCCCCTGCGAGGCGTACACGTCCTGGCTCCTGGACGCGGCGGCCGACTACCGGGACGGGCTGGCCGCCGTCTACCCCTGCATGTGGGGCTACAACACCCTGGGGCTCGAACTGGCTGAGGCCAGGCCCGAGGACCCCCGGTACCAGCGGTGGATCGACACCTACGCCGACCCGGCCTTCACGGACCTGACCAGGAGGTACGGGCGCATGCTGGAGGAGGCGGAGCCCGACCCCGCGAGGGCGGAGCGCTTCTTCCTGGAGGGCATGCGCCACGAGGTGGCCTTCTGGGACACCCCTCACACGTAGACGAGGAGGAGGGGCGGACCCGGGTCCGCCCCTCCTGAGCCCGGTTCCACGGTCTACGGGTTGAGGACCGAGTGGACCTCGTCGAAGCGCTCGATCTCGCAACCGTCACGCTTGTTGAACTCGGTGTCGATCTCGGTTCCGTTCACGTGCCCGGTGACACGGGCGACCTCGGGGCCGCCGATCTGCAACGTGCACATGGAGTCGCTGGTGTCGAGGGTGAAGGGTTCGGACCCGACCTCCTCGATCTCGGCGCAGGCCGCCTCGGGGTCGGGGTGGTCTCCGCCGACGGGGGCGCAGGTGAGCGTCCACTCGCCCTCCTCGAACCCCTCCTCCGGGGTCAGGGCGTCCTCGTCGGACAGGGAGCGTTCGATCACGAGTTCCACTTCGGCGGACTCGTCGGGGGTCGTCTCGGTGGGGGCGGTCTCGTCGGGGGCCGGTGCGTTCACCTCGGTGGGCTCGTTGCCGCAGGCCGTGAGGAGCAGGCCAAGAGCTGCGAGTGCGGCGAGGCGGGCCGGCAGGGCCGTTGCGAAGGTGTGCTTACGCATACTGGTTGGACGGAGGGCCCGGTTCCCGGGTTCCACCGATCTTCGATTTTCAGAACACGCCTGACACAGGGGGTCACCAACATGTTCGGTGAGCAGGTCGCCGAGGTCGTCGTCAACGATGTGCCCGAGGGCGCCTACCTTCTCGACGTCCGGGAGGACGACGAGTGGGGGGCCGGGCACGCGCCCGGCGCCGTGCACATCCCGTTGCGGACGCTGGGGGAGCGCGCGGGCGAGGTGCCCAAGGACCAGAGGGTCTACGTCGTCTGCCGGTCGGGCGGGCGCTCGGCCCAGGCGACGATGGCGCTCAACCAGGCCGGTTGGGACGCGGTCAACGTCGCCGGGGGCATGCGTGCCTGGCACCAGGCCGCGTTCGACATGGCGTCGGAGGGGGAAAGTGAGCCCACAGTGATCTAGCGGTAACGCTGTGACGTGGGAGTCGTCGAATTTGGTCGGATTGTGCGAAGCCCCGCCACGTGGGGCCCCACGAATGGCACTATGACGTCGTGAGTTCCGACCGCGCGCCCCTCAGTGCCGAAGCCGTGCTGTCGTCCTCGGCGGACGCGGTCATCGGTATCGACGACACGCTGCGGGTCACCGTCTGGAACCCCGCGGCCGAGCGGATGTTCGGCTGGCCCGCCGCCGAGGTGATCGGCGGCGAGCTGCCGATCGTCCCCAAGGAACTGCGTCCCGAGCACGGCGCGGTGCTGGAGCAGGTGCGCAACGGCACCCCGTTGACGATCTTCACCCGCCGCACGCGCAGGGACGGCACCGCCGTCGACGTGCGGGTCAGCACCGGCTGTGTGCGCGGCGGGAACGGTGAGCACGCCGGGTGGGTGCTGGTGCTCTACCCGGGCGAGAAGGAGGTCCAGGCGCAGGCCTCCGCCATGGAGCGCGCCCGCCTGGTCCGGCGGCTGACCGACGTGGTGGCGGACATCAACGCCGACCTCAGTCTGAAGTCGGTCCTGGACCGCATCATCAGCAGCCTCACCGAACTCACCGGCGCCGACGCGGGCGGCTTCGTCCTGCTCAACGAGAACCGGGTGGAGCTGGTCAGCCTCACCCACCTGTCGGAGGAGCTGCACGGGGTCAGCGCGCCCCTGGAGTCCAGCCTGTTCGGTGAGCTGCTGCGCAGCGGCAAGTCCGTGCTGCTGGCCAACAGCGCCACCCGCAGCCTGGACGACCTGGTCTGGGCCGACCTGCCCGGGCTGCACACCATCGCCCTGTGCGTGTCCAACGTGCAGGGCCGCCCCTACGGCGCCCTGTACGCGCTGTACAGCGAGCGCCGGGTGGGCCACGTGGAGCTGGAGCTCCTCGAACTCCTGGCCGAGCACGCCGGGGTGGCGATAGGGAACGCGATGGCCTACGAGGAGCTCAAGCTCCAGCGGGCCAGGGAACAGGCGGTGTCGGACTCCAGCGCCGACGGCATCGCGGTGCTGGACTCCACCGGCAAGGTCCGCAAGTGGAACCGGTCGGCGGCCGAGCTGACCGGCTACTCGTTCGAGGAGATGGAGGGACGGCATCCGCCGTTCCCGATACCGGCCGCGCACGGTGAGCCCGTCAAGCACAAGAACGAGGGCGGCCGCTGGCTGGAGATCCTCATGGCGCGTATCCCCGACACCCACGAGTGGGTGGTGGACTTCCGCGACATCACCGCGCAGAAGGCCCTGGAGGAGGAGCGGGAGTTCTTCCTGGCCAGCACGGGGCACGAGCTGCGCACCCCGGTCACGGTGATCCAGGGGTACGCGGCGCTGCTGTCCCGCAAGGGTGAGCGGCTGGGCCCGGAGGGCCGCCAGGAGGCGAGCGAGATCATCCTGGACCGTGCCCGCTCGCTGGCCAAGCTGGTGGAGCGGCTGCGGTTGGGGTCGGACGTGGCCAGCGGCGAGATGACCGTGGACCGGGTGCCGTTCGACCTCGTGGAGCTGCTGGGCCAGTCCGTGGCGGCCTTCCGCCCGCTGGCCGAGCGCCAGGAGCTGATCCTGGACTCCGGAGGGACCCTGTGGACCGTGGGGGACCCGCTGGTCACGGGGATGGTCATCGACCAGCTGTTGGAGAACTCGCTGAAGTTCTCCCCGAGCGGCGGAACCGTGCGGGTCACGGTGCAGGAGGACGAGGACGTCGTCACCATCCACGTGGACGACGAGGGCATCGGGATCGACCCCGGCGACGAGGAGCGCATCTTCGAGCGGTTCTTCCAGAGCGGCGAGCGGGGCGACCGCCGGGGGTACAGCGGGCTCGGGATCGGTCTGTACATCGTGCGCCAACTGGTGCGGGAGCAGGGCGGCGAGGTGACCGCGCACCGGATGGGGACCGGCACCCGCATGCGGGTCACGCTGCCCCGGCACCGGGGCGAGGACGCCGAGATCGGCGCCCTGGTGTCCGAAACACCGCAGGGCGGGGAGGAGCCTGAGGTGCTCCCCGCGCAGGCGTAGAACGGACACGCCGACACACGGAAAACCACAAAAACCTCAACGGACCCTCAAGCCCTGTCACATCGGAGGTGTACGCGGTCGCGGAGGGGTCCGTCCCCGTGGATTCGCCCACATGCTGGTTTCCCCTGCCGGGGATCGGGGCATTTCCACCCCTGGTGGAATTCGCTGGCACACTTCGGGCGAGTTCCGGGCCGACCGAGAAGTACGAACTCGCGGGGACGAAAGCTGTGTCAGGAGACAACGCCGCACACGACGACGGGGGCCACGGCGCGCCCCGGAAGGTCGAGCGAAGCGTCGTCCTTCCCTACGTTCCCGAGAGCGTCACCGGCGCGAGACGGGCACTCTGCGCCGACCTGCGCGCCCTGGGCGTCAGGGTGGACCGGATCGACGACGCGGCCCTGATCCTCAGCGAACTGGTCAGCAACGCCCTCAGGCACGCCAGCCCCCTGCCGGACGACACCGTGGGCGTGTGCTGGCGCGCGGACGCCGATCCGGAGGCCCCGGCCGCGCACTGGCTGGAGATCTCGGTGCGCGACGGCGGCTCCACCACCATGCCGCGGGTGTCCCGGCCCTCACTGTCCGGTCTGGGCGGACGCGGCCTGGGCATCGTGCAGTCCCTGGCGGGCCGCTGGGGCACCGAGATGGACGCCACCACGACCACGGTCTGGGCGGTGTTGGAGATCGACGTCGAACGGGCCGAGACCGCCGACGACCTTCCCGCCTCCTCGGAGGCGGGGCCCGTCCGCGCGTACGCGGCCGACGTCGTGGAACTCGACCTGGGAACGGTGGAGGGCCAGCCCGCCTGGAGTGTCCTGCCCTGAGTCGGTGTGTGCCGGTCTGATCCGCTTTGAGCTGGGCTTTTCGTGGTTCCGGGCGGAGGAACGTGACCGATGTAGCGAAACGCCGCCAACGAGGTGGCCTGGCCCTGGCGTGGACGCTACAGTCACGACTGTGGAGTTGAAGATATCAAGCCGATCTCAAGATGACGTCGCAGTGGTAACCGTGGGCGGTGAGATCGATCTGTACACGGCACCCCAGTTGCGCTCCGAGCTCGTCGAGTCCCTGGAGCTGGGGGCACGGCGCCTGGTCATCGACATGTCGAGGGCGGAGTTCTGCGACTCCACCGGGATCAGCGTCCTGCTCTCCGCGATGAAGCGCTCCCGTGACCGGGGCGGGGACCTGGAGCTCGTGGCGCCCAAGCCGGCGGTCATGAAGGTCCTCCAGGTCACCGGTCTGGACGAGGTCTTCGTGATCCACCCGGACATCGACGCGTCGCCGGTGGCCGCGGGAACCGGCACGGCGCAGTAGCCGGGTGAGCGTGGCACGAGGAGGGCCCCAGGGGCCCACGGACGCGGCGGTCGCCGTGGTGATCGCCGCCAAGAACGAGGACGACCGCATCGGCGCCACCGTCGAGGCGGCCCACACGCTGCCCGGGGTCGACCTGGTCGTGGTGGTCGACGACGGTTCCACCGACCGCACCGCGGACTTCGCCCTGCGAGCGGGGGCCCGGGTGCTCAGGCACGGCCGCAACCGCGGCAAGGGCGCGGCCATGCAGACCGGTGCCGAGGGTGTGCGTCGCGCGGAGGTCCGCGAGGCGGACGGAGGCACGACCCGTGTCCCGCGCCATCTGCTCTTCCTCGACGCCGACCTCGGGGAGACCGCCAAGGACGCGGCGCCCCTGGTCGAGCCGGTACTCGCGGGCACGGCGGACATGACGATCGCGCTGTTCCCCGCCACCCGGCTGCGCCTGGGCGGGCACGGTTTCGTGGTCCGCCTGGCACGGGAGGGCGTGCGCAGGTCGACCGGCTGGGAGCCCGAGCAGCCGCTGAACGGTCAGCGCTGCCTGAGCCGCGCCGCCTTCGAGGCGGCCCGGCCCCTGGCGCCGGGGTTCGGAGTGGAGACCGGGCTGACCATCGACGTCCTGCACGGGGGTTTCCGGGTCATGGAGGTCGAGGTCCCGCTGGAGCACCGCGCCACCGGCACGGACCTGCGGGCCCAGCTGCACCGGGCGCACCAGTTCGTCGACGTCGCCCGAGCCCTGACCGCCCGTGAGCTGCGGCCCGCGCTGCGCCGGACGTGGCGGGGCGTGACGGCGGGCAAGGGTGGCGGCGGGCGTGAACAGCCCCGAAAAACCGGGCACATTACTCGCAAAAATCGCCAAGAGTGACCCCACGGCTGCGATGCGTGGGGATACGCTCGCGCTGTGTTCACTACCACCATCGCTTCCATCGCACTGTTCGCCGGGCTGGCCGGGCTCGCCCTCGGTGTGTACGCGCTGTTCAGGACCGCTCAGGTCCGCGGTGAGTACCAGGTCCTGGCCCAACGAGCCCTCGCGGTCAACACCTCGGGGGCGGACCCACGCGCCGTCCGCGACGTGGCCGTCCTGCACTACGACGCCCTGGAGGAGATGTCGGGTGCCCGCTCCTTCTCTCTGGCCATGCTCAACAGCCACGGCGACGGCGTGGTCGTCACGTCCATCAACGGCCGCACCGAGACCCGCACCTACGCCAAGGCCATCACCCGGGGCGAGGCCGACCACCTGCTCAGCCCGGAGGAGTACCGGGTGATCCGGTCGGCACGCCTGGGCAACGGGATCGGGGCCACGCTGCCCGACCCCGCGTCGCCCTCGGGAGGTCCGGCGGCCGACGCGCCCGACGAGGGCACGGAGGCCCTGGTCACGGTGGTCCAGGGGCCCGAGGCGTCGGAGGACGAGGCCGAGGAGGACGCCGACCAGCCTCGGTCACCCGAGGGGACCCAGGTGCCCCCGGCGCCCCGACCGGAGAAGTGACCACCCCGGCCCACCGGCTGCGTATAGCCTGAACAGCATGCCCAACCGCTACGCCTACCTCGGCCCCGAGGGCACCTTCACCGAAGCCGCCCTGCGCGATCTGCGCCCCGAAGCCACCGACGAAGCCCGCGTCCCGTGTGACGGTGTGGCGGCGGTCTTCGACGCGGTCCGCGCCGGGGACGTCGACGGCGGGGTCGTCCCGCTGGAGAACTCCGTGGAGGGCGGGGTCACCGCGACCATCGCGGAGCTCATCAACGGCGAACCGCTGCTCATCACCGGCGAGACCGCCGTGCCCGTCGAGTTCGCCCTCTTCGTCCGGCCCGGGACCGCGCTGGAGGACGTCAAGCGGGTCGCCACGCATCCGCACGCCCTCGCGCAGTGCCGGGGCTGGCTCTCCCGTCACCTTCCCGACGCCGACACCCACACCGTCTCCTCCACGGCAGCCGCCGCGCGTGCCGTCGCGGAGCCGGGAGCCCCCTACGACGCAGCGATCTGCGCGGTCATCGCGGGGGAGCGGTACGGGCTGCACGCCCTGGCCACCGGGGTGGGCGACCGCTCCGACGCGGCCACGCGCTTCATCTACCTCTCCCGGGCCGGGGACCTCCCGGCGCCCACCGGCGCGGACCGGACCTCCCTGGTCGCCTTCATCTCCGACGACCAGCCCGGCGCGCTGATCGAGGTGCTCAACCAGTTCGCGGTGCGCGGCGTGAACCTCACCCGGCTGGAGTCGCGCCCCACCGGCGACGGCCTCGGCAACTACTGCTTCTGCATCGACGCCGAGGGCCACGTCTCCGAGGCCCGCGTGGGCGAGGCGCTCATGGGCATCCGCCGGGTCTGCCGCGACGTGCGCTTCCTGGGCAGCTATCCGCGCGGCGGCCGGGACACCGGGACGACCCCCGCGATGCGTCCCCGCCCGACCACCGACGCGGACTTCGCGGAGGCCGAACTCTGGCTCGCCCGGGTCCGCGCGGGCGAGACGGCCTAGGGCGTGTTTTTGTGGATGCTTTCGCCGGTGGCGGCGGAGCCGCCATCGATGCGAGCGGCCGCCAGGCCATCTCTCGCAAGACGAGGAGCGAAGGCCAGCCCGGGGTTGGCTGTCCGAGCTTCATCGGCGCAGCGAGAGGCAGCCTGGCCACGCGAGCGCGGAATGATCCAAAGAACACGGCCTAGCCAGGCGCGGTCAGGTGGCCTCCACGGGGGAGCCGGACCCCTCCTCGAAGAGCCACTCCTCGGCGGCGGCCCGGCGCAGCTCCAGATACAGGGCCAGCCTGAGCGCGGTGTCCTCCGGGCGCGCGTCGTCCAGGGCCTCCAGGGCATCGGAGAGTTCCTCGGTAGTCATCTCACCCAGCGGTTTCACGACTTCTCCCCCACGGTCGGCGTGCCGCTCGGGGGGCTCGCGCTCCCCGTTCGGTCCTTCGATGGAGAGACGGGGCCGGTGCCGCTTCATGACGTGACTGTCGGCAAAAGATGTGGGGCCGGGGTGGGGCGGGCGGTAACCTGCAAGACGTGATCGACCTTCGCGCACTTCGAGAAGACCCCGAACGACTTCGTGCATCGCAGCGGGCCCGCGGTGAGGACCCCGCCGTGGCCGACCGGCTGCTCGAACTGGACTCCAGTCGGCGCTCGGCGCTGACCCGGTTCGAGACCCTGCGCGCCGAGCAGAAGAGCGTGGGCAAGTCCGTCTCGAAGGCCTCTCCGGAGGAGCGCGAGGAACTCCTGGCCCGGGCCAAGGGCCTCTCGGTGGAGGTCAAGGAGGCCGAGGCCGAGGCCGGACGGCTCGGAGACGAGCTCGACGCCGTGCTGGCGCGCGTGCCCAACCTCGTCGAGGAGGGCGCCCCCGAGGGCGGCGTGGACGACTTCGTGGTACTGGAGACCGTGGGCGAGCCCCGCGCGTTCGACTTCACCCCGCGCGACCACCTGGAGCTGGGCGAGATGCTCGGCGCCATCGACATGGAGCGCGGCGCCAAGGTCTCCGGCTCCCGCTTCTACTTCCTCACCGGTGTGGGAGCCCAGCTGGAGCTGGCCCTGCTCAACATGGCGATGAACCAGGCCATCGGTGCCGGGTTCACCGCCATGATCCCGCCGGTGCTGGTCAAGCCCGAGACCATGGAGGGCACCGGGTTCCTCGGTGAGCACTCCGACGAGGTCTACCACCTGCCCGCGGACGACCAGTACCTGGTGGGCACCTCCGAGGTGGCGCTGGCCGGGTACCACGGCAGCGAGATCCTGCCCGCCGACGCACTCCCCAACCGGTACGTGGGCTGGTCGTCCTGCTTCCGCCGCGAGGCCGGTTCCTACGGCAAGGACACCCGGGGCATCATCCGGGTCCACCAGTTCAACAAGGTGGAGATGTTCGTCTACACCCGCCCGGAGCAGGCGCACGAGGAGCACGTGCGGCTCCTCGCCTGGGAGCGGGAGATGCTGGACAAGCTCGAACTGCCCTACCGCGTGGTCGACATCGCCGGCGGGGACCTGGGCACCAGCGCCGCCCGCAAGTACGACTGCGAGGCGTGGGTCCCCACCCAGGAGACCTACCGAGAGCTGACCTCCACCTCGAACTGCACCGAGTTCCAGGCCCGCCGCCTCAACGTGCGCTACCGGGACGAGGACGGCAAGCCGCGCTTCGCCGCCACCCTGAACGGCACGCTGGCCACCACCCGGTGGATCGTCGCGATCCTGGAGAACCACCAGCGCGCGGACGGTTCCGTGGTGGTGCCGGAGGCCCTGCGGCCGTTCCTGGGCAAGGACGTCCTCGAACCCGTCCAGGCTCCCAGGAGCAGGAAGTAGGCACTGACGACGGAGCCCGCCCCTCGCCTGAGGGGCGGGCTCCGTCGTGCGTGGTCCCACAGGGGAGCGGTCCGACTCGTGCCCGCCCTACAGGTAGGGGCCCGACCCCATGTGGGGGTGGTCCTCCTGCGGCTCGGCGCCGGGGCCGCCCTGGGCCTGGAGCCCGGACACACCCGGGGGAAGCGCCTTGCGCATATTCTCCAGCTGCGCCCGGGCCGCCATCTGCTGGGCGAACAGGGTGGTCTGGATGCCGTGGAACAGGCCCTCCAGCCATCCCACCAGCTGGGCCTGGGCGATCCTCAGCTCCGCGTCGCTGGGCGCGGCACCCTCCGCGAAGGGCAGGGTCAGCCGCTCCAGCTCCTCGATGAGCTCCGGGGCGAGCCCGTCCTCCAGCTCCTTGATCGAGGAGGTGTGGATCTCCTTCAGCCGGGCGCGGCTCGCCTCGTCGAGCGGGGCCGCCTTCACCTCGTCCAGGAGCTGACGGATCATGCTGCCGATCCGCATCACCTTGGCGGGCTGCTCCACCATGTCCGCGAGGGTGCGCGGCTCGTCGGAGCCGTCGTCGTCGCCGTTTCCGTGGCGGTCGTCGGTACCGACCACCAGGACCTGCGGTTCCTTCTGGTCGTCTGCGTTGCTCATCGATCCCCTAGTTCGGCTGTGTCCGGCACGCTGTCAACGGGTGAGAAGGATCTTGCCTGTGTGCGCGCTCGATTCCATCACGCGGTGCGCCTCCGCCGCGTCCTCGATGGACAGTGCGCGGTCCACGACGGGGCGGATGGTTCCCTCCTCTACCAACGGCCAGACCTGCTCCAGTACTCCCGAGACGATGGTCGCCTTCTCCTGGGCCGGACGGGAGCGCAGCGTGGTCGCCTGGACCGAGAGGCGTTTGACCAGCATGCGGCCGAGGTCGATCTCGGCGGCGCCCCCTCCCATCAGACCGATGATCACCAGGCGCCCGTTGGTGGCCAGCGAGCGCAGGTTCCCCTCCAGGTAGGAGCCGCCCATGATGTCCAGGATCAGGTCCGCGCCGCCCTCGGCCCGCAGGACCTCGGTGAAGTCCTGGGTCCGGTAGTTCACGGTGATCTCGGCGCCCAGGTCACGGCAGCGCGCGAGCTTCTCCTCGCTGCCCGCGGTGACCGCGACGCGGGCGCCCAGCGCCTTCGCGAACTGGACGGCGAACGTGCCGACCCCGCTGCCGCCGCCGTGGACGAGGACGGTCTGCCCGGCACGCAGGCCGCCGACCATCACGAGGTTGGACCACACGGTGCAGGCCACCTCGGGCAGCGCAGCCGCGTCGGTCAGGCTGACCCCGCGCGGTACCGGCAGGAGCTGGCCGACCGGGACCGCCACCCGTTCCGCGTATCCGCCGCCGGTCAGCAGGGCGCACACCCGGTCCCCGACGGACCAGCCGGTGCCGTCGGTGCCGGGTCCCAGCTCGGCGATGGTGCCCGAGCACTCCAGACCCGGGTACTCGGAGCCGCCCGGGGGAGGGGGGTAGAAGCCCTGGCGTTGGGACACGTCCGCGCGGTTGACCGCGGTGGCCGCCACGTCCACCAGGACCTCGCCCTCCCGGACGACGGGATCGGGGACCTCGGACCAGGCCAGGACCTCGGGGCCGCCCGGTTCGGTGATTCTGATCGCGTGCATGGGGCCGACAGTACCCAGACTCGGGACCGAAGGGGAGGAGGGTTCGGGGGATCACTCTGTTCACGGTGCCGGTGAGGATGCTTTTCTGGTGCAGCACGGGTATGAGAACCCCGAGGGCCCCACCCCCGCAACCCGGCGGGACCCTTCCTCCACAGACACACCCCTCGACGCAGGAGAGCCCCGGTGGCACAGCAGGAACAGAACGGGTCGGCAGCCGAGTCGGAGCCGCACGAGCGGTCGGGCTGGCACGGAACCGACGACTCGGCGGAGGTCGAGGAAGCACCGGGCTCGCCCGCGCCCACTCCCAGGGAGCAGTGGTTCGGCGGGTTCGAGGGGGCGGCCCCGCCCCCGCCGCCGTACGCGCGCCTGCCCGAGGACACGCCGCCGCCGACGCCTGGCACGGCCTTCCGGGCACCGGCGCCGGAGGACGACGTGCCGGACGAACCCGAGGAGGAGGCGGACGGCACGGTCCGGCTGTTCCCGGGTGCCCGCGACCGGAGGCCCCGGCCCTCCGGTCCGTGGCAGGAGGAACGCCGCCCCCAGCGACCCCAGCGCCTCGGGGGTCAGGCGGAGGAACGGGACCCGTTGGCGCCGCGCGGCACCCCCGGCGACTCCGACGTGCCCGAACCCGAGCAGCTGCCACCGCTGGAGGCCGAGCGCGCCGAACCGGTGGAGGCCGATCGGGCGGCACCGCTGGAGCAGGGGCCCTCGGGGTCCTGGGCCGGTCCCGCCCCGGCGGGGAACACGCGGCCCCCGCTGGGCCCTCCGGGGCTCTGGACGACCCCGGAACCCCCGTCCCCTCCGCCCTCCCTGACCGGTCCCCGCGACACCGGCCTTGGAAGCCAGCCCTGCAGTGGCAGCCAGGCCCCGGCACGCCCTCCGTCGCCCCCCACCGACCACGGGGAGACCTCCGACTCCCTCAGCGCGGCCACGCTCGTCCGCAACCGCCGCTACGGGCCCACGGGCGGCTGGCGCCGCGCCGTGCACAGCGCCAGCCTCGGCCTGATCAACCCGGGCGAGTCCCCCAGGGTGCTGCGCGAACGCGAGCTGGTGGCCCGCGCGAGCACACCGGTCGCCGCCGGGCACCACAGGGTGGCGGTCCTCAGCCTCAAGGGCGGGGTCGGCAAGACCACCACCACGGTCGCCCTGGGCGCCACCCTGGCCTCGCTGCGCGGGGACCGGGTCCTCGCCGTCGACGCCAACCCCGACCGGGGCACGCTCTCGGACAAGGTGCGCCTGGAGACCGCCGCCACCATCCGTGACCTGCTCAACGAACGCCACCTGGTGTCGCGGTACGCGGACATCCGGGGCTTCACCTCCCAGTCGCCCAGCCGCCTGGAGATCCTCGCCTCCGACCGCGACCCGGCGGTCTCGGAGGCGTTCAGCGACGCCGACTACCGCGAGGTGGCCCGGATCGTCGAGCACTTCTACTCCATCTGCATCACCGACTGCGGCACGGGGCTCCTGCACGCGGCCATGCGCGGGGTGCTCGGGCTGGCCGACCAGGTGGTGCTGGTGAGCTCGGCCTCCGTGGACGGGGCGCGCAGCGCCAGCGCCACCCTCGACTGGCTGGACGCCCACGGGCACGGGGGGCTGGTGCGCGGCGCCGCCGTGGTGCTGTCCATGGTGCGCTCGAACAGCAAGAGCAGCGTGGACCTCAACCGGCTGGAGGAGCACTTCGCGGGGCGCTGCCGGTCCGTGGTGCGGGTGCCCTGGGACGGGCACCTGGAGGAGGGCGCGGAGGTCGACCTGGAACAGCTCGCCCCCGCGACCAGGGACGCCTACCTGCAGCTGGCCGCGAACGTGGGGGAGGCCTTCGCGCGCTGAGAGGACGCGCGGGCCCGCCCTCGCCGGTTTCCCGGCACCCGGTCCCGACAATGGAGGTGAGGGGAAGAGGTGGACATGAACGCACAGGAACGCCCGCCAGCGGTCATCGCGGGGGTGGACGGCTCACCCATCGCCGGAGCGGCGCTGGCCTGGGCGGCGGACACCGCCGCCCGGTACGGGCGGCAGCTCAGGATCGTGCACGGCCTCGGCCTGCCCGCGGTGATGGGGACCCTCCCCTCGTCGGAGCGGTACCAGCCCGGCGACGAGGTCCGGGAGGCCGGGAACGCGCTGCTCTCCGAGAGCGCCGAGCACGTCCGTGCCTCCCACCCCGAGCTGGACGTGGCCACCGTGCTGGCCTCGGAGGACGCCCCGGAGGTCCTGCTCGACGAGGCCCGCCACGGTGACGTCATCGTCGTCGGCTCCCGAGGGCTGGGCGCGGTGCGGGCGATCATGCTCGGCTCCGTCAGCCTGCGCACCTCCTCCCACGCCCCCTGCCCGGTGGTGGTCGTCCCCGAGGCGGCCCCGGAGCCGAGGGGCAGACTCGTGGTGGGGGTGGACGGCTCGGAGTCCTCACGCAGGGCACTGCGCTTCGCCCTGGAGCACGCTCTGGCCACGGACGCGGAGGTGGTGGTGGTCAACAGCTGGGAGGTGCCGCTCCCGGAGGACCCCACCGACGGGCCGTCCCCGCACGAGGAGATGTTCGACCGCCAGTCCGAGGAGGTGGTCGCCGGGGTGCTCGCGGAGGTGATCGACGACCGGACCCAGGCCCTGGAGATCAGCGCGGTCCGGATGCAGGCCGACCCGGTGGACGCCCTGCTCGAGGCGGGGGAGGGCGCGGACCTGATCGTGGTGGGCTCCCGGGGGCGCGGCGGGGTCCGGGGGCTGGTCATGGGCTCCACCAGCCAGGGCGTCCTGAGCCGGGCGCACGGCCCGGTCGCGGTGCTGCCGCCGCACTCCGACGACTGACGGATTCCCTGTGCCGTTCACGTGTGTTCGTGCCCCACTCGGTGATGATGGTGAACAGAGGGAACTCTTCTCAAGGGGGAACCATGTCAAGCGAACGACAACGTCCCAGCAGGGTGGTCGTGGGCGCGGACGGATCGGACCACTCGCGGGCGGCCCTCGTATGGGCGGCCGCCGAGGCCGCGCGCCGTGACGTCGAACTGCACGTCGTGTACGCGCTGGGGATGCCGCTGATCGTGTCCGCCTACGGGGGACCGACCCGCTTCGAGCCCTCCGACGAGATCTCGGGGCAGGCCACCACGATCCTCTCCGAGGCGATCGAACTGGTCCGGAAGGACCACCCGTCCGTCCGGGTGGAGACGTTCACCGCCCTGGAGGAGCCGCCGCTGGCGTTGATCCGGGACAGTCACCCGCACGACCTCATCGTGCTGGGCACCCGTGGACTGGGAGCCTTCGCCTCGATGTTCGTCGGGTCCGTGAGCGTCCGGGTGTCCGCGCAGGCCCCGTGCCCCGTGGTCGTGGTCCCCACCGGCCCCAAGGGCAGGCCGGCCACCACGAAGCTGGACCGGATCGTCGTGGGTGTCGACGGGTCGAACCCCTCCCGGCGCGCCCTGGGACTGGCGGTGGACCTGGCCGCCGAGACCGACGGCGAGCTGGTCGTGGTCAACAGCTGGGAGGTCCCCTACCCGTACGACCCGATCGCGATGACGGCGGCCGGGCACCAGCCGCAGGAGAACATCTTCGAGCGGCAGTCCGAGGAGCTCGTGGCCGAACTCCTGGCCGAGGCCATGGACGAGCAGCGCGACGACGTGAACATCGAGGTCACCGTGGTGCGGACCCAGTCCGGCCCGGTCGACGCGATCCTGGAGGCCGCCGAGGGCGCCGACGCCATCGTGGTGGGTTCCCGTGGTCGGGGCACCATCCGGGGGCTGCTGCTGGGCTCGGTGAGCCAGGGCGTGCTGCACCACGCGAAGATCCCCGTCGTGGTGCTCCCCAAGCACGCCGACGAGGACTAGGGAGGGGCGGCCCAGGGGCCGCCCCCCTTTCTAGGTCGTGCTTTTTGGATCATTCCGCGCTCGCGTGGCCAGGCTGCCTCTCGCTGCGCCGATGAAGCTCGGACAGCCAACCCCGGGCTGGCCTTCGCTCATCGTCTTGCGAGAGATGGCCTGGCGGCCGCTCGCATCGATGGCGGCTCCGCCGCCACCGGCGAAAGCATCCACAAAACACTCCCTAGCTCTCCAGCTCCGACCTGCCGCGGGAGGCGCCGCTGGCCAGGACCCAGACACCGCTGACCACGAACGGCGCCAGCATGAAGAAGTAGGTGGTCCAGGACCCGCCCAGGCTGGGTACCAGCACGGCCAGGGCACCGGCCGTGAAGACCACCCCGAGGGTGACCCACAGGACCTTCTGTCTGCCTCTTCCGATCGTCCTCACCCCGTACTTCCGTGTGCGTCGCCGGTGTCGAACCGGTCACCCTCCGGCATACCGAACCAAAGGCCCGCCAAACCCTCCCGTGGCGATTCGTCGACAAAGCGACAGGTCCACGCGCGACCACCGAGCGGACAGGACCCCGCTCTGTGCCGACGGCGTCTCAGGTCCCGGTCGCGGAGGCAACTCGGTACCTCAGGTGGGCGTGGGTTTCTGGGATGAGGTTGAACTAGTGGATCAGCGACTGCAGACCCACGATCCACATCACTCCCCAGCCCTCGGACCACACGAAGAAGACACTGCACACGGCGGTGAAGACCAGAGCGGTAGTCGAGAACCTGATCAGCCACCAGTTCGCGGGCCCGAGCACGCGGGCCGCACGCTCACGTCGCTTCGCATTGCGCTGGGGTTTCATGGCCTCGCGTTGGAGCCTGTTGGCGTCGAGGTCGTGAGGGGCCCGATGGCGACCGGCCAAGCGGGGGTTCCTCTCCGGTCAGTGTGTGGATGCTCCTCAGGGGTGGAGCTCTGGGTTGACGCCAGCGTCCACCGCCGAACAACGCTGCGATGAGAGTCGGCCAAGACATCTCTCCAGTAGTCATGAAATACATACCCGCCCGTCTACAGAGAAAGCCGCCCCAGCCTCTGATCCCGGCGACGGCGAAGGGTATGGGGTTTGACCATGAAGCCCCGTTGATCAGAGAGAGTCTGACGACCTGTCGAAAAAGCAATCAAACGCTATTGACCTGCACTTACGTACCGAGGTGCCCCCAGTGCTTCCGGCCTCTTCTCGAAGTCATGTGCGATGGAACCGAGGGCGTTCCGGGGGTCTGACACCCGGAGAGAGGCCGCTTTGGCAACTCTGTGAGAGGGCAACCCACGGTGCCGGTCCCGCGTGGTTCTGGTGCAGTCGGCCGGTGGTCTCGCGCGTCCTGAGTCGCGCCAGGTTCCGTGTGGGCTCGCGGGGCCCATGGGGGCGCGAGCTCCTCGGTACTACCGGTGCGTGCCACGGGGTCGCTCACTGATGTTGCCATCGATCTTTGGGACGAAACCTTCTGACAGGGCCGAGTGGCCTGGGTCACTATAGTGTCCACGGGCATTTCTGGTCCCCGCTCGGTCTTGGACCTGTCCGAAAGGTGGCTTTGGTGTGTGGCCGTGCGCCCGGGGCCGGGCGTCAGCCCCGCAGCCCGAGCGGAGGTCGCTGGCCGCCGCGCCGTCGCCTTGATCCACTACAGCGCAATTCGGCAGACTGCAGCGGCGTAGTTAAATATTTTTCCACTTCATTAATCAATACACTAAAAAAATGAGACGCAAATGAGACCCGATGATTCGACTCTACTGAGAGTGGCATTACTTCGCTTTAATAGTTTGCGAATGTCTCCTGCGCCGGACGACCGTGAAGATTTAAGCGTGAGTGAGGTGATCGAGGAATGTCTAGAGAACGCAGAGATCTATTTCCCTAAGCACTTGAACTGGTCGAAAAAAAACTCTATTTCAAGGCTCAAATGGAGGCGGCGCGATCGAAAGCGTGTCAGCCGGGGCGTAATGAAGAGGTATGGAGAAGCATTCAGAGACTTTGAATCATCCTTGGCTGGCTGTGACTTCGTAAATAATTCACTTATAAACGCATACTGTGATAGGAGAGATCAAGACTCTGATCAACGTGTGCCCCCACTTCTTGGCACAGATTCCGTGGGAGGCTACCATCTAAGGGTTCTTCTTCTCTTGGGAATGCACGCGCGAAGCATACGGCTTGGCACAGAAATTCTTTTACTTATGAAAGAAGGCCACCCTGAGGCTGCAGCATCCCGAGCTCGAACGTTGTATGAGCTTACGGTAAAGATGATGATCATTTGCTCTGACAACCCTGACAGTGACTGGGAATTGGCAGAGCGATATTACGTATCCGCCCAGCTGGAGGAATACTCTAAGGGTGAGCTCTTCTCAGATAATATTAGTGGAGTAGAGGCAGAGTTGCGAGATGCAGCTTTAGCCCGTTGGGGAAAATACTTCTTTTCTGGTCAAAATAATTGGGCTGCTCCAGCGGTAGCAGGTGGCATTAGCGGCAAGATAACGTTTCGACAGATGGAGGAGGCAGTAGGGGCAGAAGAGATCAGGCATATATACCGAGAGTTTAACCATGCAGTTCACGCAGGTGCGAAGAGCGTTATTGAATCGACTGACTTCCGAAAAACTTATCTCAATAATTGCCGAGGTGAAGTAAATATTAAAATGACAGGCCGAGTTGGCCACTCAGTTGCTTTTTTTCTGAAAATAGGAACCATGGAAGTCTCTAGAAGGCTCACTTCAGATTTAGAGGAGTGGGACTGGGGGTTGTCGGTCATTCACTTTCTCCGAGAAATTAACAAGGCAAATAAAGGATTTTCTCAAGTGTACAAGTCCAAAGTCTGAATTTTCAACGTTGAAGTTCACTGCTGTTTGAGTGGACATCACATGAATGAGTCATCCCACTCCTGAGTCGACTCCACCAAAATTTCGATATCGGACGCTGGTTCCGCCGCACACACCACCGCATAGAGCGTCATTTTTTAGCCAAGCCGCAACTCTTACCCGAGCGCGCCCAGTCGCCGCCCGTTGTGGATACGTACCTATGGGCTTGGTGTCTAGAGAAACCGGAAGGCCAACGGCGCAGGCCTCGGCCATTCGGTCGGACACCTCATCGGGGGTTAGCCATTTAACGGCGGTGGTTTCGGGCGTCGGGTGCTCTTTGCCTCTAGGTGGTTTGCGGCGGAAAACCAAAGCGACGATTCCACGGTCCAGATTCTTGTTGACGCCGGTGATTCGCTCCACCCTAGCGTGGGCGCCAGATTCTTCCAGAACCTCGCGGACAATTCCCTCCTGCGGAGCCTCGTTCATTCCAGCTTCCCGCCCGGCAGATCCCAGTTGCCGTTGTCCCTGCGTTTGGTCACCAACATCCGTCCATCTTCGCGCATGACGGCTCCCGCGACGGACACGGAATGCGGCGGTGTTGACGCGGACTGCTTTTTATCGTTGTTCATCCGTCGCGGGCCCACATTCCGGTCTTGCTGGGTAAGAGGCTCTTCTCAGCTTGGCTGAGAGCAAGTTGCCAAGGGAAGGTATCGAACGCGCTGGTTTCGCTACCGGCTTCGTGAGGGACGAACGCCCTAGCCCGATCAACACTGATATTTCTTCGGCCCGGAGCTTCCTGGCGCTCTCTCGGAACGGCGCTCTGTTGGCGTAGGCCGAGTTCACGAACGGGAGGATCACAGTGGGCACGTCAATGTCAATCGCCTCGTTCACGACATCCAGGACGTAATTGTCGGCGATTCCGCTGGCCAACTTGTTGATGGTATTGAATGTGGCTAGGGCAATGATGATGGCATCAGCCTTCGGAGATCGGGGCTCGCCTGGCTCGCGGTGCGTGCTCCGTACAGGGCGGCCAATCTGCTTCTCCGGCCTCTCGACGTCGATGAAGGCTATTGCCGAGGGTGTAGCCGTCACCTGTACAGTCCATCCCTGATCCTAAGCCATCCCCGCCAACGTGCCGACTTCCGCAGCGGGTCCGGCCGTGCACACTACCACGTAAAGCGTCTTACCTTCCGCCACGGAATCAGGGACCGACCCTCTCCGCGAGTTCGCTCACATGGCCATACAGGTTCCCGATCGCTCGGCCGCGAATGTTGTTGATGAGCTGGCGGAAAACAGGACGGGCACTCAGCTCCTCGCTCGCCATGTCCTCCGCTGTGAGCAGCGCTTGGAAGGCGTTCTCTGTCTTGCCCACTGCTGATAAGCGCGGACTGCGTCGATGAACAGGATCACCTTGCGTTCCATGACCTCGATATTGCCCAGCTCAACATGGCGGGCGTAGTCGATGGCGCTGCCTGCATCCCCGATTTCAACCGCCGCGTTCACTCGGTGGAGCAACACGACGGTCCGAAGGCGGTCCACTAGTAGTTGAAATCACCGCCGAGACGTCCCCCTACTGCTCCAGCTTCGTTAAGCAGACTGAGCGCATGGCCACGGTTCTCGCGCTTGGCTGCCGAGACCGCACCGCTCAACAGAAGGGCCCCGTACACCGATAGGGATTCCGGGGTGGGCTCGTCCATGGCACGGTCCACCCGCTCGGCAGCGCTCGTTGCCAGTTCTCCGTCGCCGCTTTGTAGTGGCGCTCCCACATCAGCGCGCGGGTGAATGCCCTGGCGCTCGCACCCACCACCGCGGGGCTCTCGCTGTCTTCTACCGCGCGCATGCTGCGGTCCGCCGCTACGGTCAACCCACGCTCTTCACACTTGAGCAGCAGACTCGCCGCTACGTGGAACGCCTCCGCCCTGAGCGCATGCACCTGGGTGGGGCCATCGCCCTCCACACTAGTCACCGCGTCGTCCAGGCTGAGCAGCAGTTCGGGTGTCGCTTGGCGACCGGAGTGTAGTGGAACGCCTGGTATCCGGCCTTGGCCGTGTGCCCGCTTGGCGGGCTCACTGAGGCTCGTCGCCGGGGCGTGGTTCCCCTGCCGCGTCCTGCGTTCCGGGTCAGTGCTGCGGCGATCTCGTCCATGTCGAGTACGGACGTTGCTACGGCCTGGAACAGGGCGCTTCCGGGCAGTTCGGCGAATTCGCGACGGCGCACCTCCGAGTCCTTCCCGGAGTCTGAGCTCGTGTGCACGGTCCTCCCTAAGGAAAGCGGGGCTGCCGTGCTGCCGGTTCCGGTGAACTTGCTCGTGTTTTGCTGGACAAGACTGAACAGCATGCGCGACTGGTCCGGCATCGCAAAGTCACGGGCAATTCGTTCGAAGACCTCAAACGAAGTTACGGTCTTCTGCCCTCGGATGCCTCGCCCACCCAGCCCCGAGACACTCCGGTAGCGGCGGAGATCGCCATCTGGCTCACCCCGGCGTACTGCTGCGCGAACTGGAAAAGCGCCCGGACATCGCTCCTTCTGAGAAATTCTGCGGTGCTGTCGCGCTCCCATGCCCACGAGGGGATAGTGATCTGGCTCGTCGCGTCTCCCGGCATCGTGGCTCCTCGACACTCCGATGGAGGAGTGACGGCCAGTATCCACCTTTGTCATCCCTCTGGGGAATGGGTTTCGGGAAACCGAATCGGGCTTGTTGGTCCATGGACAGCCGCAGCGCGAACCCGTGCAGGTCCGTGCGCCCTCGTCGCCTGGTCCTCGTTCAAACCGCAGCCGATCGACGGCAGGTAGTCCGGACAGTTTGTGCGCGGACCGCTCAGGGGCAGGGCGTTCGGTGCGCTCCGAAGTATCCGGCACGGTAATGGCTTTGGCCTGCTGACCCGCCGTGCGCGTACCGGAGCCCACGCGGGTGGAGCTCTGGCCCGCTCCGGAGCCCATCGTGATACATGATGCCGGCCCCCGCGCCTACAACCTCCTCCTGCGCGGCGCCTGTGCGCACTCCGAGCGAGTCTGCCGCGCACGTCGAGTCGTGTGGGGCCCGCATGTGCTGGCACGGATCCCTCGACATCCCAGGCTTGTCGATGACTTGTCCGAACCGCGCGACCTGGTGCGCGCGGCCATCGCAGTCGGGGCGGTGCGGCGATGATCGTGGACGTACTCGGTACGGTGCTCGACTGAGAGTCGCTCATGGAGTGGGCGCGTGCCCAGGGACTGCGGGTGCGCGTGGCGTGCGAGGACTGGCAGTCCATGACCTACGAGCCCCTGTCCCGGCAGGCTGGCGGCACGTCGTTGGTACGACGGCACTGGTGGATGCTGTTCGCTGAGGTCTCGCGGCGACGCCTGCGCAAGTCCTACATGGTCGGTATGAGGTCGACTGAGCCCAGTGCGTCCACGCGCGATGCGTCGTGCCTCCGGTTCTCTCCGTTCGGACGATGTCGCCCGGCATGACGTGACCCTCGTGGCCGCCGTACTGGTGGAGGTCCAGCGGGGGAGAGCTGCCATGAGTGTTCCCGACGGTTGGGGGAGAACGCCGACCGGGGGTCTACCCACCCCTCGAACCCGGTCAAACCGGCCGTGGTCGCGGGACGAGGCTGCTGCTGGAACGACGAAGGCCGGTGGCCTGGTCCCTGGGGACCAGGCCACCGGCCTTCCGTTCTGCGGAGGGTATGGGATTTGAACCCATGAAGCCCCGTCAAGGACTTGGTGCTTTTCAAGAGCACTGCACTCGGCCGCTATGCGAACCCTCCCGGGGAGAGGAGCCCTCTCCGCCAGACATGGTAGCCCACGGCGGAGGCGGGTTCGCGGGAGTGCTCGGTGTCGTCCGGGGGTGGCGCTTCCGGGTTACTCGTGAGTAACCTTGGGGGTATGCAGAAAATGGACGCCGAGACGGCGGAGATGGTCAAGTCCGGGTTCCTGGCCGCGGTTCCCTTCGCGCGCACACTGGGTGTGACCTTCAGCGAACTGGACCACGGTCGCGCCGTCATGCGGTTGCCCGACGACGCCGACCACCACAACCACGTGGGCGGCCCGCACGCGGGCGCCATGTTCACCCTGGCCGAGTCGGCCTCGGGTGCCATCGTGATCGGCACCTTCGGCGACCAGCTGGAGCGCGCCGTTCCCCTGGCCGTCAGCGCCGAGATCACGTACCTCAAGCTCGCCATGGGCGACGTGACCGCCGAGGCCACGCTGGGCCGGTCGAGGGACGAGGTCGTCGCGGAGCTGGACGAGGGCAGGCGCCCGGAGTTCCCCGTGGAGATCGAACTGCGCACCGACGACGGCACCGTCACGGGCCGGATGACCGTGCTGTGGACGCTGCGTCCCAACCGCGAGTAGCCGCAGACTGTCGGTACCGCTGGGTACGTTGACCGGAGGCAACGACCGGGAGGCGCAGTGAGACTACGTGTGGACCGTGACGCGTTCGCGGAGGCGGTCGCGTGGACCGCCAGGGCCCTGCCGACGCGGCACGCGGTCCCCGTACTCGCCGGGATGCGCCTGGAGGTCTCCCCGGACGGGAGCTCCCTGCACCTGTCCGGCTTCGACTACGAGGTCTCCACCCGGGCCTCGGTGGAGGTCCTCGCGGAGGAGTCCGGGGCCGCGCTGGTGCCCGGGAGGCTGCTGGCGGAGATCGTCAACAACCTGCCCTCGGGCACGGTGCGGATCGAGACCGACGGTTCCCGGGTGCGCGTCAGCGCCGGTGCGGCCAGGTTCACCCTGATCACCATGCCGCTGGAGGACTACCCCAGCCTGCCCGGGATGCCCGGGCGGATCGGCTCCGTGCCGGCGGACGCGCTCACGGCGGCGGTCCGCCAGGTGACCCCGGCGGCCAGCAGGGACGACACCCTGCCGATGCTCACGGGTGCCTACCTGGACTTCACCGGCGACCGGTTGAGTGTGGTGGCCACGGACCGCTACCGCATCGCGGTCCGCGAACTCTGGTGGAAGCCGGAGGATCCGGGGATCGACGCCGATGCCCTGGTGCCCGCGCGCACCCTGGCCAACACGGTGCGGGGCCTGATCAACCAGAGCAACGTGGACGTCGCCCTCGGGGGCGAGGGCATGATCGGATTCGAGAACGGCGAGCGCGCGACCACCACCCGGCTGATCGACAGCGACTTCGTCAAGTACGCCTCCTGGTTCCCGACGGAGTTCTCGGCGCGGGCCGAGGTCCCCGTGGGGCCGCTGCTGGAAGCGGTCAAGCGGGTCGCCTTGGTGGCGGACCGAAACACGCCGCTCCGGCTCGCCTTCACGGAGGGTGAGGTTGTGCTGGAGGCCGGATCCGGGGACGACGCCCAGGCCGTGGAGGCCCTGGAGGTCGGCTACGAGGGTGCCCCGATCCGACTGGCGTTCCGGCCCGACTACCTGGCGGACGGGCTGACCGGGGTGGAGACCGACACCGCCCACCTGAACTTCACCGAGCCGACCAAACCCGCCGTGTTCACCGACGCGGCAGAGGAACCCTCGTTCCGCTACCTCGTTCAACCCCTCCGGGTTAGTTGACCAGGTGTTTTGCTGTTCTTGGGAAAGTTCTCCACAGGTTATCCACAGGCTGCTTCCTCAGCCTGTGGATAACCCCGGGTGATCGGCCCTCTCGGGGCTCGAACGGCCTCTCGAATCGGCCCGTATTTCCTGTGTGACATGGGAAAACGGGGCGCCTGTGGATTTCCTGCACAGCCTGTGGATAACTCGGGGTGAGGGGCTATTCGCCCTCGGCCAGAGTGGACGTCCGTCCGCTGGTCACCGGGGTGTCCAGCCCCAGCTCCGCCTGGCGCCCACGGCGGTATCCGGCGCGGTACCCGGCCGCGCTGTGGGTCCGCTCGGGGCGGTGTTTGCGCAACTGTGGGAATTGCTTGTGGAACTCTTCGTTCACCCGGTTCGGATCGTCCCGCAGAACCAACTCCGCGCCGCGAGCCGAACCGTTCTCACCGTTACCCTCAGTGACGCCGGACTCCGCGTCCTGAGCGGCCATTTCCTGGAGTCGCGTCCTGAACTCCCGAATGCGTTCGGCCACGGCCTGACCGTAGGCGCGCACGAACGACCGGTAGTAGCGCTTGCGTTCGGTCTCCAGTTCGGAGCGGGTGTAGTTGCGCAGTTCCCGGATGTCGGCCACGTGCGAGGAACTCATGAACCTGGCCGAGGCCTCCATCTGCATGGAGATCGACGGCATCAGCATCCGCAGCGCGTCCAGGGCACTGACCGTCCCCACCAGGATGATGGTCCGGTCGGTGTTCTCGGAGTTGTTCCCGCGCACCGCGGACTGGCATCCGTACGCGGCGGCGATGTCGGCCAGGGCTCTGACCCTGGCCTTGCCGTGGCCACCCACTCCGGGGACGGTGTAGTCCATACGGCTGATCGCGTCCGGTTCCTCGCCCCTCTCGGCGCGGGCCTCGGCCTCGGCGATCGCGTGGCGGGTCATCAGCTCGGCGGCCTTGGCGGTGAACGCCTGGCTCTCGGCATCAGTGACCGCGGGGTCCTCCGCCATGCGAAGGAGCCCGCGGACCCGCTCGACCATCTTCTGACGAGCAGCTTCAGTCATCGGCGCCGGTTGTCTCCCGTAGGTGAGGTGTGGTGCATCCGCTCCTTGGCGGAAAACATCGAGCCTAGGCCCTTCTGTTCCCCGCCACCATCACGGCGGCGCCCGACCACCCCTACTTCTTGTCGCCGGCGACCATGGCCACCACGCCGATGATGAGCCACAGGGCGAGGCCCACACCGAGACCGGCCCAGAGGCCGCCGAACAGGCCGCCGATGATGGCGAAGTCGGTGATCACGGACACGACGTAGCTCACCACGGCGGTGGCGCCACCGCCGAGGATGGCCGGGGCGCTCGCGTAGCGGAACGGGTAGGTGGCGGCCCAGCGGCGACCACGGCGGTCGCCCTTCTTGCTCAGCACGCCGCCGACCCCGCCGATCAGGGCGAAGAAGAAGATGCCGGTGGTCACGGCGGCCGGGATACCGGCCAGACCGAAGTTGGCAATGAAGGAGAGGGCACCGGCCACGGTGCCGCCGACGACGGACGCCCCCCAAGGCCAGATCATCGTCGCCGAGGCGACGGGAGTGAATGCGTTACCGCGCTCCAGCGTCATGTTCACAGCTCCAGTCGAATCGCGTGGCGCCCACTCTTCGCAGGGCCGTCCCCCTCAGGATGCGGGGCCAGGGGCGGACCGCACATCAGGGCCCGTCCCTGACTTACCCCCGAGGCGGTGCCTTGGCACCTGGCCGCGGAGGAAAGCAGACACGAATCATCCCAGAACGGTGGGGTCGCCGCCTCTCGCGAGTCCAACGATCGGCGGGGCGCGAAAGTGCCCGCCCCGAGGGGTTCGTGGCCGACACCGCCGCGACCGGGCGCGGATCCGTGGACTACGCCGTGGCCGAGCGCAGGTCGGCGCTCAGGTGCGGCCAGGCGGTACGGAAGGCGGGGAGCAGGGGCAGCTCCTCGGCGGCGTCCACCGAGACCCACCGGATCTCCTTGCTCTCCGAGTTCCCGGGGCGGAACGGGGTGAGGGTCGGCACACGGAGCAGGAACGTGTCGTAGCGCCACACGGACAGGTCCTGCTCGTGGCGGCCCAGGACCGTGTAGTCCTCGAGGTCGCCCGCGACCTCCTCCCGGAACTCCCGCACGGCCGCCTCCAACGGGGTCTCGTCCCGGTTCCGGGCTCCGCCGGGGATGCCCCAGGTGCCGCCCATGTGCGTCCAGCCCGCGCGGTGCTGGAGCAGGACGTGACCGGAACCGGCCACGTCGGTGGCGTACAACAGCAGCCCGGCGGCGCCGTACCGGCCCCACCTGCGGGATCCGTCGGCCAGGTCGACCCAGCCGTTTCCGTCGCCCTCCTGCATCAAAGCCCTCCAACCAGAGCCGTTCCTCGTGTCCCGCGATCGGGGGTTCCCCGGTCCGTGAGCAGTGGACCAGGGGAATCCACGGAGACCGTTCCCGCTAACCTCTTGAACCTATGGCCCGCCTGACCTCTTCCGCAGCCGCTCTGCCCGTGTACGCCCTCGGCCTCGTCCGAAGCCACGGGGTCCCCCTGCTGTGTGCCTACACCGCGGGGATGCTGACCCACACGCTGCTCATGCGGGGGCTGGTGGCGCTGAACGACGTCAACCCCACCCTTTCCCTCGCGGGGCTCGGTCTCACCCTCCTCGTCACCCTGATCACCTTCGTCGTCATGTTCCAGCTGCTCAGGCCGGGCCTGCCGATGATCGACTCCGAACTGGGCGCCCAGGTCGTCCGGGGCCGCCGGAACGGGTTCGCCGAGAGCGAGCGGAGGGTGGTCGACGGGGTGGCGCTCGCCATCTTCCCCTTCCTGCTCTTCTACGGGGCCTGGGGACTGATCGGGGAACAGTACGACACCTACAGCGTCAGTCTGCTCAACACGGGTGGCCTGGAGGCCTTCGCGGCGCCCACCGAGCTCTCCTGGTTCGGCCTGCCCCTGGTCGTCGCCGTGACCGCCTGGGTGCTGCGCCGGGTGTGCGGCCGCTTCTACGAGGCCAACCGCAACCCGGTGCTGGGCGTGCTCACGGCCCTCTTCGAGGGCGTGTGGATGTTCCTCGCGGTCTTCTCCGTCGGGGTGTTCCTCAGCCTCTGCCAGGAGTGGATGTCGAACCGTGTGGTCTGGGTGGGCCTGGAGACCGGTGTGACCGGCCTGCTCGACGGGATCGGTCAGCGGATCGACGTCCCCGCGCTCTCCGCGGGGGTGGCCTCCGCCGTCGCGAGCACGTGGTCCGTGCTCAAGGAGGGATTCCTGGGCCCGATGCTCTGGCTGACCATCACGGCGGTGGTCTACCGGGCCCAGATCGACGATCACGACGCGCTCTTCGAGGAGCGCCGGGGTGGCGGTGAGTTCGGCGCCGTGGTCAACCGGGCCGCGCGGATGGGCCGTGTGTTCGGCCGGGCCGCCTCCTCGGACTTCCGGGAGAAGTTCAGTCCCTGCCTGAACGCCGTCCGCTTCGTGCTGGGCGCCGGTCCGGTCTTCTACCTGACCTTCTGTCTGTACTTCGTGCTCCTGGACGTGGCCTTCAGCCAGCTGAACCGGGGCCTGTTCGTCCTGTTGGGGCCGGGTGACTTCCGGGGCGAGCTGTGGCCGTGGCTCCAGCCGGTCGACTTCGCCGTCGACGCGCTGCACATGCTGTTCCGCCTGTGCCTGCTGGCCGCAGCCTTCGAGATCGCCCTGCGCAGGGCCGAGGAGACCAGCGTGGGCCGCCGCGTGCGCCGGGTCGCCGGGCACGCCGTCCGCTGAGCCGTCGTCGGAGTCAGTCGAGGAGCTCCGGCTCGAACAGCAGCGCCTCGGGGCGCGGAGCGGCCTTGTCGGCGGAGGTGGCCACGGTGACCTCGAACCGCAGGTCGTCCGCGACCTCGGCCGGGACCAGGTACGTGACGACCAGGGACTGCGTGGTGCCCGCCGGGATCGGTTCCCAGTCGCCGCCGGTGCACCCGCCCATGACCCGGCCGGGGTCCTCCGCGAGGTTGCGCAGGCTGAACTCGTTGGTCGGCTGCCAGGCGCGGCCCTCCCCGTCGAGTGCGCGGAACCGGCAGTAGTCCGCCAGCCGTGTGCTGGCCTCCCCGTCTCCGGGGGTGACTTTGAAACCGACGTCGACGATCTCGGTCCCCTCGGGAGGGGCGGGCAGGGTGTCGAGGAAGCCGGTGACGTAGCCGACGGACTCCCACTCGCTCCCTGCGAGGTCGGCGGTCCGCCCGGAGACGGGTGCGGCGTCGGGGCGGACCAGGCCCTGTTCGCGTGCGGCGTCGAGTTCGGTCAGGTAGGGCCAGACCAGGACACAGGGCAGGAGCACGACCAGGGCGCCAAGGTACGGCAGGTGCAGGCGTTTCCACAGGGGGCGGGCGTGCCGGACGGGACCGGTCGACGCGCGTCCTCCCACGTGGCGGGCGGGGTGGGTGGGACGGGTGGGGCGGTCACCGTTCCAGGGGTGCTCCCGGGGAGGGTGCTGCCACGGCTGGTCGGGCCGTTGGTACCGATGCCCCTGGGGCCCCTGAGGGCTCTGGGGCGGCTGAGGCGGTCCGGGGCGCGAGGCGGGCGGCGCCGGTGCCCGTGGGGGTCCCTGGGGTGGTCCTGGGGGCGCGGGAGGCTGGCCCGGGTGTCCTGGGCCGGGCTGGGGCGGGAACCGTCTCTGGGGTCCCTGCGGGGCCTGAGGGCCCGGAGGTGGAGGAGGCCCCTGGGGTTGGGGAGGCCCTTGGGGGCCCGGAGGTGGACCGGTGGGTCCGGTCGGGGGCTGCCCGGGTCGTCCCGGGTGGCCGTAGGGGGTGTTGTCCGGGCGCGGCCAGCCGGGCCCGGAGCGCCAGTGCGGGTTATGTGGACGCATGGTCGTCCTCCCCGGTCTCCGCGCCGTCGGCCCGGAGCTCCGCCGGGAGGAGGGTCGCGGGTCGGTCGGTGGGTTCGGGGTTCTCCAGGCCGAGGTCGACCTTCGCCTGGGCGCCCAGGCGGCTGTCGTAGCCGAAGGCGTGGGTCACGACCAGCGCGGGCTTCTCGATCCGGTCCGTCGGGACCTCGAACACGAACGCGCCGTGCACCGGCAGGCCGGGGGAGAACGTCTGGTGGTCGAGACTGTCGCGGAACCAGCCGCGCTCGACGTAGACGGAGCCGTCCCTCATCCGCAGCTCGGACGGGAGGTTCTCGATGGTCTCTCGGGTGGCGGTCACGTCGGCCCAGACCAGGACCCAGGCGCCGTTGGCCTCGACGGTGTGCGTACCGCCGTCCGCGTCGTCGGGGACCTCCAGCGACGTGGCGAGGTCCACCTCGGTCACCCGGACGGCGAAGTCGTCGGTGGTCACGGCCGCGTCGGTGTCACCGGCCGTGGTGATCGGGTCGACCATGTCCTCCTTGCCCACCACGAAGCGTTGGAGGACCGCGATGAGGACCACCAGGCAGGCGCAGGTCAGGATGGAGAGCGCGCGGTTCACCGGCCGCTCCCCTCCAGGGGGACGGTGACCGCGCCCGCGAGCTTCTTGTCGGACGGCCACAGGACGCCTCCGCCGCCACGGGCCTCCAGCCTCTCGACCTCGTGCACCGTGACGACCAGGTCCTCGATCGTGTCGGGGTCGACGCCGTCGGGAAGGTCCCAGGAGATGATCGCGTCCTTCTCCGGCATGTGCGGTTGCAGGTGGGAGACGATGCCGTCCGGCATGCGCTGGAAGAGGACGGTCGGGTGCTCGGTCCGCTTCCCCGCTGGCTCGATGTTCACGACCACGGCCTTGACCGCGTCGAAGACGGAGACCGGCCTCTCGGAGCCGTGCATCTCGATGTCCGCCCGCAGTTGGAGCTGGTCTCCGAGCTCGCCGGTGACGACCCTGGCCTCGTGCGGGGAGATCCGGATCAGGGAGTTCTCCACCTCGGTCCCGGCCGCCGAGGGCTCGGACACGGCGTCGGCCCGCTCCAGCCCGCCGAACACGGCAACGCCGAGCAGGCCGACGGATCCGACCGCCCCGGCCAGCGAGACGAGGGCGAGGCGGGCGAGCGGGTTCCGGGGGAGGGGGGACCGACGGGGGGCGTCGGTCGCGAGGACATGGTGCACCACGAGGCGCAAGTGTAGGGCCAAAGGGTGCCGAACCCCCTGGACGCCCCCGTGCCCGCCCGAACCTGGCCGGAAGAGGACACCTCGGATCCGCCCAGCGCAGGACGGGTTCCGTTACCCGGTTCGGCGGAGGAACCGGGGGCGCGGGCGGGCCTGGAGCGCGGGAGACGTTCGCCTGCGCGTCCACGGGGTAGGAGGGGTAACCGTGCTCCCAGGTGTCCGGCGTTCGCCCGCGGTCGTACGCTCTTCCGGTGACACGGGGCGTCCGCTTCCGTGGTCCTCTCCGCGAGAACGTGGGAACGCGGTCATTCGTGTTCGATCTTTCCGACCGGGGAAACGGTGGGGAACGCCGGAATCCCCCTCGGCGCGGGAAGTGAACAACGCGTAGCGCCTTTGTGACCTTGGGTTTTTCCGCTCGGACTGAAAGCCGGTTGAAAGCGGAGCGGAAGAGGACCTCTCTAGCGTCAAGGGTGTCGTCGGATCGGTAGCTGCGTGAGGACGGCTCGCAGCTCCCTGTGGTCCGACGGCTGTCGGACACATGCCATCCGTGGCGTAACTGAGGCGGAAGCGCCACGGATGGCGGATCCGCCGGAAGACGGTGGCCGCATGATGCTTCGTAGACGTAGGGCGACGTTACGGCTCTACACGAGTGCTGTACGCAAAGGAGTACGAGTGCCGAAGATGCTGACAGTGGACGAGCGGTTCGACGCGATCGTCTCCGGCGTGACGCCGGAAGCCAGGATTGATCCCTTCCAGGAGCCCACTCCGAAGGAGAGCGTCCCCGCCGAGCGCGAGGACAAGCCGGAGGAGAAGAAGACGGAAGACAAGTAGACGGGCGTCTTTGAGGAGCCGCCGCTCCGAGTGCTGGTGAAGAGGGGGGCACTCGGCGGGGACGGACTCGGACGCATTCCGAATTCCACAAGGTGGCCTTGCTAGGGTTGCTCCTTGTGGAATTCGGCGTGCTTGGTCCCATTGCCGCGTGGTCCGAGGGACGACCCCTTCCGGTCGGTGGACCACGCCAGCGGTGTGTTCTGGGCGCGCTCCTGGTGTACGCCGGTCGAGAGGTCACCTTCGACCAGCTGATCCACTTCCTGTGGAGCGACGACCCCCCGCGCACGGCGCGCTCGGTCATCCAGGTCCAGGTCTCCCACCTGCGCCGGGCGTTCCCGGGAATCATCAGCACCACCTCCGGCGGGTACCTGGCCGACGTCGACCCCGGCCGCGTCGACCTGCACCGGTTCCGGGATCTGCGCGACGGAGCCGACCCCGCCGATCCGGAGACCGCCCTCGCGCGGCTCTCCGAGGCGCTGGAGTGCTGGCGCGGGGTCCCGTTCTCCGGGGTCGGGTCCGAACGCCTCTACTACTCTTTGGTGTCCCCGCTCCTGGAGGAGCGCTGGGCCGCCGTGGCCGACTGGGCCTCCTACGCGCTCTCGTTGGGCCGTGCCAACGAGGTGGTCTCCTACCTCACGCCGATCATCCGGCAGGAACCGCTCCGGGAACGGTTGCACCACCACTTCATCACCGCCCTCTGGCACACCGGTGAACGGGCCGCGGCGCTCTCCGCCTACGAGGAGATCCGCTCCCGCCTGGCGGACGAGCTGGGCGTCGACCCCGACCCCGACCTCACCGCGCTGCACACCCAGATACTGCGGGCGGACACCTCCGAGCAGACCCCGGCCAAGGGGCTGTCCTCGCCCTTCCCCGTGGTGAAGGACCACTTCGTCGTCCGGAACGACCTCCCTCGGGACATCCCGGACTTCGCCGGGCGGCGGGAGACCCTGGAGCACCTGGTCGGTGTGGGGACGTCCGAGGACGACCGGGCCCGGGTCTGCGTGATCTCGGGCAGCGGCGGCTCCGGGAAGACCACGCTCGCCGTGCGCGCCGGGCACGAACTGGTGCACCACTTCCCCGACGGGCAGCTGTTCATCGACCTGTACGGGTACACGGCCGAGAAGAAGCCCCTGGACGAGGGGGCGGCACTGGGCGCCCTCCTGCGCGCGGTCGGCGTGCCCTTCGAGGAACTGCCCGACTCGGTGGACGAACGCTCCGCGCTCTGGCGGGCGACCCTCCGGGGCAGGCGCCTGCTCGTGGTCCTGGACAACGCGGTGAGCTACGCGCAGGTCAACCCGATCCTTCCCTCCGCCGAGGGCACGCTCACCCTGATCACCACCAGGAACGACCTGGCCGGGCTCAGCGGTACCGACTACGTCTCCCTCAGCATGCTGGGGGAGGAGTCGGCGCTGGAGCTCCTCGGCAAGGTCCTGGGGGAGGACAGGGTCGTCCGGGAACGGGACCAGGCCCTGAGGGTGGTGCGGATCTGCGGCGGCCTCCCCCTGGCACTGCGGGTGGTCGCCGGACGCATGGTCAGCAGACCGAAGTGGACCTTCGGCCACGTCGAGCGCCGGTTGAGCGAGCAGAGTCGCCGCTTCCGCGAGCTCCAGATGGACGGGCAGAACGTCGAGGCGGCGATCGACCTCTCCTACCAGAGCCTCAACGGCGAACAGCGGCGCGCCTTCCTCCTGCTCGGCGTGCTGGTCGGTACCACCGTGGACCTCCACGGGGCGTCGGCGCTGCTGGACATGGACCCCATGGACGCGGACGATCTCCTCCAGGGGCTCGTGGGCGTCTGCCTGCTGGAGGAGCCGGACGGCGACGTCTACCGCCTGCACGACCTCATCGGTGACTTCTCGCGCTACCGGGGTTCGTCCGACCTGGAGCCAGCGGAGGCCGAGGAGGCCAGGGGGCGGCTGGCCCGGCAGTACATGCACGTCTCCCAGCGCGCGGCGGACCTGTTGGGTCCGCGTGCGCACGGCGGCTCGGACGAGGCGGGGGGCTCGCGGTACCGGGCCGAACTCGCCGACCGGTCCGAGGCGGAGGCCTGGTTCGACCGCCACCAGGACAACGTCGCCGACGTCATCGACTTCTACAGTGACGGGGAGAGTGTCGATGAGGCGTGGCGGATGGCCGACGCGGTGTGGAGGTTCTACGCCCAGCGCGGCAAGATGGGCCTCCTGCTCACCTCGCAGGAGAAGGCCCTGCGCGCCAGCGAGCGGCGCGGCAGCCAACGGGGTCGCGCGGTCACCCTCATCGGCATGGGGATCGCGCACTGCCTCTCCGGACGGTTCGACAGCTCGCTCTCCCACCTCCAGGAGGCCCTCCGTCTCTTGGAGGAACTGGGCGACGAACGCGGGATCATCCGCGCGCTGGCCAACCTCAGCATGGTCCACGAGCGCACGGGGCGGTTCCGGGAGTGCTCCGAGTGCGTGGAGAGGGTCATCTCCTACGCGGTGTCCCAGGGGGACAAGCAGTTGGAGGTGATGCAGCGGGCCAACCTGGCGGTGGTGTACATGAACCTGGGTCGGTACCAGGAGGCCCTGGCACTCAGCGAGGGGGTCCTGGCCCTGGGCGCCGACGAGAGCCTGGACAACAGCCGGGTCCAGGCGGCGCTCATCGTCGGTGAGGCCCGGACGGCCCTCGGGGACCTGGAGGGCGCCTACGAGGCCCTGCGGATCGCCGTCGCGCTGTGCGAGGGCAAGAGCACGAAGGAGATGTACGCCCACAACTCCCTGGGCGTCGCCTACAGGGCGGGCGGAAGGTTCGACGAGGCGGTCGAGGAACACCGGACGGCGCTCGAACTGGCGGACCGGAGCGGCAACCGCAGTGCGGACGCGGAGGTCCTGACGGACCTGGGGGCGACCTACTCCGCCGCCGGCCGGCACGCGGAGGCCGCGCGGACCCTGGAGAAGGCACTGGCCATGGCGCACGAGCGGGGCGAGCGGTACGTCGCGGCCAGGGCCTCGCTGGCGCTCGCCGGGCTGCCAGCGCCGGTGGTGGACGCCGAGCGCGCTCGGGGTCTGCTCACCGACGCGCTCCGGACCTTCGAGGAACAGGGCCTGCCCGACGCCGACCGGGCCCGGGAAGCACTCAAGGACCTCTGAACTCCCCGGCGGTCACCCCTCAGCGATTCGAGGATCTCGACGCCTTCGACGGCTTCCAGCCGCCGTTCTTCCGCATCGACCTCAGGTACAGCGCCGAGGGCAGTCTCCGGACACCCCTCGGAAGACGCGGGTACACCGTCCGGGTCACGCGCATCAGGCGGTCGAAGCGGCGCTGGCGCGCCTCCGACCAGGGGATTCCGTACTGCCTCCGCAGCTCCGGGCCCAACAGGCCACCGCTCAGGAACCGTTGCGTGAGGGTCAGCGGCCACAGCAGCCGGTTGTCCGGACGGAACAGTGACTGGGACAGGCCGACGGCATGCGGGCCGACTTCCAGACGGGCACAGGCGTGTTCCCAGTAGTCTGAGAACTCCTCGGTGCTTTGGGGCCACCGCTCCCGGGGTAGGCCGAGGGCAGTGGCGTACACCGAGGTCTCACGAAGGAACTCGGCTCGTTCCTCCTCGGTCAGGTCGGCCACGGTCAGCTCGTACAGACGCACCGCGCTGTGGTACAGCGTCGCGCCGACCCACAGCAGCAGCTCGGGGTCGAGGGCGTCGTAGCCCGGACCCCGGACCCTGCGGTGCATGGCGCGCACGATGGCCTGTACGCGTTCGCTCTCCTCCGGGGTGCCCAGGGCGGTTCCGTAGACGTAGTACATCGTGCCGCGCAGCCGGTCGAGGGGGCGTGCGGCGAACTCGCTGTGCTCGGCGACCCCCCGGGCGACGCTCGGGTGGGCGATCTGGAGCAGGATCGCGTAGCCGGCCCCGGCCAGGATGCTGGCCTCGGTGTTGAGCCGCCGGAGAACCGGCGGGGCGTGGGATAGGTCCATGTCTGGATCGTAGGGCAGCGCCCAGCTTCGTCGCAGGTGACGCGCCCACCCTGGTTTATGGGGCTTCCTCCGCGTTCGTCTGGCGCGGCTCCCCGCCCGGTCTCCGGTCCTTCGGAGACACGTGCGGCACCTGTTCCGAGCCCGGTCCGACCACGGCTCGGGCCACGTTCCGAACCAACCCGACTCCGCGAGGGGCAGTGGGGGTTCTGGGGGTCGTGGGAGTCCTGGGCTTCCCGAGGGATAGGTCGATGATGTGCGGCCTGGGGTTCCTGAGGTCCAGGTGGTTGTGGTGCGGACTTGGGTTCCCGTGGGCCTCGCGAGAGCGGTGGCTGTGACATGTCCTGAGGCTCCGGAGGCCGTGGTGTCGCCTGGGAGTCCTGGGTTTTCCGAGGTGGGTCTGGTGGACGTGCCTGATGGGACATCCGTGATCACTCCGTCCTGGTGGCCGTGCGGGGGCGCCCCCCGCCCCTTGACGCGCGGTCGCCTCGACACCGCGGGGCCTCCGCCTTGGGTCCGTTCTGTCACCCGTCGCGAGCTCTGTCCACGGCTTTTCCAACGGCCATCCCCCCGTGTTCACACGGAGGAGGGGAAGGTGATTGTCACCTTTTGGTGAGGTCTGGTGGAACGTCGGCGGGGTCGACCTCTTGGTCCACTCCCGGAACGGCAGACCGGTTCCGGCAACCGATCGGCATCGGTCCTGTTCGGGGTGCCCGCCCCGCCGCCCGCCCACCAGTACCAGTGGCTGAGGAACCGGCACTGGGCCGTTCCACTGGTACGGGTGTCACTCCACACCCATGGGTAACAGGGATCTTGACGGGGGGTGACAAGCTCTTTACCGTCCTCGGTACTGGGTGGACGGAGGTTCCCGAAACCCACGGGAACTCCCGGGCGACCCCTTCCCGGGCTCGCGGAAATAACCGGCCGTGAGCGCGTTCCACCCGCCCTGGTCCGGAGACGGTCCGGGTCACCCCGCTACGGCCCCCCAGGGTCGTGACCCAGAAGAAGGGCTCCCTCATGAGTATCAGCACCAAGCTCCGCTCGACCGCGGCCGTCGGCGCCGCCACCGCGCTCGCCTTCACGTTGATGCCCGCGGGCACTGCCAGCGCCCACGGCTACATCAACAACCCGCCCAGCCGCCAGGCCCAGTGCGCCGCCGGGACGGTCTCCTGCGGACCGATCCAGTACGAGCCGCAGAGCGTCGAGGGCCCCAAGGGCCTGATGAGCTGTTCCGGAGGCAACGCCGCCTTCTCCGAGCTGGACGACGACAACTACGGCTGGGACGTCACCCCGGTCGGCAACTCCGTCACCTTCGACTGGACGATCACCGCCCGGCACTCGACCAGCACGTGGGAATACTTCATCGACGGTCAGCAGATCGAGAGCATCGACGACGGTGGCGCCCAGCCGCCGGCGAACTTCTCCCACACCGTCGACCTCTCCGGCTACAGCGGTGAGCAGACGGTGCTGGCCCGCTGGAACGTGGCCGACACCCCGATGGCCTTCTACGTCTGCGTCGACCTCAACGTCGGCGCCGCGTAGACACCCGGAGGCTCCCCCCTTCGTACGCCGTGACGCCCCACCCCCCGGGCGTCACGGCCCACGCCCCGGACCGGCCCAGCGCCGGCCCGGGGCGTCCCCGTTCACGGGACCGGGTTCCGGTTGGCCGGAGGTGGCCGTTTTCCCCCCGGACGGTGCTCGTGCCCGGATTCGTCGGGGTGGCCATGGGAACATGCGACGGGTCAGGACACACGTACTCGTGGATGGACCCTCGCATGGGACACCCCCTCCAGCCGACCCCACCAGGCCACTCCGGCCACCAGGGGCAGCCCCCGTTCGGCCACCAGGGCCCACCGGGTCAGCCGCCGCTCCAGCCGCCCTACCCCCACCCGCCCGGTCACCCCGGGGCGCCTGGACCGAACCCGCCCCCGCCCGGCGGCCCGCCCGGACCTCCCGGCCAGCCCGGCTCCCAGGGCGTTCCTGACCAGCCCCCGGCGCCCCGGCGCCGACCCCGGACCGCGCTCACGGTGACACTCACCGCCGCCGTCACCCTGGCGGTCGCCGGTTCCCTCACCTGGGTGGTCTCCTCCGCCACCGCCTCCTCCGCACGGATCAGCCCCGCGAGCGGCCTGCCGACCGACGACCCCTGCGCGGTCCTGAGTGACCGAACCCTCGCGTCGATGAACGCTGAGGCCAGATACGGGGGAGCCAGTAGCTACTCCAGCGGCTGCGACTGGAGCGTCACGCTGTTGGGAGAGGAGAGCATCTCCCTCTACTTCCGTCGTGCCGTGCCGTTCTCCGCGGCGGACGCGGCCCTGCTCCAAGAACATGACACGCAGGGGGAGGATCTGCCCACTGACGCCCAGGAGCTCTACGAGGCGACCGTCGAAGCGGCCTCCGAGCGCCCGCGGAGCGAGGCCGCGCAGTCGCGGGACCGACCGCTGAGGTTCGGTGACGAGAGCACGTTGGTCCTCGCCGACTTCCCCACCGGTTCCGGCGACCCCCACGAGCAGGTGGTGACGCTGGTCGTCCTGGAGGGACGCCTCGTCAGCGAGGTCACCCTCAACCTGGGCTCCACCATCGACGACATCGATCTGAACGAGGCCGAGGAGCTTCTCGCCGACGTCGCGGCCGACGTCTTCGGCTGATCCCTTCCCCCAGAGGCGCTCGGGCGTCGCACACCAACAGGAGGTCCGCCGTGTACAACGGCCCCCCACAGCAGTTCCCCCCACAGCACGGCGGGCCCGGAACCCCCGGCCAGGCCCCCCGAGCGCAGGGACCCGGAGGGCCACCCCCCGGCACGCGCCCCCCGGCTTCGGGACCAGTCCCGGGACGGCGCGGCACCGGGCGCGTCATCGCGATCACCGCGGCGGTGACACTCGCGGTCTACGGCCTGGTCGTCGGAGGCGTGTGGGCGGTGACGTCCTCGTCGGGCTCCCACCACGCGGGTCCTTCGCTCGAAGGTCTGGACCTGGACCCGTGCGCGGCGCCCGGCAGCTCGGACCTGCGTTCTCTCAACGCCGTCCTGGCCTCCGCCTCGTACTCCGAGGCGGGCACGGCGTGTTGGTGGGTCACGGAGTTCGCGAACGGGTCCCCGGGGTCGCTCCGGGTCACCTACAGCGTCCCCGCGAACGAGGAGGGCGAGAGGACCCACGACGCGTCCGACACCGCCAGCCGATTCGCGGAGGAGCGGGGCAAGCTGATCGACGGCACGGACGGCCCCCGGGGCATCGAGATCCTGGAAGGGCGTGACCTCGACCTGGGAGACGAGTCCTTCGTCTCCCACTACCTCGCGGGAACTGACGGGCAGGACAGCAACGCGACGGTGCTCGTCCGGAAGGCGGAGTACCTGGTCGAGATCAGGGTCCTGGAGACCGGGGAGGACAGGAGCGGCCGGGTCGACTTCACCGTCGGCGAGGAGGTGATCATCTCGATCGCCGAACGCGCCCTGAGCCGCCTGGGGTGACGCCGGCTCGCGGCGGCCGTCTACCGCGCGGCCACCGTCGTCACCGGACGCACGCGCTGCCCCGTTCCCGCTCGGATCTCCGGACGGCGGTCGACGCAGCGCGTGCGGTCCTCGAACGCCTTCCCCAGACGCAGCAGATCCGCGTCCCGGTAGTGGTCCACGGAGAGCTGGAAGCCCACGGGCAGCCCCGAGCCGGTGAACCCGGCCGGGAGCGCCAGGACGGGGAGCCCCGTCGCGGAGAGCGCGCAGGCCGAGCGCATCCAGTCCAGGTAGCCCGTGCCCTCGACGCCGTCGACCGCCGCCGGGTAGCGCAGCCGGGCGTCGAAGGGCAGCACCTGCGCGGCGGGGCTGACCAGGAGGTCGTAACGCGCGTGGAAGGCGCGGAGCGCGGCGGCCAGCCGGGTCCGCGCGCCGGTCGCGGCGACGATCTCCCGGGCGCTCAGCGCCCACCCGGCCTCCACGTTCCCGACCACCTCGGGTTTGACCAGGTCCCGGTGTTCGCGCACCAACGGCCCCAGCGCGGCGGCGAAGTCGAGGGCGCGGGTGGTCCGGAACACCTCCTCCGCGTCGGTGAGGTCCGGGGTCGCCTCCTCCACGATCGCCCCGGCCTCCTCGAAGACACGCAGACGCCCCTCCAGGACCGCCAGCACCTCCGGCTCCACGGGGAGGCCGAGCCCGAGGTCCGGGCTCCAGGCCACCCGAACCCCGCGCAGGTCACCGAGGAGCGGGCCGGTGAAGTCGGACCCGGTGACCGGTGCCGGGGGCCGCACCCTTGGTGAGGGCCCGGCGACGGCGAACATGAACAGGGCGACGTCGGAGACCTCGCGGGCCATCGGTCCGGTACGGGTCAGCCACGCCCAGTCGTCGCCCGGCGGCGGCGTGGGGATCACCCCGTGGGACGGCCGGAACCCCACCACGCCGCAGAACGACGCCGGGATGCGCAGCGATCCGCCCATGTCCGACCCCTCGCCCAGCGGCTGGATCCCGCTGGCGACCGCCGCCGCCAGGCCGCCGGACGAGCCGCCAGCGCTCAGCCGGGGCGCGTACGGGTTGGTGGTGGTGCCGAAGACGTCGTTGAAGGTGTGCGACCCGGCGCCGAACTCCGGGACGTTGCTCTTCCCCGTGGAGACCACCCCCGCGCGCCGCAGCCGGGCGATGATCGCGTCGTCCTGGACGGGCACGTGGTCAGCGAAGATCCGGGAGCCGCTGGTGGAGCGCGTCCCGGCCACCGCGTGGGTGTCCTTGTGGGTCATGGGCAGCCCGTGCAGCGGCGGCAGGGCGGCCCCGGACACGGTGCGCCGGTCGGCGGCCTCGGCGTCGGCCAGCGCCCGCTCCGGGTCGAGGGTGACCACGGCGTTGATCTCCGGGTTCACCTGCTCGATCCGTTCCAGGTGCGCGTCCAGGGCCTCTCGCGCGGAGACCTCACGGCGTCGGATCGCCGCCACCAGGGCGGTCGCGGACATCTGCTGGATCTCGTTCATGGTGGCCCCAGTCTCCGCCGGGACCGCGCGTTCCGGAACCTCCCCTCGGTGGGTTCGCCCCGGTTTTTCGGGAAACGACCCACAGGGGTCCCTCCCGCCCCCGACCGCGAAGGAAGGCCGTATGACCAGCCCGACCGACACCGTCCTGTCCGACCTCGACACCGACCGCGCGCACCGGATCTACCGGCACCTGCACGCGCACCCCGAGCTCTCCATGCAGGAGCACGCCACCGCCGACCTCGTCGCGGCCGAGCTGGAGGAGCTGGGCATCGGACACTTCCGCTGCGGCGGCACCGGTGTGGTCGGCGTGATCCGCAACGGGGACGGGCCGGTGGTCGCCTTCCGGGCCGACACGGACGGGCTGCCCATCGCGGAGGACACCGGCCTGGAGTACGCGAGCACGGCCACCGGGACGCTGGAGGACGGCACCGTGGTCCCGGTCATGCACGGCTGCGGACACGACACCCACGTCACGTCCCTGCTCAGCGCGGCCCGCGCGCTCACGTCCCACCCCGACACCTGGTCCGGGACCCTGGTGCTGGTCTTCCAACCCGGTGAGGAGGTCGCGGCCGGTGCGCGGGCGATGGTCGACGACGGCCTGTGGGAACGCGCCCCGCTCCCCGAGGTCGTCCTGGGCCAACACGTGATGCCGCTCCGGTCCGGGACGGTCGACATCTCCCACGGCGTCGCGATGGCCATGGCCGACGCGCTGCGGGTGACGGTGTACGGGAAGCAGTCCCACGGTTCGCGACCGCAGTCCTCGATCGACCCGATCGTGCTCGGGGCGCACGTGATCACCCGGTTGCAGACGATCGTCTCCCGCGAACTCGACCCGCGCACCCCCGCCGTGGTCACCTCCGGCACCTTCCACGCGGGCCTGAAGGAGAACATCATCCCGGACCGCGCGGAGTTCACCCTGAACATCCGCGCGTTCGAGCCCGAGGTCCGCGAGCGGGTCCTCGCCGCCGTCCGCCGGATCGTCTCCGGTGAGGCGGCCGTCTCCGGAGCCCCGGAACCGCTGGTGGAGGAGATCTACTCGTTCCCGCGCTGCCACAACGACCCCGTCCAGGCGGCGCGCGTGGAGTCGGCGCTCAGGGACGGCCTGGGGGAGGGGAACGTCTCCGTGGCCGAGCCGGTGATGGGCAGCGAGGACTTCGGCCTCCTGGGCGAGGCCGTCGGAGTCCCCTCGGTCTTCTGGATGTTCGGGGGGTTCGACCTCGCACCGGGCGAGGAGGCCCCGGTCAACCACTCCCCGGACTTCGCGCCCGCCATGGGACCGGCGCTGGCGACCGGCACGCGCGCCGCCGTCGCCGCGATCCTGGCCTACCTCGGCACCGACCCACGGGGCTGACCGACCGGCACCGACCCCGGACACGACGAAGGCCGGTCCCGTGGGACCGGCCTTCGTGCTCTGTCGGGGTGGCGGGATTTGAACCCACGACCTCTTCGTCCCGAACGAAGCGCGCTGCCAAGCTGCGCTACACCCCGAAGCAACGTCCCCAAGTCTAGCGGACTCGGGGAGTGCTTGTGCACCTCGATTCCGTACGGATCGAACCCGCCGGTCAGGGACGGGCGACCAGGTCCAGGAGCGAGGCCTCCGGGCGGCAGCAGAACCGCACCGGGGCGTACGGGGACGTGCCCAGACCACCGGAGACGTGCAGCCAGGCGTCGCCCCACTCGTTGAGCCCCCAGGCGCGGCGGCGGTCGATCCCGCAGTTGGTGACCAGCGTCCCGTAGTAGGGCAGGCACAGCTGGCCGCCGTGCGTGTGACCGGCGAGCAGCAGTTGGTACCCGTCGGCCTCGAACCGGTCCAGGTTGGCGGGCTCCGGCGAGTGCAGCACACCCAGCCTGACGTCGGCCAGGGGGTCGGCGGGACCGGAGACGTCGTCGTAGCGGTCCAGCTTGATGTGCGAGTCGTGCACACCGGCCAGTGCGACGTCGAGGCCGTTGGCCTTGAGGGAGCCCTTGTGGTTGTTCAGGTCCAACCAGCCCGACGCCGACATCGACGCGCCCAGCTCCCGCCAGGGCAGGTCCGGCACCCGGCGCTTGCGGTAGTCCGTCTTGCTGGTCCGCCACAGGTAGCGCGCCGGGTTCTTCAGCTGGGGCGAGAACAGGTCGTTGGATCCGTACACGAACGCGCCCGGCCGATCCAGGAGCGGTCCCAGGGCGCCGATGAAGGGCTCCACCGCGTCGGGGTGGGCCAGCGAGTCCCCGGTGTTGATCACCAGGTCCGGCTCGTAGGCCTCCAGCCCCCGGATCCAGTCGATGAGCATCCTCCGCCCGGGCGTCAGGTGCGCGTCGGACAGGTGCAGCACCCGCAGGCGGGGGCTGCCGGGGGGCAGCAGCGGCAGCTCGTACCGGCGGAGCCGGAACCAGTTGCGTTCGATGACCGAGGCGTACCCCAGCCCGGCCACACCGACCGCCCCGGTGATCGCGGCCGCGCGCCCGATCCGGCGCAGCAGTGGTCTGTTCTCGGCGCCCATCCGGCCCTCCTTCGTCGGGTACCGATCGTCTCAGATTCGGGGTGCGCCGCGCGCAAACCGTTGGTGGGCCCCGCCGGGGCGGCCATAGGATCGGGCCATGTCCGAACTCAAAGCCCGCCTCAAGTCCGACCTGACCACCGCCATGAAGGCGAAGGACAAGGTCCGCACCGCGACCCTGCGCATGGTGCTCACCACCATCGCCACCGAGGAGTCCGCGGGCTCCTCGCAGCGGGCGCTCAACGACGACGAGGTCACCAAGCTCCTCATCCGCGAGGCCAAGAAGCGTCGTGAGGCCGCCGAGGCCTTCGACAAGGGCGACCGCCCGGAGGCCGCCGCCAACGAGCGGGCCGAGAGCGAGGTCCTGTCGGACTACCTGCCCAAGCCCCTCACCGACGACGAGCTCTCCCAGCTGGTGACGGCCGCGGTCACCGAGACCGGCGCCTCCGGGATGAAGGAGATGGGCAAGGTCATGAAGATCGTCAACGCCCAGATCGCCGGGCGCGCCGACGGCGCCCGCGTGGCCGCCGAGGTCAAGCGCCAGCTGGCCTAGCGCAACGACGAGGGGGCGGTGGTGACCAGGTCACCACCGCCCCCTCGCGGGTGTCACGGGATCAGTCGCCCCGGCCGGGCTGGGTCGCCGGCGTCACCGGGAACCAGCCGTTGCGGCCCCGGTCGTCGTCCGCGTTGGCCCGGCCGCCGCCGCTGCTCAGGAACACGTTGACCGTCGCGCCCTCGGGGAGACGGGTGCCCGGGTTCGGGTTGACCGCGGCCACCGCACCCTCGCTCTCGGCGGAGCGGACCGTCGTGCCGGACACGTTCGCCGTGTAACCGGCGGACTCCAGGGCGGCCACCGCGTCCGACTCGCTCAGCCCGACGACGTTCGGGACGCCGCCGTCGTCGCTGGCCGGACTGGCCTCCTCGTCCCCGTCGTCGTCATCCCGTGGAGCGCGCGGCTCCGAGGTGGAGCCGAACTTGCCGGGGGCGGACGCCAGCCGCTCGGAGTCCAGGCCCTCGTGAGCGCCGCGCATGGTCTCCTGCCAGATCGGGCCCGGGATGGTCGCCCCGTACACGGTGCCGAAGTACCGGTCACCGATCCGCACGTTGCGCAGCGGGTACTGCTGGGGACCGCGCGGGTCACCGACGAACACGCTGCTGGCCATCTGCGGGGTGAACCCTGCGAACCAGGCCGCGGCGGAACCGTCGGTGGTTCCCGTCTTGCCCGCCGCCGGACGGCCGATGCCCAGGCTGGCGGCGGTGCCGCCGTTGAAGGTCTGCGACAGCAGGTAGCTGGTGCCGTCCGCGACCTCCTCGTCCATCACGCGCTCGCACTCGGGCTCGATGTCGATCGTGGTGCCCGCCTGGCGGTCCTCGATCTTCGTGATGGCCTGCGGCTCGCAGTACATGCCACCGGAGGCGAAGGTCGCGTAGGCGTTCGACACCCGCAGCGGGGAGACCTCCTCGCTGCCCAGCGTGAAGCTGCTGTTGGCGAGCGAGTTGTCGTTCTCCGTGAACAGGGTGCCGTCGGCGCGCTTCAGCCCGATCTTCTCGGCCATCTTCATCGTGTTGCACAGGCCCGCGCGGGCCTGGAGCTGCGCGAAGTAGGTGTTGGACGAGGCCTTCGTGCCGGAGATCATGTTGTGGTTGCCCGCGTTGCTGTCACCGGCGTTGCTCAGCGACCACGACTCCAGCCTCCCCCCGTTGCAGGAGGTCTGGCCGCTCACCGTGGTGGAGCTCGGTGAGTTGAAGGAGGTGCCGAAGGGCAGCCCCTGTTCCAGCGCCGCGGCCAGGGTGATCGCCTTGAACGTCGACCCGGCCTGGAAGCCGCTGCTGCCGCCCCGGTCCGAGTCGGTGGTGAAGTTGATGGAGGTCTCGCCGAGCTTGCTCTCGTCGGGACCGTAGTTGCGGCTCTGCATCATGCCGAGGATGTGGCCGGTGCCCGGCTCCACGATCGCCTGCGCGGCGACCTTGCGGGAGTCGTTCTCGCGCGGCACCCACTTGTCCACGGCCTTCTGCCCCGACTCCTGGGCCTGCGGGTCCAGGGTCGTGTGGATCTCCAGGCCGGCGGTGCGCAGCCAGCGCGCGCGCTCGGTCTCGTTGGGGCCGAACCGCTCGTCCTGCTCGATCTCCTGCACGACGTAGTCGCAGAAGAAGGGCTGGTCGCTGGGGACGCACCCGTTGGGCGGGGTGTCCAGATCCAGGTCCATGTCCTCGGCCTTGGCCTCCTCGGCCTCCTCCTCGGTGATGGACCCGGTGGCGACCATGCGGTCCAGGACCACGTTGCGCCGGTCGGTGGTCTGCTCGGGGAAGAAGCGCGGGTTGTACAGGTACGGGTAGCGGACGAGACCGGCGATGGTCGCCGCCTGGTGCAGCTCCAGCTCGCTCGCGGGCACCTGGAAGAAGTGCTGCGCGGCGGACTCGACGCCGTAGGCGCCGTCGCTGAAGTAGGCGATGTTGAGGTAGCCCTCAAGGATCTCGTCCTTGGACATCCGCTGTTCCAGGGCGACGGCGTAGCGCAGCTCCCGGATCTTGCGGGCGATGGTCTCCTCGCGGGCCTCCTCCAGTTCCTCCTGGGAGGTGGCGGCCTCGATCTGCACGTTCTTCACGTACTGCTGGGTGATGGAGGAGGCACCCTCGGTGTTGCCTCCCACGGTCCGGAGCGCGGCACGCAGGGTGCCGGAGACGTCCAGACCGCCGTGGTCGTAGAAGCGGGAGTCCTCCATGGCCAGGATCGCGTCGATCATGACCGGGGAGACGTCGTCGATGTCGACGAGCTCACGGTTCTGGTCGAAGATCTCGGCGATCACGCCGCCCTCGCGGTCGTAGATGGTCGATCGCTGAGGAGGCGGAGGTGTCTCGAGTTGGCTGGGCATGTCCAGGAAGCCGCTGGCGATGTTGCGGGCGGTGATCCCCATGCCGCCGACCGCCGGAAGGGCGAGTGCGGCGACGAGGAGGCCGGCGATCACACCGACGACGACCAGTTGGCTGATTCTTTGAAGCAATGTCCCCTGACCCACCCCATCAGACTAAGTGACCACGAACGCTCAGAAGCGGTGCGATCGGTAACGGACGGTGCGTTCTCACGCCGAATCGCCCCATGACTACGCACGAGCCGTACCCCGGACCATCCTTCCACGATTAACGCGGGGAGCCCCGGGAGCGGTTCGGCCGACACGCGCCCCTGCCCCGGTCGGGGAGGGTGGTCGGCCGGTCGCGCAATGGCCCGCTCGGGCCATATCCGTGAGACGGAAAGTGGGTCGAGTGGGTTCTGTTGGCGCGGCGATCCGAACCGTACTTTCGAGATACGGGGGCGCCGTGACGGTACGTGCACGCCGCGCCCCACGCGGTAGCGGGAGGCCACCGTGTTCACCTCCACTCAACCAGAGCACACCAACCACCTTTGACCACGAGCGCTAGCACACGTCTGGGAAGTGGGCCACATGTGGACCAATCAGTGGACGACCGAGGCCCTGTGCCGTCAGATCGACCCCGATGCCCTGTTCGTCCAGGGCGCCGCGCAGAACCGTGCGAAGCTCTTCTGTCACGGCTGTCCCGTGCGGGTCGAGTGCCTCGCCGACGCCCTGGACCACCGGGTGGAGTTCGGCGTGTGGGGCGGAATGACCGAGCGCGAACGCCGCTCCCTGCTGCGCAAACACCCCGACATCACCGACTGGGCGCCCCTGCTGGAGGAGGCGCGCCGCGAGGGTGAGGACGATCTCTCCCGCATCGCGCGCACCCTGCGGGACACGCCCGCCTGACGCGTCGGCCCGGTGCGGCGCGGCCTCAGGCCTCCGGTGCCGTCTCCCCGGACTCCGTGGACCCTCTGGGCTCCGTGGTCCCTTCGGTGTCCGCCGATCCCCGCACGCCCCCGGCGAGCGCGACGCCGATCTCCCGCAGCCCCGCGAGGTCGTGCACGTCCTCGGGCCGCGCCGGTACCTCGACCACCCGCGCGCCCCGGTGCGCCGCCAGCATCCGGGAGCGCAGCCGCTCCTCGCGTTCGTGCGTCCGGACCCGTTCCGCGTGCAGGCGCAGCGCCGCCGCCGCGATCGGGTGGGTCCCGGCCTCCGTCAGTGAGGCGGCGGCCGCCAGCGCCTCGTCGGCGCCCAGACGGGAGCCGGGGCCGGGCGGCAGCGGGTGCGTCCGGTTGACCACCAGCCCCGCGAGCGGCATGGACTCCGTCGCCAGACGGTCCATGAAGTAGGAGGCCTCGCGCAGGGCGTCCGTGTCCGGGACCGCCACCACGACGAACGCCGTCCCCGGTGTCCGGAGCAGGCGGTACGTGCGTTCGGCGCGTTTCTGGAACCCGCCGAACACGGTGTCGAAGGCCGAGACGAACGAGCGCAGGTCGGCCAGGAACTGGGCGCCGACGATCTTTCCCACCACCGACCCCACCACGTTGACCCCGGCGCCCAGCAGCCGGAACGCTCCGTTGGCCGGGGGGCTGAGGAAGCGGATGAGCCTGCCGTCCAGGAACCGGCCGAGCCGCTTGGGGGCGTCCAGGAAGTCCAGCGCGGACCGGCTGGGCGGGGTGTCCACCACGATCAGGTCCCACTCACCGGACTGGCGCAGCTGTCCCAGCTTCTCCATCGCCATGTACTCCTGCGTGCCGGAGAAGCTCGTGGAGAGGGTCTGGTAGAAGGGGTTGGCCAGGATCTGGCGGGCCCGTTCGGGGTCGGCGTGCTCCCTGACGACCTCGTCGAAGGTCCGCTTCATGTCGAGCATCATGGCGTGCAGGCTGCCCCGGGCCGTCTCGGGGAGCGGCACCGGGCGCGGGGTGTTGTCCAGCTCGACCAGACCCATCGACTGCGCCAGGCGCCGGGCCGGGTCCACGGTGATCACCACGGTGCGCCGCCCCCGTTCGGCGGCCCGGAGCGCCAGCGCGGCGGCGGTGGTGGTCTTGCCGACCCCGCCCGAACCGCAGCACACGACGATCCTCCGGTGGGGGTCGTCCAGCAGGGCGTCCACGTCCAGCGGCGCGCCCTCGCGCGCGCCCCGCGCTCCCGGTCCTCCCGTTCTCGGGCCCTCGGTCACCGTCCCACCCCCTGATCGGTCAGGCACCGGGCCAGGTCGCCCAGCGCGGCGCGGTCCACCCCGCCCTCCACCCGGGGCAGCTCCACCAGCGGCGGGCCCAGTTCCTCCAGCTCGCCGCGGACCCGTTCCTCCAGGAGGCGGCGCAGCGCGTGCGCGCGCACCTCGCCCGCGAGGTCGGCGGCCAGCTCCCCGTGCGCCCCCAGAAGGGCCGGGTCCAGGCCGGCGGCGCCGAGCCCCGACGCGATCGCGGCGGTGTCCGTCTCGCCCGCGACGGCGGCGGCGAGGTCGGTCGCCTCCAGCAGCGGCGGGGCGACCATGTTCACGATGACGGCCCCCGGGCGCAGTCCCCGGTCACGGAGTTCCGCGATCCCGTCCCGGGTCTCCTGCGCGGGCATCTCCTCCAGGAGGGTCACGACGTGCACGCGGGTGCGGTCGGAGCGGATCACCTCCATGACCCGGTCGGCGTGGTTGCGGACCGGTCCCACCCGGGCCAGCCCCGCCACCTCGGAGTTGACGTTCAGGAACCGCCCGATCCTCCCGGTGGGCGGCGCGTCCATGACCACGGCCTCGTAGTGGAAGGGGGCTCCGGCGGGGGCGTCGGAGGACCGGCCCCGGGCGCCCGCGCGCCGTCGGACCGCCTCGGTGGCCTTGCCGGTGAGCAGGACGTCGCGGAGTCCGGGCGCGATGGTGGTGGCGAAGTCGACGGCGCCCATCCGGGTGAGGGCCTGCCCGGCCCGGCGCATGCCGTAGAACAGCTCCAGGTACTCGAGCAGCGCGGCCTCGGCGTCCGCCGCCAGCACGTGGACGGAACCGCCGCCCGGCGCGGAGATCATCTCGCGCTCCTCGTAGGGCAGGGCGGGGCTCCCGAGCAGGGAGGCCACGCCCTGGCGGCCCTCCACCTCGACCAGGAGCACGCGCCCGCCCCGGGACGCCAGGGAGAGCGCCAGGGCGGTTGCGGCCGTCGTCTTCCCCGTGCCGCCCTTGCCGGTCACGATGTGCAGTCGGGCACCGGCGAACGCCGCTCCCCGGTCGTCTCCGCGCGGTCCCTGTTCACGATCGCTCACCCGACGGAGTCTATGTGCGCGCCCCGTCGGGAGGCGGACGCGGGTGCGCCCGGGTCCGCCTGACCTCCCGGGTGGGCGCGGGTGAGTAAGGTGAGCGGCGTTGAGGGGCGGTCCCAGGGGCCGCCGGTGACCGAGAGGGGTATGGACGATGACCAAGTGGGAGTACCAGAGCGTGGCTCTGCTGTCGCACGCCACCAAGCAGATCCTGGACAACTGGGGCGAGGACGGCTGGGAGCTGGTCTCCGTCGTGCCCGCGCCGCTGCCCGAGGGCACCGACCCGCGCAACCAGCAGTACGTCGCCTACATGAAGCGGGCCAAGTAGATGGCGACCCCCGAGGAGCGCATCGCGGAGCTGGGGCTCACCCTGCCCGAGGTGGTCCCCCCGGTCGCGGCCTACCAGCCGACCGTCCGCAGCGGTGCCCACGTCTACGTCTCCGGCCAGCTGCCGTTCGTGGACGGCGCCCTTCCGGCGACCGGGAAGGTCGGTGCCGGGGTCAGCCCCGAGACCGCCAAGGAACTGGCCGCCGTGTGCGCGCTGAACGCCATCGCGGCGGTGCGGGCCGAGGTCGGAGACCTGTCGGACGTGGTGCGGATCGTGAAGGTGGGCGGCTTCGTGGCCAGCGCGCCCGAGTTCACCGGGCACCCCGGTGTGATCAACGGGGCCAGCGAGCTGCTGGGCGAGGTCTTCGGCCCGGCCGGGGTGCACGCCCGGGCCGCCGTCGGTGTGGCCTCCCTGCCGCTGGACTCGCCGGTCGAGGTTGACATGATCGTCGAGGTCCGCTGACCGGACCCGGGGACGACCGGGCCACGGCGCGGGCCCTCGTGAACGACGGGAGTGTGTCGATGACCGAGGACGACGGTGTGGCCCGACCCCGCCCCGCCGCCACCGTGATGCTGCTGCGTCCGGCGGCGGGCTCCGACGCCGCGCGGGCCGAACGCCCCATGGAGGTCCTGCTCATGCGCAGGGTGCCCTCCATGGGGTTCGCCCCGGGCGCCTACGTCTTCCCGGGCGGCCGCGTGGACGAGCGGGACTCCGACGGCGACCTGCCCTGGACCGGTCCCTCCCCGGAGGAGTGGGCCGGGATCCTGGGAACGGACGTGCCCCGGGCCCGGGCCCTGGTGTGCGCGGCCGTACGGGAGACCTTCGAGGAGACCGGTGTGCTGCTCGCCAGCGAACCGGAGCGGGCCGACCAGGAGGAGATCACCCTTGACACCGCGACCGACGACTGGGAGCGGGACCGGCTCGGCCTGATCGACCGCACCCACTCCTTCACGGAGGTGCTGCGGCGGCGCGGTCTGGTGCTGCGCTCGGAGTGGCTGCGCGCGTGGGCGAGGTGGATCACCCCCAGGAGCCAGCCGCGCCGCTTCGACACCTGGTTCTTCACCGCCGAACTCCCTCCGGGACAGGAGTCGCGCGACGTCGGCGGGGAGGCGGACCTCACGCGGTGGACCGACCCGGCCGTGGTCGCGGACGAGTGGAGCGCCGGGCGGATGCCCATGCTGCCGCCGACCGTGATCGCCTGTGCCGAGCTGGCCGACCGGCGGACCCTCCAGGGGGTGCGGGAGGCCCGACGGGATATCGTTCCCATCGAACCGGACGTTCGGGAGATAGACGGTCAGATCCGTGTCGTGGCGCCGGACGGCGGCGACTTCCCCCTTCCGGGGCCCGGCGCGGCACAGTGAGCGTCCGCCCCCCGGCGGTGCGCGGCTCCCCGTCGCCGAGCGGCCCCCAGCGGGTCCCGCCGGACGGGTCCGGGTCGCCCGATCGAAGCGAGGTGCGATGAGGATCGACGGTTCCGGGACACTGCGCGCCGCCTGCGTGCTCTGCCCCAACCCAGGCCCGATGACGTTGGAGGGGACCAACACCTGGATCCTGCGTGAGCCGGGTGCCCGAGGGGTGCTGGTCGTCGATCCCGGCCCGCACGACGAACGGCACCTGGAGCGGGTGGCGCGGATCGTGCAGGAACAGGGCGCCCAGGTCCAGATGGCCGTGGTGACGCACCGGCACTTCGACCACGCCGAGGGCTCCCGGTACCTCTCCGAGCTGACGGGGGCCCCGGTGCACGCGGTGGACCCGGAGGTACGGGTGGGCGGCGCGGGGCTGGAGGACGGTCAGCTGTTGGACGTGGACGGCCTTGAGGTCCGGGTCATCGCCACGCCGGGGCACACCGACGACTCGATCAGCCTGCTGGTGGAGGCCGACGGCGCCATCCTGACCGGGGACACGATCCTCGGCCACGGCACCACGGTGATCGACGGGGACGACGGACTGGCCCCCTACCTGGACTCGCTGTACCGGCTCCGGGACCTGGTGGAGGAGTACCAGGTGCGGACGCTCCTCCCCGGGCACGGACCAGTTCTGACATCACCGTCGGCGGCGCTGACCTCCTACATCGACCACCGCGAGGCGCGTCTGGCGCAGGTCCGCGACGCCGTGGCTGCCGGGGCGGAGGGGGTCGGGGCGATCATCGACCGCGTCTACCCGGACGTGGTCGAGAGCATCCGTCCGGCCGCGGCCTCCTCGGTCCGGGCGCAGCTGCGCTACCTCGCGACCAGGGGCGAGCTCCCCGAGGGCTTCGTGGAATAGGGCCGTCGCCACGGCCCCACACGGCCCGGAGAGCGCCTGAGAGGCCCCTGACAGCGCTGCGGCCGCCACCCCGGAGGGTGACGGCCGCACAGCGTCTGTGGTTCGGCTGGGGTCGTTCAGCGGGCGCGGCGGCGCATGCGCTCGACGTCCAGCAGGACCACGGCCTTGGCCTCGATCCGCAGCCAGCCGCGCAGGGCGAACTCGGCCAGGGCCTTGTTGACCGTCTCGCGGGAGGCGCCCACCAGTTGGGCCAGCTCCTCCTGGGTGAGGTCGTGGTGCACGTGCAGGCCGTCGTCGCCCTCCTTGCCGAACTTGTCGGCGAGTTCGAGCAGCGCCTTGGCCACGCGGCCGGGCACGTCGGTGAAGACCAGGTCGGCCATCACGTCGTTGGTCCGGCGCAGTCGGGCGGCCAGCGACTTCAGCAGCTGGAGCCCCACCTGCGGGCGGCTGGACAGGAAGGGCCGCAGGTCGTCGTGGCCGAGCCCGGCGAGCACGGAGTCGGTGACGGCCACGGCGCTCGCGGTGCGCGGGCGCGGGTCGAACAGCGACAGTTCACCGAACATCTCGCTGGGGCCGAGCACGCCCAGCAGGTTCTCGCGGCCGTCGACGGCCGTGCGGGTCAGCTTGACCTTCCCGCTGAGGATCACGTACAGGCGGTCGCCCTCGTCACCCTCGTTGAACAGGGTCTGACCGCGACCGAGACGCACCTCGTTCACCGAGGAGCGGAGCGCGGCCGTGTCCTCCTCGTCCAGCGCCTCGAACAGAGGGGCCTTCCGGAGCACCTCGTTGATCTCGTCCACACGTCCTCCTAAAACCTGACCGTCAACAGTGTGACGTATATCGCAACCGGGTGGGAAACCAGTTCGTTACCACGGCTTGTCCGCCGGGAGACAACGTGCCCACAACAGCCGACGTCAGCCCATGTGATCCTAGTCGTTGTCGACTTGGGTCAGGGCTTGTCCGCGCCGGGTGACCGGACATTGGTTACATAATCTCGGTCACCAGCCGAAACGTCGGCGCGGGGTGGAATCCCGGCGCCGGGGTGAGTCGACCCGGACGTGCCCCACGACCGGACGCCTACCCTGTGACGATGTCCCACACTCCAGAGTTCCGCCACACCGCGTCCGAAGAGGACGCGGCCGTGCCGGAGAACGCCACGCCCACCGGTGAGAGCCGACTCGCGCTGGTCCGCCGCGCCCGGAAGATGTACCGGGAGCTCTCGGAGCTGTACCCGGACGCCCACGCCGAACTGAACTTCACCACCCCGCTGGAGCTCCTGGTCGCGACGATCCTGTCCGCGCAGTGCACGGACAAGCGGGTCAACCTGGTCACTCCGGCGCTCTTCGCGCGCTACCCGGACGCCGAGGCCTACGCGTCGGCCAGCCGCGAGGAGCTGGAGGAGATGATTCGTTCGACGGGGTTCTTCCGGGCCAAGGCCAACAGCCTGTTGGGGCTGGGCCAGGCCCTGTGCGAACGACACGGCGGCGAGGTCCCTGGAAACCTCACCGACCTGGTCAAACTACCCGGTGTAGGGCGAAAAACCGCAAACGTACTGCTCGGAAACGCCTTCGATGTGCCGGGGATCACCGTGGACACCCACTTCGGTCGTCTGGTCAGGCGCTTCGGGTGGACCGACGAGGAGGACCCGGTCAGGGTCGAGCACGCGATCGGGGAGCTCTTCCCGCCCAAGGACTGGACGATGCTCTCCCACCGCGTGGTGTGGCACGGCCGCCGCGTCTGCCACGCCCGCAGGCCCGCCTGCGGCGCGTGCGGGGTGGCCCGCTGGTGCCCGTCCTTCGGGGAGGGCCCCACGGACGCCGCCACCGCCACCAAGCTGCTCCGCATGCGCTCGTTCGCCTGACCGCCGCGCGCCCTGGGACGCGGGCGCGGGTCGCCGCGGTTTGTACCCTGAAGCACGTGAGTGCGCGCACACCGGCTCCCGAGGCGTCCGCACCCGCACAGACGTCGGCGCGACAACCCCCGGAACAGGTTCCCTGCGTATGAACTCGACCCCGCTCTGGCTGTCCGCTCTCGCGGACGCCGCCCGGACGATGCCGGTACCCAAGCCGATGCGCCCGCCGGAACGGGGAGGGCGGGAGTCGGCGGTCCTCATCCTCTTCGGAGAGACCGACCTGGGCCCCGACCTGCTGCTCATCCAGCGCAACGCCGGGCTGCGCCGCCACGCGGGCCAACCCGCCTTCCCCGGCGGACGGATCGAGCCCACCGACGCCTCCCCCGAGGCGGCCGCCCTGCGCGAGGCGGAGGAGGAGACCGGGGCCGTGCCGGACGGGATCGACGTGGTCGGTCGCCTCCCCGAGCTCTACCTGAGCTTCAGCGACTTCCGGGTCGCCCCCATCCTCGGCTGGTGGCGCGAACCCTCCGAGGTGCGCGCCGCCGACGTCGGGGAGGTCGCGGCCGTGGCCCGGGTCCCCGTCGCGGACCTGGCCGAGCCCGCCAACAGGGTCAAGGTCCGCTACGGGGGAGGCCCCATGTGGGGTCCGGGCTTCCGTGTGGACGGCATGCTCGTCTGGGGATTCACGGGAGCGATCATCGACAGCCTCCTCGTGCTCGGCGGATGGGAACTTCCCTGGCGCGACCGGGGTCTCACTGACGAGTTCGAAGCCACCCCGCAGGGCCTGCGCCCGGTCGGGTAACGCTCACTTCTTGGAGGGCATCCGTGCTCGACGCGGTTCTGGTCATCCTGTTGCTGCTCTTCGCGGTGACGGGGTACCGGCAGGGATTCATCGTCGGCGTCTTCAGCTTCGTCGGCTTCATCGGCGGGGGGATCGTCGCGGCGCTCACCGCTCCGGGGCTCATCCAGGACTGGGTGGCCGACCCCGGTCGGCAGGCGCTGCTGGCCATCGCCGTGGTGTTCCTGTCCGCCGCCCTGGGCCAGTTCCTGGCGTCCTACCTGGGCACCATGGTGCGCAACAAGGTCACCTGGGACTCGGCACGCGTCGTGGACGCGCTCGGCGGCGCCGTGGTCAGCGGGATCTCGGTGCTCCTGGTCGCCTGGTTCATCGGCAGCACGGTGGCCAACTCCGCCCTGCCGTACGTGTCGCAGCAGGTCAAGGAGTCGCGCATCCTCCAGTCGGTGGACGCGCTGATGCCGGACGCCGCCCACCAGGGCTTCTCGACCTTCCGGCGGGTGGTGGACCAGAGCGCCTTCCCGCAGGTGTTCAGCGGTCTGGGCACCGGTGAGCTCGCGGAGGTGGAACCGCCGGACCCCGACGTCCTCACGACCCCGGAGCTCATCGAGTCCAGCCGCAGCGTGGTCAAGGTGCTGGGCACCGCCCCCTCGTGCCAGCGGAGGGTGGAGGGCACCGGCTTCGCCTACGGTCAGGACCGCATCATGACCAACGCCCACGTGGTCGCCGGGGTCACCGAGGACCTGCGCGTGGTCACCCGCGACGGGCACCAGCTGGAGGCCACCCTGGTGCTCTTCGACGCCCAGCAGGACCTGGCCGTGCTGCACGTGCCAGGGATGGACCTGGAGCCCCTGGACTTCAACGGTGAGGCGGCCCAGGGCGACGACGCGGTCGTGGCCGGGTTCCCGCGCAACAGCGGGTTCACCGCCGTCCCCGCCCGCATCCGCGCCAAGCAGACCGCGCAGGGCTCGGACTTCTACCACTCCCAGCAGGTGAGCCGGGAGATCTACCAGGTGCGCGCGGTGGTGCGCCCGGGCAACTCCGGCGGCCCGCTGCTGGCGCCCGACGGCACCGTGTACGGCGTGGTGTTCGCCGCGGCCACCAACGAGGACGAGACCGGGTACGTGCTGACCGCGGACGAGGTCGCGGCCAACGCGGAGGAGGGGCTGACCGCCACCGCGGAGGTCTCCTCCCAGACCTGCGACTGAGCCACGGGGCACCCGGGACCGGACGACTGATCACCGGTCCCGGGCCCCCGGGGCCACCGGTCCCAGACCCGGGAACGACGAGGGGGCGCCTCCCGTGCGGGAGGCGCCCCCTCGTGACGTTGACGTCTAGTTCGAGCTCGGGTTCTGGGTCTGGTCCGTCTGGATCGGCCAGCTCATCCGGACCACCGTGCCCGACTCCTCGGGTTCGATGCTGACCTCGTCAGCGAGGCCGGTGATCACCGCCAGGCCGAGGCCGGGGGAGAAACCGGAGATCCCGCCGGGAGGGGTGTCCTCTCCGTCGAGGAAGAGGCCGTCGAGCAACGGCTCCAGGTGGGTCGTCTCCTCGGTGTCCTTCGCGGGGGCACGGTCGGAGACGACCACCTCGAACCGTCGTGTCGCGCTCCCGTTGGAGTGCGGCGTCGGGTTCGGGGCGTCGGCCCGGGGGTCCGTCACCGGATCGGGTCCGCTGCCGTCGATCAGCTGGAGCAGGATCGGCTCTGTGGGGCAGTGCAGCTTGTGCGCCGCGACCGCCCGTGAACAGGCCTCACCGACCGCCAGCCTGATCTCGTCGATCGCGGAGGCGGCGATACCCGCCCGACGTGCGACGGTCGCGGCCATGAGCCGGGCCGTGCGCACGTGGGCCGGGAGCGCGCTGATCGTGAGCGTGATGGTTGCCATCGCTCGCTCTGGGTTACTTCGACGAACGCTTGTCGATGGCTTCCTGCACCGAGCTGTGGATACCGAACACCTTGGTCAGTCCGGTGATCCGGAAGATCTTCAGAATCCGCTCCTGGGTGCAGACCAGGTCCAGCGTCCCGTCGTGGGCACGGACCCGCTTCAACCCGCCCACAAGCACACCGAGGCCCGTCGAGTCCAGGAACTCCACCTTCTCCATGTTCACCACGAGGTGGAAGTTGCCCTTGTTGACCAGGTCGATCAGCAGCTCGCGGAGCCGGGGCGCGGTATAGACATCGATCTCACCCTCAACGACGACGATCTCGGTGTCGCCCTCGGTGTAGTGATCAAGCTTCAAATCCACAAGTCCTCCAGCGCCGAACCGCGAAATATCGCGAAGTATCTCTGCCGGGCGTTACCCCACCAGCACGCATTCAACCACGGGTGTCGCGAATGTCCGTCCGTCATGCACGGAAAAACGGCGACCCCGCGCCACTCCTACCCCGGATGTCACACTGAAACCGACGTCGAGCGGTGCCCCGCGTCTCGGAACGAGGGCCCACGACTCGTGAACGTGTCCAGTGAGGAGGGGACTCGATGAGGCGATCGGAGCCCGCGCTCCCCGGTGTGTGGCGTGACGACACCCGATACCCGCAGGTCACCCATATCGAGCATGTGGCCCGCAACGCGGGAGTGAGTGGGGACTGGCCGGACTGGACAGGCCCCCACCTGGTCGAACGACTGGCCGAACGGGGGATCACGGGTCCGTGGTCCCACCAGGCAGCCGCCGCCGACCTCGCACGCTCGGGCCGTGATGTGATCATAGCCACGGGTACAGCCTCGGGGAAGTCGCTTGGCTTCCTTATGCCCGCTGTGGACGCGATTGACTCAGGCGGGACAGTGCTCTACCTCTCTCCTACGAAAGCGCTTTCCCAGGACCAGCTCAGATGGATTACGGACCTGGGACTTTCGGCCATGCGCGCGGCCGTCTACGACGGCGACACCACCCCCGAGGAACGCTCCTGGGTGCGCGAGCACGGGAACTACGTCCTGACCAATCCGGACATGCTCCACCACGGCATCCTGCCCCGGCACGGGGCCTGGTCGAGGTTCCTGCGGCGGCTCCGCTACGTGGTGATCGACGAGGCGCACCGGTACCGGGGGGTCTTCGGCTCGCACGTGGCCCAGATCCTGCGGCGTCTGCGCAGGGTGTGCGCCCGCTACCGTTCGGAGCCGGTGTTCGTCCTGGCCTCGGCCACCTCGGGCTCACCCGCCGAGAGCGCGACCCGGCTGACCGGGGTCCCGGTCACCGCCGTGAGCGAGGACGGCTCGCCCCGGCCCGGGATGTCCGTGGCCCTGGTCGAGCCCGAGCTCACCGACCTCACCGGCGAGAACGGAGCCCCGGTGCGCCGCACCGCGCCCTCCCAGGCCGCCGAGATGCTGGTCGACCTGGTCCGGGACGGAGTCAGGACGCTGGTCTTCGTGCGTTCGCGTCAGGGAGCCGAGGTGGTCGCGATGAACGCCCAGCGGATGCTCACCGAGAACGGCGAGCACGATCTGGCAGGGCGGGTCGCGGCGTACCGGGGCGGGTACCTGGCGAGCGAGCGGCGTGAACTGGAGGAGGCCCTGCGCACGGGGGAGCTCCTCGGTCTGGCCAGCACGAACGCCCTGGAACTGGGTGTGGACATCAGCGGGCTGGACGCCGTGCTCATCGCCGGTTGGCCGGGCACGCTCGCGTCCCTGTGGCAGCAGGCGGGCCGGGCCGGACGGCGCGGTGAGGACGCCCTGGCGGTCTTCATCGCGCGGGACGACCCCCTGGACACCTACCTGGCCCACCACCCGGAGGCCATTTTCGGCCGTTCGGTGGAGGCCACCGTCCTCGATCCGGAAAACCCGCACATCCTCGGCCCGCACCTGTGCGCGGCCGCCCAGGAGCTCCCGATCACGCGGGAGGACCTCGCCCTGTTCGGTGAGTCCACCGAGGGCCAACTCGCGGAACTCGTGGACCGGGGACTACTGAGGAAGCGCCCCAGGGGCTGGTTCTGGACGAGTCACGAACGGGCAAGTGACCTGGCCGATATTCGGGGCGCGGGCGGGCCGCCGGTCCAGATCGTCGACACCGCCAGCGGGCTGCTGCTCGGGGAGATCGACGAGGCGGCCGCGCACGGCACCGTCCACACGGGGGCGGTCTACCTCCACCGGGGCGCCACCTACCTGGTCGACGACCTCGACCTGGACGAGGGCGTGGCCCTGGTGCACGCCGCCGAACCGCCCTACAGCACCTGGGCGCGGGACACCACGGACATCTCCGTGCGGTCGGTGCTCCGCGAGGAGACCTGGCCCAGCGGGGCGTCGGTCTGCTTCGGGGAGGTCGAGGTGGTCCGGCAGGTGGTGGGCTTCCTCAAACGGGACGTGCGCACCGGCTCGGTCCTGGGGGAGCAGTCCCTGGAGATGCCCGAGCGCACCCTCCAGACCCGCGCGGTGTGGTGGACGCTGCCCCGCGAGGGCGAGGACCGGCTGCGCGGGGAGGACGTCCCCCTCCTCGGCGCCGCGCACGCCGCCGAGCACGCGGCGATCGGCCTGCTGCCCCTGCTCGCCACCTGCGACCGTTGGGACATCGGCGGGGTGTCCACCGCCGTGCACGCGGACACGGGGAAGCTGACGGTCTTCGTCTACGACGGCTACGAGGGCGGCGCCGGGTTCGCGGAACGCGGCCACGCGGCGGCCCGCGAGTGGCTCACCGCCACCCGCGCGGCGATCGCGGACTGCGAGTGCGAACAGGGCTGCCCCTCGTGCATCCAGTCGCCGAAGTGCGGGACCGGTAACGAGCCCCTGAGCAAGTCCGGGGCCCTCCGCCTCCTCGACGAGGTCCTGGGCGCCGGGAGCTGAGTTGTCCACAGGCCGGGGACGACGCCTTCCCCTCCGCCGGACGGCACCGCACTCTGGAAGGACCGGGCGGAACCCACTCCTCCCGGACCACCCGGGAGGCCCGATGTTCTCTTTCCCGACGTCCACCCTCGACCGCGGCATGAGCACCGCCGAGTACGCGGTCGGCACGATCGCCGCCGTCGCCATCGCGGGGGTGCTCTACCTCATCGCCACCAGCGAACCCGTCTCGGCCGCGCTCACCACGGTGTTCGTCGATGCCCTCCAGCCCCGCCACTGACCGCGGCTCCGTGACGATGGAGGCCGCCATGCTGCTTCCCACCCTCATGCTCGTGCTGGCCGTCGCCCTCGGCGGGATCGCCGCCGCCGAGGCCCGACTCTCCTGTGCCGACGCGGCCCGGATCGGGGCCCGGGCCCTGGCCCGTGGGGAACCGCCCGAACGGGCCCGGTCCCTGGCCCTGTCGGCCGCGCCGGAGGAGGCCGGCGTGGAGTTCTCCGAAGCAGACGGCACGGCCCGGGTCACCGTCAGAGCCGAACTCCGGATCGGTCCGCTCCGAGCCCCGCCGATCAGCGTCGGCGCCGACGCCGCGGTCCCCCTGGAAGCGCACGGGCGGTGAGCCGGGGTTCCGCGGCGGCCCCGGAGGTTCCCGGCCCGATGGGACGTTCGCCCGCCCCGGGGCCTGCTCCGCGCGGACGGGGACCGGGGGCGCCGGGTTCGGCGGACGCGGGCTCCGCGACGGTCTGGTGGATCTCGCTCAGTCTCGTCCTCTGGTTCCTGGTCCACGCCGTGCTGCTCACCTCGACGGCACGCCTGGACCGGGACCGGGCGGCGACCGCCGCCGACCTCGCCGCCCTCGCGGCGGCGGCCCGCGTGCACGAGGGAGCGGACGCCGCCTGCGCGGTGGCCCGACGGACCGCCGAGGCCAACGGGGCGGATCTCGACACCTGTGACCTGGACGGCCTCACCGTCGAGGTGACGGTGTCCCGCACCGCCTCGTCCCTGCCCCACGAGGTCATCGCCCGTTCCCGAGCCGGACCCGTCCACCATCCCGAGTGAGCCGACCGCCGGGCCGGTCCGTAGGGCTCGCCGCCCGTTTCCGAGCTGACCCGTCCACCGTCCCGAGTGAGCCGACCGCCCGCCGGGCCGGTCCTTAGGGCTCGCCGCCCGTCCCGAGCCGGACCCGTCCCCGAGTGACGCGACCGCCGCCGGTGGGGCAGGTGTGGTCCTGCCCCCGTGAAGTCGGCTCACCACGCCCCGGCGGGGGACGGGTGTGCGCGGTCGTCACGGTCGAGGTGGGAGAGCTCGGGCCCCGCCGGGCGATCGGGTCCGGCCTGGACGTGACTTCGGTGACCGGGCCGGCGCCCGGTTCGATGCCCGGCCTCGCCCGAGGGCTCAGGGCGAGGCCGGTTCCTCCGTCCCGGGCCTTCGGCGGGGGACGGGGCCGCTCCAGGTCCCGTCGGTCCTTTCGGTCCCGGGGGAGCTCGTGGTGCGCGCGGCCCCAACCTCCCAGGTGGTCGGGTCCCGACGGGTACCCTTCCACCGCCAGTGAAGGGCGGGACTCCAGTGATGGATAGCCCTCCAGTGACGGGGCGGGCTTCCGGTGATGGGCAGGCCTCCGGTGACGGGCAGGCCTCCTGTGACCCGGGTCATGTACGGGTCCGCAAGAAAAGTCTCCTCCCGACCGAACACACACCCCTCCACAGACATAGACGGGTGAGAGAACGGGAGGAACGCCGATGCGAGAAGGCCGGGCCGGAGACGAACACTCCGACCGACGCGACTTCAACGACATGTTCGAAGAGCACTACGACGCGGTCTACCGCTACGCGCGACGGCGTGTGGGGCCCGACCAGGCCGATGACGTCGCCTCGGAGGCATTCGTCGTGGCCTGGCGGCGTCGGGGGCGCGTGCCCCCGGGGCAGGAACTGCCCTGGCTCTACGCCTGCGCCCGCCGGATCGGGCTCGCCCACATGCGCACGGCGCGACGGCAGGGGCTGATCGCCGAATCGCTCGGGCGTGAGTCCGGCGCGCCCCACCACGACGACGCCGACCAGTTCCTCGACCGTGCCGGTGCCCTCGCGGCACTGGCCCGGCTGACGGAGGTCGAACGCGAACTCGTGATGCTCGTGACCTGGGAGGGGCTCGACTGCCGCCAGGCGGCGAAGGTCGTCGGCTGCACCCACGTCACCGCTCGCGGCCGTCTGCACCGGGCTCGAAGGAAACTCACCGCGTACATGAAGGAAGACGCCCCCGCACCCGCTCGGGTCCGCGTCCTGAAGGAGGCCCCGTGGACGACCTGACCGCCCTGCGCAACGCGTTCGAGGGCACCGACCCCGCCAAGGACGCGCGCCCCACCCCCGAGTCCCGACAGCGGGCGCGTCTCGACGCCATCGCGAAACTGGAGGAAGAGAAGACCATGGCCCGTCCCCTGTGGAAGCGCGTCCCCGTCCTGGCCGCCGGTGCGGCCACCGCCGCCCTCGCCGTCGGCGCCGGAGTGATCATCCTGCCCGGCGACGACCCCACGGGCATCCCCCTCGCCTACGCCGCGCAGCCCGAACCCATCGAGGTGACCGGAGGCGCGCCGGTCGACGGCACCGAACCGCTGACCGAACTGGCCGATGTCACCGAGGCGCGCGGCGCGGCTCCGGGTGAGGGTGACGTCGCCTTCGTGTCCACCACCGGCACGCAGCTCCACCTGCTCACCGCCAACGCCGGTGACGAGGACCCCGACGAGACGTACGGCTACCGGTTCGTCCCCTATGACTGGACCGGCTGGGAGGACCCGAAGGGCAACACCCGCCTGGACACCGAGCCGAAGCCCCCGCTGGAGACCGGGGGCGAGGAGGCCGACCACGAGTGGTTCCTGGAGCAGGGGAGCGAGTCACACGAGGACACCCTGCACGAGAGCCTGGTCTGGCCCGCAGAACTGCCCACCGACACGGACGGCATGCTGGAGGTGCTCGCGGACTTCGGTGAGGGACCGATCGACGAGACCCTGCCCGCAGTGGCCAACGCGGCGGACAGACTCTACGAGTCACGCCCGCTGTCCGGCGCGGAGGAGGCGGCGGTCCAGCGGGTGCTCGCGGAGGTCGCGGACGTGACCTATCTGGGCACCGCCACCGACACCCTGAACCGTGAGGGCGAGCTGTTCTCCTTCACCGTCGAGGACGAAGGACGCGTGTCCGAGGTCCGGTACATGTACGACGCCGAGGACGGCGCGCTGCTCTACCGCGACACCACCGTGCTGGAGCAGGACCCCGACTACGGCGACGCCGCCGACTTCGGGCTGGAGTACCCGCTCCTCACCGAGCAGGTCGGCTTCGTGTGGTCAGGCTGGGTCAGCGAGATCGGTCAGCGCCCCTGACCCGACGCGGGGGCGGTGGACCGGGGTCCACCGCCCCCGTCTCCTCAGTGGGAGAGGGCGGCCGACAGGAGTTCGGCCGCCATGGGCACGATGCCGATCAGGACGAAGGCGGGCAGGAAGCACAGGCCCAGCGGGGCGACCACCAGGACCCCCAGCCGTTCCACGCGGGCGGTGGCCGCCGACCTCGCCCGGCGCCGGAGGTCCCGCACGTGCCGGTCGAGCAGGTCCGCCACGGGGGCGCCGGTCTCGGCGGCCCGGGCCAGGTCCGCGCCGACGGCCACCAGGGGCGCGGGCAGCGCCGAGCGCTCCCACGCGAGGGCGGGCTCGGCACCCAGTCTCAGCTGGTCCCGGACCGCGAACAGCTCCGTGCCGAGGTCGCCGCGTGCCGCTCCGGCCACCGCGCCCAGACACGCCGGGAGCGTGGCCCCGGCCCGGACTCCCGACGCGAGCAGTCCGATGAGCACGGGGAGGTCGTCGGTGACCGGCAGCCGCGCGGACCGGCGTCGGCCCCGACGGGAACGCCACCACAGGTGGGCGCCGACCCCCAGCGCGACCAGCGCGCCCATCCATCCGAGGAGCGCGACCAGCAGCGTCGCGCCTCCGACGAGGGCCACGAGCCGCAGCCACGGCCCCGCTCCGTGCCCGAGCCCGGTGCCTCGTCCGTGGTCGCCCTCGGGGCGCACGCGGGCGCCGAGGACCTCCCGGAGCACCCGTGGACGGTCCGAACCGCACAGGACCCACACCGAGCCCGCTGCGAACAGCACCGCCATCACCTCGAAGAACATGCCTCCTCCTTCCGCGTTCTTCCTCGCCGGACCGGCTTCACGCCACCGCTCCCCGGACCATGCGCAGGGTCCACCAGGCGCCCAGGAGGTCCAGCAGCACCCCGGCCCCCAGACAGAGCAGGCCCACGGGTGTGGTGAACAGGAACACCAGTGGTGAACCGCCCAGCCCCGCCGACATCGCCATCCCCACCAGCGGCAACCCGGCCAGGACCAGTGCGGTGGTGCGCGGACCTGCGGTTCTGGCCCACACCTCGCCGCGCTGCTCCTCGCGTTCGGTCAGGCTCTCCGCCAACTCGTCCACCACCCCGGCCAGCCCGGCACCGGTCTCCGCCGCCACCTCCCAGCAGGCGGCGAGGTAGGCGAGCGCCCACAGGCCCTCCTCCCGTTCGGCGGCCCTGCGGAGTGAGGCCACGTCCGACACCGCGCCGACCACCGGGCCGGTCTCCAGGACCGCGACCCGCAGCGCCGTCTCCGGGGGCTGCCCGGAGCGGAGCTCGACCGCCATCACCCGGCAGAGCTGGACCACCGCCCACCGTCGTTCCGCCGCCAGGGCGCGGCGGATGAGCGGCGATGTCGGGCGGAGCCGGGGGAACCGGAGAACCGGGCGCGGGCGCGCGGGCACCAGGGCCGCGATCCGGTACCAGCCCGTGGGCGCGGACCAGGCCAGAGCGGCGGCCAGCGCGCACACCACCAGGAGGGTCACCGTCGCCACCCCCGCCCCAGGCGGGCCGCCACCTCCTCGGCGCCGGGGTGGTCGTGTCTGCGCCCGTCCGCAGTGAAGGAGACCGCCGGCTCGGCCCGCACCAGGCCGGAGTCACCCTGGCGGAGGACCCGGATCTCGGACAGGCGGCGCCCTCCGTGGTCCCGGACCAGGTGGACCACCAGGACCCCGGTGGCGGCGAGCTGGCTGTGCACCGCGCCACGGCTGAGCCCGGCGGCGCACCCCATGGCCTCCACCCGGGCGGGCACCTCCTCCGCCCCGTTCGCGTGCAGGGTTCCGGCGCCACCTCGGTGCCCCGTGTTGAGGGCACCCAGCAACGACACGATCTCCGGGCCGCGCGCCTCACCGACCACGAGCCGGTCCGGTCGCATCCGCAGGCCCTGACGGACCAGCGTCTCCAGGGACACCTCCCCACTGCCCTCGATATTGGCGGGGCGGGTCTGGAGGCGCACCACGTGCGGGTGCTCGGGGCGGAGCTCGGGGGAGTCCTCCGCGAGCACGATCCGTTCCTCGGGGGCCACCAGGGACAGCAGTGAGGAGAGCAGCGTGGTCTTCCCCGTTCCGGTCCCGCCGCTGACCAGGAAGGGTTCGCGCCGGGAGACGAGGGCGCGGAGCAGGTCCGCGCCCGAGGTGGTCAGGGTGCCGCTGGCGGTCAGCGCCCCGAGTCCGAACACCCTCCGTGGCGGGATCCGCAGGGACAGGCAGGCCCCCTCGGGGGCGATCGGCGGCAGTACCGCGTGCAGCCGGGCGCCGCCGGGAAGGCGGGCGTCCACGTAGGGAGCGGCCGCGTCGAGGCGGCGTCCCGCCTGGAAGGCGAGCCGCTGGGCGAGCCTGCGGACCTCGTCCTCGGAGGCGAAGCGGACGTCGCGGACCCGGCGCAGCCCCTCCCCGGAGTCGACCCAGACCTGGTCCGGGCCGTTGACCAGGACGTCGGTGACGTCGGAGGTGAGCAGCTCCTCCAAGGGGCCGGCCCCGGACAGGTCGGCGGCCAGCCGCCTGGTCATCGCCAGCAGTTCCCGGTCGCCCAGGGCGCCGCCCGCAGAGCGGATCGCGGTGGCGACGTTGGCCGGGGTGACCGGCGCGCCGGATGCCACGAACCGGTCGCGGACCCGTTCCAGCACGGAGTCCTCGGCAGGGGGCTCCGTCGTCCGGGCGGGCGCCCGGTGGGTCAGGCGGTCCCAGACGGCGTTCACCGAGCCACCCGGTCGTGGACGAGGGAACCCACGACCTGGTCCGCGTAGCGGGCCAGCGGCGAGCGGGGGTGCCGGGCGGGGACCTCGCCCACGCGCAGGGTGCGGGACAGCCCCGGTTCCGGGGGCAGGTCGGCGCCGAGCTCCACTCCCAGAGCCGCGGTGACCACCCCCGTGGACAGGCCGCCCCCTGCCCCGCGCACCACCGCGCGCACCCGTGCGGTCTCCTGCCGCAGGCGGTGGGTCATCCGCGCGGCGGAGACCACTGAGTACACGTCGGCGGGGACCACGACGAGAACGAGGGTGGAGTGGTTGAGGAAGACGGTGGTCCCCGGGTCGAAACAGCGGGGGAGGTCCGTCACCACCAGGTCGGTGCCCCGACGGGCGGAGTCCAGCGCGGCCCGTGCCGCACCCACGGGGAGCGGGTGCCCCTGTTCGCCGCCGTCGCGCCGGGCCCAGGTGAGCACGTCCACCCGGCCGACCCGGGGCAGACCGTCCCGCAGGGTCCGCCAGGGCACGCGGCCGCGCTGGCGGAGCAGGTCGGCCCAGCCGGTGCGGGTCCGTGGGTCGCTGTGGTCGCACCCCAGATAGACGTCGGGTCCGCAGCCGAGCGGATCGGCGTCGAGCAGGGCCGTGGCCAGTCCGGCCCTCTCCCCGGCCAGGGACAGGGCGGCGGAGAGGAGGCTGGCCCCCGCGCCGCCGCGACCGCCGACCACCGAGACCACGGGTGCCGGGGAGCGGTCGGAGACGGAGGAGAACAGGTCGACGAGGGCCGACTCGTCCCTCGGTAGCAGGTGGACGCCCTCCTGACGGGTGCCTTCGGTGTCGTGGGCGACCACCGCGACCCGTGGGTGGGGCGGGGGTCCGGCCGCGCGCAGGGCGGGGTCCAGGTCGTGGCCGACCACGACGAGCGGGGAGCCGCTCCACGCGCGCAGGGCCTGTTCGGGGTCGGGGGCGACGGTGACCTCGGTGGCGGCGGCCGCCGCCAGCCGGAGGAGGTCGTCGAGGAGGTCGGGGTCTGCGGTGGCGATCAGGGTGCGCTGCGGGGCGTCCATCGGACCTTCCGGGAAGGGCGGGAACCTGTCCCTTCGACCTTCGCCGAAGCGGGGGCGCGGCGGAAGCCACACGTGCGCGCCTGTGGATAACCCGGGGCGATGTCCGTGGATGACCCCGCGCGGTGACCGATGGCGGGGGAGGGGCGTCGGGGACCGGTGGCCCCACCCGGCGGGCGGGACGCACGTACGGGGGCTGTCGTGCGTCCCGGCCCGTCAGGTGAGACGGAGCGGACGTCGTCGAGCGGACCCCACAGGGGGAACTGGGGGCCACTCGGTTCCGGCCTCGGGGGGACAGGCCGGGGCCCGCTCTCCGGGGAAGGGTCCATCGGAGCGTGGTCCGTACGCGCGGAACCCCGTGCGGGGTTCCGGTGTTCGTACTTCTCGCGAGGAACGACGATGATTCGCGGGCGCAATGTCCGTATTGGCGGCTTGTGTCCTTTAGGACGAGTAGCCCGGAGTTTTGGCCCGTCGCTGTCGACCCTTCGCGCGACTCCAGAACAGACGCTATCACGAGACCCTGAGTATGGGTTCGGGAATCCAACAGAAAAACTTCGCCCCGCCACCTTTTGGAAGAAGGGTTCCCGGGCCACAAACAAAGGAGACGGTCCCTGAGGGGGCTCCCACGTGTGGGTCGAGAAGCCGCGTGACCCCCGATCCCCCGGGGCTGGGGCGAGCTTGGGAAAGACGAGTTTCTCCAGGTCGGACTATATGCGGTGGCATCTGCTAACACGATCCCGCCTACCGTGAACGGCACCCCGGACGGTCTTCTGGAGTGCCGTTCACATGCACGTGCATGTGCGCGAGCAATCAGGAAACATTCGCGCCCGGTCAAGCGTGATCGAAATGAGACGCGTTCGCGGCATTGCCTGTCGGCAAAACACCGAGTGGAGTGAACTGGCGATTATCCGAGAGCCCGAACACGGTTCGTCGAACGCTGTTCGGTTCCGCTCGGATCAACCGCGCTTGAGCGCCTCACACGTGGCGAGGGAGTCCTGGGCGCCGGCCCGCACCGCGCGGCAGCAGTACACGACCCACTCCGCGACACCGTCGGCGGTGCCGGACATGTACGCGCGCAACGCGGGGGCGTACTCGTCCCTCAGGGTCTGGTGACCCAGCTCCGACGTGACCAGCGACTTCGGGTCCAGGCCGCGCTCCACCAGCGTCAGCCTCTCGGCGGCGCGCGCCACCAGCCCGTCCCCCCAGCCGAACGGACGGATCGCCATCAGTTCGCCGTGCACCAGCGCCGACGTCACCAGGGCGGGAACCTTCGTCCGCGCGCCGAGCAGCGCGTACAGGCCCTCCAGCCGGGCGGCGGCCTCCGCCGCGCTCGGGGCCGGACCCAGGTCCAGCGGGTCCTCGACCCGCTCACCCTCCAGCCGGGGGCGGCCCAGGGCGTCCTCGGAGACCGCGTCGGCCGCCGCCAGGGTGTGCAGCCGCGCCAGCGCCTGCCGGGGGGCCTGGGGCCAGGTGTCCACCATCGTGCCCAGCTCGCCGCCGACACGGAGCGCGCCCTTGATCCGGGTGTCGTACACGTGCCCCTCGCGGATCTCCTCCATCGAGACCTCGGCGCCCTCCAAGGCGGCCGACGCGCACGCGCCCCGCAGGGAGGACTCCATGGACACGTCACTGCTCCGACGGCGTAGGACGCGGTGCCCCAGCAGCCTGTCGACCAGGGTCCGCGTCTCGTTCACCGCGTCGCTCACCCCCGGAAGACCGGCGATCCGGGACAGTGGGTCGGACGGGGATGCAGAAGTCGATTCGCTCACGAAAACCAACACTACGCGTCGGTAACACCGAGCGCTCCACGGCCCGGGCGGGCTCCACGGGAACCGCTCGTCGCGGACCGGCGACCGTTCACCGACCGTTCGTCGCGCGCCCGCGCCACGCGGTCGCTGTACGCCGACCCGGCTGTTCCCCCGGTATGGACCACATGATTAGGCTGGACGCACAGCCGACGTAAGGAGAATCACAGTGGCCGACAGCACTCCCCCGAGCCAGGAGACACTGTCCAACCTTCTCCACGAGACCAGGAGCTTCCCGCCGCCCGCGGATCTCGCGGAGAACGCCAACGTCAAGGCCGACGCCTACGACACGGCCAACGGTGACCGCCTGGGTTTCTGGGAGGAGCAGGCCCGGAGGCTCCAGTGGGAGCGGACCTGGGACACCGTCCTGGACTGGCAGCCGCCCTACGCCCAGTGGTTCGTCGGGGGCCAGATCAACGCCTCCGTCAACTGTGTGGACCGGCACGTCGACGCCGGTATCGGTGACCGCGTCGCCCTCCAGTGGGAGGGGGAGCCCGGCGACAGCCGCGCGATCACCTACGCCGAACTCAAGGACCAGGTCTGCCAGGCGGCCAACGCCCTCACCTCGCTGGGCGTGACCAAGGGCGACCGCGTCGCCATCTACATGCCGATGATCCCCGAGACCGTCGTCGCCATGCTCGCCTGCGCCCGCATCGGCGCCGTGCACATGGTCGTCTTCGGCGGCTTCTCCGTGGACGCGCTCGGCCAGCGCCTGGACGACAGCCAGGCCAAGCTGGTCATCACGGCGGACGGCGGCTACCGGCGCGGCAAGCCCAGCGCCCTCAAGCCCGCCGTCGACGGCGCCGTCGCGGACCGCCCGGCCGTCGAGAACGTCCTCGTCGTGCGCCGCACCGGTCAGGACGTCGAGTGGAACGAGCGCGACGTGTGGTGGCACGACGTCGTGGAGACCGCCAGCACCGAGCACACCCCCGAGGCCCACGACGCCGAGCACCCGCTGTACATCATGTACACGAGCGGCACCACGGCCAAGCCCAAGGGCATCCTGCACACCACCGGCGGCTACCTCACGCAGGCCTCCTACACCCACTGGGCGGTCTTCGACCTCAAGCCGGAGACCGACGTCTACTGGTGCGCCGCCGACATCGGCTGGGTGACCGGCCACTCCTACATCGTCTACGGCCCGCTCTCCAACGCGGCCACCGTCGTCATGTACGAGGGCACCCCGGACACCCCGCACAAGGGCCGCTTCTGGGAGCTCATCGAGAAGTACAAGGTCACCATCGCCTACATGGCGCCCACGGCGATCCGCACCTTCATGAAGTGGGGCGACGAGATCCCCGCCGAGTACGACCTCTCCAGCCTGCGGGTGATCGGCTCGGTCGGTGAGCCCATCAACCCCGAGGCCTACATGTGGTACCGGAAGAACATCGGCGGCGGGAAGACCCCGGTGGTGGACACCTGGTGGCAGACCGAGACCGGCGCGATCATGGTCAGCCCGCTGCCCGGAGTCACCTCGGGCAAGCCCGGCGCCGCGATGCGCGCCATCCCGGGCGTCGTCGCGGACGTGGTGGACGAGGAGGGCAAGTCCGTCCCGGACGGCGAGGGCGGCTTCATCGTGATCCGCGAGCCGTGGCCGTCCATGCTGCGCGGCATCTGGGGCGACGACCAGCGCTACAAGGACACCTACTGGTCGCGCTTCGAGGGCCTCTACTTCCCGGGTGACGGGGCCAAGAAGGACGAGGACGGCGACCTGTGGCTGCTCGGCCGCGTGGACGACGTCATGCTGGTCTCCGGCCACAACATCTCCACCACCGAGGTGGAGTCCGCGCTGGTCTCCCACCCGAAGGTCGCGGAGGCGGCCGTCGTGGGGGCCGTCGACAAGGTGACCGGTCAGGCCATCGTCGGCTTCGTCATCCTGCGCGGCGGTGCCGAGGAGGTCCCCGCGGACCTGGTCCAGGAGCTGCGCAACCACGTCGGCACGTCGCTCGGCCCCATCGCCAAGCCCGCGCGGCTGCTCGCCGTTCCCGAGCTGCCCAAGACCCGGTCCGGCAAGATCATGCGGCGCCTGCTGCGCGACATCGCGGAGGAGCGGGAGGTCGGTGACACCTCGACCCTGACCGACTCGTCGATCATGGACGTGATCGCCAAGCAGCTGCCCTCCGCCAGGAAGGGCGACTGACCGGTCCGACCGCCCGACCCCGCGCGGCGTTCCCGGCCACCGATCGGCCCGGACACCACGGCGCCCCGCCCCTTCCGAAGGGACGGGGCGCCGTTCCCGCTCACCCACGTGACGAAACCGAAGCCTCCGGTTTTGCGTGCCGTGAGAGACACGGGAGGGAGGGCATGTGCGAGGATGCGGAGGATCATCCACGTGTACGGACCGAGAGAAGGGAACCCCCACGATGGTGGACAAGCCGGGTACCGGCCGACCTGGCACTGCCAGCGACTCCGACCGTTCCATCGGTGAGCTGGTCTCCGACGCCACCGACAACCTCTCCCGCATCGTTCGGCTGGAGATCAGGCTCGCCAAGCTCGAGGCCAAGGCCGATGCCACCAGGATCGGCAAGAGCGTCGGTGAGTTCGGGGCCGCGGCCTTCGTCCTCCACCTCGTCCTGATCCTGTTCTCGGTCACCGTGGGGCTCTTCCTCGCCGAGGTGGTCGGGTGGGCCTTCTGGCTCTCCTTCCTGACCGTCACCGGCTTCTACCTGCTGATCGCCGCCGTCCTCATCCTGGTCGCCGTGATCAACCTCCGCCGCCGCCAGGGGTTGGCCCGCACGGCGGTCACCGCCTCCCGGCTCATGGGCATCCTGCGCGGCGACATCCGCCCGCCCAGGGACGGTGCGGTCGAGACCGTCGCGGACAGCGAGACATCCGAACCCGCCAGCCGATAGTTCCCGGTGCTGGACGACTCGGCCGCCTACGTCGACGGCCCCTGGACCCACCGGACGGTCAGCGCCGCCGGTGCCCGGTTCCACGCGGCCGAACTCGGTGAGGGCCCGCTCGTCCTCCTCCTGCACGGATTCCCCCAGTTCTGGTGGGCGTGGCGCGCCCAGCTGACCGGTCTGGCCGAGGCCGGATACCGCGCCGTCGCGGTCGACCTGCGCGGCTACGGCGCCAGCGACAAGACCCCGCGCGGTTACGACCTCGTGGGACTGGCCCAGGACATGGCGAGCCTGGTCCGCGCGCTCGGCGCGGCTGACGCCGTCGTCGTCGGCCACGGGGTCGGCGGACTGGTCGGCTGGACCATGACCGCCCACCACCCCGGGGTGGTACGCGCCCTGGCCGCCGTGTCAGCGCCCCACCCCCGCCGGGCCGCCCGTGTCCTGTTCTCCGGGGGGCCGGGCACCCCGCACCTGCTCCGTGCCCAGGTGCCGGTCCTGCCCGAGCACCGACTCCTCACCGACGGCTGTGTCCGGGTGGGCGAGCTCCTGGACTCGTGGTCAGCTCCCGGATGGCCGGACCCGGAGACGGCGGAGCGCTACCGCCTCGCGTTCGCCATCCCGAAGGTCTCGCACTGCTCGCTGGAGTACCACCGCTGGATCTTCCGGTCGCGGTTCCGCGCGGACGGGTTCAGGTACGGGATGAGCATGCGGCACCCGGTGGGTGTGCCCGTCCTCCAGGTCCACGGGGCACTGGACCGGGTGTGTCCGCCCGGGGTGGCCCGCGCCTCCCGCGGGTTCGTGCGCGGCCCCTACCGGTGGGTGGAGGTGCCGGGCGCCGGACACTTCCCGCACGAGGAGCGCCCGCGCGAGGTGGAGCGCGCTCTCGTAGGGTGGTTGCGGGAAGTCGACGGTGGACTCGGTGTCACGGGTGACCGGGGCGCCGACGGCGAACGGCGGTGAGGAACGTATGACCAGGGAACCCCGGCCCGGGGCGGACGGCGTCCGCGATCGCAACGAGTCCGGCCAGGCTCAGAACCAGCGCCCGCGTGACCGCTACGGCCGTCCGATGCCGCACGGCGGTGTCGGTGAGGTCGACCGGGTGCCCGACGACGCGGTGTTCACCGTGGAGGAGGGCATCGCGGAGGCGCAGCGCCTGCTCGACGGCGGTTTCGCCTTCACCGCGCACGAGGTGCTCGAAGCCGTCTGGAAGTCGGTTCCGGACCCGGAGCGGGAGCTGTGGCGGGGCCTCGCGCAGACGGCGGTCGGCGTCACCCATGCCCAGCGCGGCAACCGGGTGGGCGCGGCCCGGCTGCTCAGACGTGGCGCGGACCGGGTCGAGACCTTCGGGCCGGACGCACCCCACGGGGTGGACGTGGCCGGAGTGGCGGCGTTCGCGCGGGGACTGGCCGACGACCTCGACTCTGGTGTGGCGACCTCGGGGGACGGGATCGACGCCTCCGGGATGCGGCTGCGTCGAGCGTAGTTCCGTACGGTCCGACAACCGTTCCCTTCGCCTCTCGATTCCGGGGGAGGGCCCCACCCCGTGCCGTGGATCGGGGCGGACCAGCGCGTAGCGGTGTGGAACCTCGTGGTGTACCGGGGCGGGCGCGGTTCGGATGTTGCGCCTGGGTCCCGTGTGTTGGATGAGGCCAAAGGGGCAACTTCCATGTTCCAGGCTTTATGCGTACTTTAACGTTAACATCGAGTTAACGCATTATGCGAGCCTATGCGAGCTCAACAATGCCACTGAAGGCATTTATCCGATTCCCAGGATCACCGTGAGATCACATCTTTCATCTCTCTTGGACAAATGCCGAATCGACCCTCTGCTTTATTCGGTTCCGTGCGTAGAATCCCGGGATCACCGTCCGCGCGTGCGTGACTGCGGGCGGCGTTCACCACACAGGAAGGTGGCACCGCTTCGACCCCGGCAAGCGTGCCGTCGATCCAGTTCAGGAGCCTTCGGACGGCGGTACGTCCACGGCGGTGCGCGGCACCGGAGCCCACGTGGCCGATCGCCCGCGCACCTCCGACCAGGGGCCGAAAAGGACGTGCCCGTCTCAAGGAGGACGGATTGTCTGGGCTCAACCTCGCCACGGGAAGTGGCATGGCACTGGCACTGGAGGGCCGGGACCTCACCCTCGTCATCCTCGTCATGGTGGTCGCGCTCCTCGCGCTCGCCGTCGCGGGGATGCTGGTTCGTGAGGTACTCGCCGCCGGCCAGGGCACCGAGCGAATGCGCAACATCGCGGTCGCGGTACAGGAAGGAGCCGCGGCCTATCTGAAACGACAGTTCCGCACCCTCGCGGTCTTCGTCGTCGCCATTCCCCTTCTCCTTCTGCTGCTCCCGGCCGACACATGGGCCATCGCCATCGGCCGGTCGGTCTTCTTCGCGCTCGGCGCGCTGCTCTCGGCCGCCACCGGGTTCATCGGCATGTGGCTCGCGGTACGCGGCAACGTCCGCGTGGCCGCCGCCGCCCGGGGAGGCACGGAGAGCGACAACCACACCGCCATGCGGATCGCCTTCCGCACCGGCGGCGTCGCGGGCATGATCACCGTGGGCCTCGGCCTGTTCGGCGCCGCCCTCGTCGTGCTCCTCTACCGGGGCGACGCCCCCATCGTCCTGGAGGGCTTCGGCTTCGGCGCCGCCCTCCTCGCGATGTTCATGCGTGTCGGCGGCGGCATCTTCACCAAGGCCGCCGACGTCGGCGCCGACCTCGTCGGCAAGGTCGAACAGGGCATCCCCGAGGACGACCCGCGCAACGCCGCCACCATCGCGGACAACGTCGGTGACAACGTGGGCGACTGCGCGGGCATGGCCGCGGACCTCTTCGAGTCCTACGCCGTGGTGCTCGTCGCCTCGCTCATCCTCGGCCGCGTCGCCTTCGGTACCGAGGGCCTGGTCTTCCCGCTGCTGGTCCCGATGATCGGTGTCCTCACCGCGATCATCGGCATCTTCATCGTGGCGCCCAGGACCCGGGACCGCAGCGCGATGACCGCGATCAACCGGGGCTTCTTCATCTCCGCCGCGATCTCCGCCGTCCTGGTCACCGTCACGGCCTTCTGGTACCTGCCCAGCAGCTTCGAGCAGATGTCCGGGGTCAGCGACACCGTCCTCCAGGAGATCGCGGACGCAGGGACCAACCCCGACCCCAGGTTCATCGCGATCGCGGCGGTCCTCATCGGCCTGGTGCTCGCCGCGGCCATCCAGCTGCTCACCGGCTACTTCACCGAGACCGACAAGCGTCCGGTCCGGGACATCGGGGAGAGCTCGCAGACCGGTGCCGCCACCGTCATCCTGTCCGGCATCTCCGTCGGCCTGGAGTCGGCGGTCTACTCGGCCCTGCTCATCGCGGGTGCCGTGTACGCGGCCTTCCTCCTCGGGGGCGGGTCCATCACCCTGAGCCTGTTCGCCGTCGCCCTCGCCGGAACGGGCCTGCTGACCACGGTCGGCATCATCGTCGCGATGGACACGTTCGGCCCGGTCTCCGACAACGCCCAGGGCATCGCGGAGATGTCCGGGGACGTCGAGGGCAAGGGCGCGGACATCCTCACCGGGCTCGACGCGGTCGGCAACACCACCAAGGCGATCACCAAGGGCATCGCGATCGCCACGGCGGTCCTGGCCGCCACCGCCCTCTTCGGCGCCTTCCGCACCTCGGTCCAGGAGCGGCTCGGAGGCACCGACGTCTTCTCCCTCTCCCTGGACCAGCCCGACGTGCTCGTCGGCGTCATCATCGGCGCCAGCGTCGTGTTCTTCTTCTCCGGCCTGGCGATCATGGCCGTCGGCCGGGCCGCGCAGCGCGTGGTCCTGGAGGTGCGCAACCAGTTCCGCACTCGTCCGGGGATCATGGACGGCACGGAGAAGCCGGAGTACGCGCGGGTGGTCGACATCTGCACCAAGGACTCGCTGCGGGAGCTGGTCACCCCCGGTCTTCTCGCGGTCCTGGCGCCCATCGCGGTCGGCTTCGCCTTCGGGTACGCCCCGCTCGGCGCCTTCCTGGGCGGCGCGATCGCCGCGGGCGTGCTCATGGCCGTGTTCCTCTCCAACTCCGGCGGCGCCTGGGACAACGCCAAGAAGCTGGTGGAGGACGGTAACCACGGCGGCAAGGGTTCCGCCGCCCACGAGGCGACCGTCATCGGTGACACGGTCGGTGACCCCTTCAAGGACACCGCCGGACCGGCCATCAACCCGCTGCTCAAGGTGATGAACCTCGTCGCCCTGATCGTCGCGCCCAGCGTGGTGATCTACGCGGACAACGTCGCCCTGCGGGTCGGGGTGACCGTGGTCGCGGTCGGTGTGCTGGTCGGCGCCGTCCTGTGGTCGAAGAACCGTGGGTCGGGTACCGAGACGGACCTGGCGGAGACCAGCGGTGCGTCCGCGCCCAAGGACGCCCCGGAGGCAGGTGACGGTGGTGCGGTCACCGGAGGCGGGGACCAGGACACCGACGTCGCGGGCGGGGACGCCGCCGCTCCGGCGAAGGAGGACGGCGAGCGCAGGGAGGAGGCCCGCGCCGGGGAGGCCAACCAGGGCTGACCCGAACCACGGGTGACGAGGGCGGCGACGCCCGAAGCCCCGGTCCGCGGTGACCGACCAGGCCTGAGGCCCGGTCCGGGCCACCGGGCCGGAACGAACAGGTGGCGCGGCCGTCCGGAACCGACCGGGCGGCCGCGCCGCGTGTGGTGAGGGCGCGGTACCGGACATCAGGGGCACACCTAACCTGGGTGGACGCGTCCGTGCGGGACCCGGCGGAGCGGTCAGACAGCGGGGACAGCCAGAGCGAGGGAGTGGGCCTTGTCCGGGATGAAGGGTTTGATGGTCATCGTGGGGGCGATGCTGGGCTTCATGGCCCTGCTCGCCATCGTCGCGACGGCGCTCGCGTCATGAGTCGCACACTGTTGCTCATGCGCCACGCGCAGGCGGAGGACGGTCACGGGGTGATCGACCACGATCGCTCCCTCACCGGCAGGGGCAGGGAACAGGCCGCACGGGTGGGGCGGGTCCTGACCGAGCTCGGTCACGTCCCCGACCACGTGATCTGCTCGACCGCCGAGCGGACCCGCCAGACGCTGGACGGGGTCCTGGGTGCCATGGACCCGAACACGGGGGCGGATGTGGCCGTCGACTACTCCCGGTCCGCGTACCTGGCCGGGGTGGACGAGTTGATGGAACTGGTCAACCAGGTCGACGCCGACGCCGACACCGTCCTGGTGGTGGGTCACAACCCGACCATCGCCCAGGTGGCCGCGTCGTTCGTCGGCCCCGAGGCCCTGACGGCGTTCTCCCCGGCGACCGTGGCGGCCGTGTCACTGGAGGTGGAGTGGCTGTACGCCGCCCCGGGAACGGGAGACGGACGGGTCCTCACCTGATGTGACCCACGTCATGCGCGGAACCGTTTGCGCCGCTCCGACCCGAGGGGTAATGTTCTCCGAGTCGCCTCCGACCGGCCCAAGGTCGCAAGGAGGGACCAGGATCCTCTCGGTCGAAACGAACACGGGCTCTCCGTGGGCGTGATCAGATCTTCGAGTCAGACAATCTCCGAAACACAGCGGTTCGAGCACTGCTCGGGCCATGTAAACTCGGAGAGTCGCTTCAAGGAAACGAGCAAAAGCCGCAAGGCAGCAACTCGGAACCAAACGGAGCAAACGGGCTTTACCCCGATCTCGTGTTTAGCGGAAACGCTGCCACAAACCGCCGATTTGGCGGGGCGCGGAACACCTGATAAAGTAAAGACACAACAAAGCGGAAACGCAGAGGCCTTCTCCGGAAGAGCAGACAGAGTCTCGGACTCTGGCGCTTGTACGGGAAGAGCGATTGTTTCTTGAGAACTCAACAGCGCGTGTTTGATTTT